>NZ_JBMKHJ010000120.1:0-558 GCF_049237265.1 Enterobacter cloacae complex sp. IR5384 | reverse complement strand
TGAATCGCCACGGATAATCTAGACACTTCCGAGCCGTTGATAATACTGGTTTTCATATTCTGTCGGTGACATCTGTTCGCTAGAACCATGCCGACGCTTACTGTTATAAAACATTTCGATGTAATCAAAAATATCACTGCGGGCTTCTTCCCGCGTTCCGTAGATCTTTTTCTTTATCCGTTCACGTTTCAACAACTGGAAAAAACTTTCTGCAACCGCATTATCATGGCAGTTACCGCGACGGCTCATGCTACCCTCCAGGCCGTGTGATTTCAGGAACGACTGCCACTCATGGCTTGTGTACTGACTGCCCTGATCCGAATGAACCAGCACCTGTTTTTCGGGATTACGCCGCCATACAGCCATCAGCAGTGCGTTCAGGACAATGTCCTTTGTCATCCGGGATTGCATGGACCAGCCGATAATTTTGCGTGAGAACAGATCAACAACAACGGCAAGATACAGCCAGCCTTCGTGGGTCCTGATGTAGGTTATGTCCGTTACCCAACGCTCATCAGGAGCATCCGGATTGAACTGTCGCTGGAGCCTGTTGGGTGA
>NZ_JBMKHJ010000119.1:0-579 GCF_049237265.1 Enterobacter cloacae complex sp. IR5384 | reverse complement strand
TCAGGGAGAACTCATCTCGGGGCAAGTTTCGTGCTTAGATGCTTTCAGCACTTATCTCTTCCGCATTTAGCTACCGGGCAGTGCCATTGGCATGACAACCCGAACACCAGTGATGCGTCCACTCCGGTCCTCTCGTACTAGGAGCAGCCCCCCTCAATTCTCCAGCGCCCACGGCAGATAGGGACCGAACTGTCTCACGACGTTCTAAACCCAGCTCGCGTACCACTTTAAATGGCGAACAGCCATACCCTTGGGACCTACTTCAGCCCCAGGATGTGATGAGCCGACATCGAGGTGCCAAACACCGCCGTCGATATGAACTCTTGGGCGGTATCAGCCTGTTATCCCCGGAGTACCTTTTATCCGTTGAGCGATGGCCCTTCCATTCAGAACCACCGGATCACTATGACCTGCTTTCGCACCTGCTCGAGCCGTCACTCTCGCAGTCAAGCTAGCTTATGCCATTGCACTAACCTCCTGATGTCCGACCAGGATTAGCTAACCTTCGTGCTCCTCCGTTACTCTTTGGGAGGAGACCGCCCCAGTCAAACTACCCACCAGACACTGTCCGCAACCCGG
>NZ_JBMKHJ010000118.1:0-609 GCF_049237265.1 Enterobacter cloacae complex sp. IR5384 | reverse complement strand
TGGGGTGAAGTCGTAACAAGGTAACCGTAGGGGAACCTGCGGTTGGATCACCTCCTTACCTTAAAGAACCTGCCTTTGTAGTGCTCACACAGATTGTCTGATGAAAAACAGCAGTAAAAAACCTCTACAGGCTTGTAGCTCAGGTGGTTAGAGCGCACCCCTGATAAGGGTGAGGTCGGTGGTTCAAGTCCACTCAGGCCTACCAAATTTTCCCTGATACTGCGTTGCGGCAACGCTCACATACTGATGTATGCGTCGCGTTACCACGCCTTGTCTCAGGAAAAATTACCGGTACAGAGGTTTGCAAACGATGGGGCTATAGCTCAGCTGGGAGAGCGCCTGCTTTGCACGCAGGAGGTCTGCGGTTCGATCCCGCATAGCTCCACCATCTTTTACTGCGAACACAAGAAAACTTCAGAGTGAACCTGAAAAGGTGCACTGCGAAGTTTTGCTCTTTAAAAATCTGGATCAAGCTGAAAATTGAAACGACACATCTTTAATGGTGTGTTCGAGTCTCTCAAATTTTCGCAATCAGAAGTGAAACATCTTCGGGTTGTGAGGTTAAGCGACTAAGCGTACACGGTGGATGCCCTGGCAGTCAGAGGCGAT
>NZ_JBMKHJ010000117.1:0-640 GCF_049237265.1 Enterobacter cloacae complex sp. IR5384 | reverse complement strand
TCCCCGAACCGCTCATCTGACGACATCACTGCCCTGCTGCGTATGGCTCATGACCGCCATGAACGCTGGGGCGCACGCAAGATAAAGCGCTGGCTGGAAGACCAGGGGCACCGTATGCCCGCCTTCAGCACCGTTCATAACCTGATGGCCCGTCACGGCCTGCTGCCGGGCACTTCTCCGGGCATTCCCGCCACGGGGCGGTTCGAACATGACGCGCCGAACCGGCTCTGGCAGATGGATTTTAAGGGCCACTTTCCCTTTGGCGGTGGCCGCTGCCATCCGCTCACCCTGCTGGACGACCACTCCCGTTTTTCCCTGTGCCTGGCGCACTGTACCGATGAACGGCGTGAGACCGTGCAGCAGCGGCTGGTCAGCGTGTTTGAACGCTACGGCCTGCCGGACCGGATGACAATGGACAACGGCGCCCCGTGGGGAGACACCACCGGCACCTGGACGGCGCTGGAGCTGTGGCTGATGCGCCACGGTATCCGGGTGGGACACTCCCGGCCGTATCATCCGCAGACGCAGGGCAAGCTGGAGCGTTTTCACCGCAGCCTGAAGACGGAGGTGCTGCAGGGTAAATGGTTCGCGAACGAGGGCGAACTGCAGCGCGCCTTCGACCACTGGCGGACGGTCTATA
>NZ_JBMKHJ010000116.1:0-683 GCF_049237265.1 Enterobacter cloacae complex sp. IR5384 | reverse complement strand
TTCTACGGCACGTTTGAAGGCGCGCTGAAAGGTCTGGTCATACATGTGATGGCGACGCACGACACCGCTCCGTGGATCGGTCGAATGCGTGTGCTGCGCAAAAACCCAGAACCACGGCCAGGAATGCCCGGCGCGCGGATACTTCCGCTCAAGGGCGTCGGGAAGCGCAACGCCGCTGCGGCCCTCGGCCTGGTCCTTCAGCCACCATGCCCGTGCACGCGACAGCTGCTCGCGCAGGCTGGGTGCCAAGCTCTCGGGTAACATCAAGGCCCGATCCTTGGAGCCCTTGCCCTCCCGCACGATGATCGTGCCGTGATCGAAATCCAGATCCTTGACCCGCAGTTGCAAACCCTCACTGATCCGCATGCCCGTTCCATACAGAAGCTGGGCGAACAAACGATGCTCGCCTTCCAGAAAACCGAGGATGCGAACCACTTCATCCGGGGTCAGCACCACCGGCAAGCGCCGCGACGGCCGAGGTCTTCCGATCTCCTGAAGCCAGGGCAGATCCGTGCACAGCACCTTGCCGTAGAAGAACAGCAAGGCCGCCAATGCCTGACGATGCGTGGAGACCGAAACCTTGCGCTCGTTCGCCAGCCAGGACAGAAATGCCTCGACTTCGCTGCTGCCCAAGGTTGCCGGGTGACGCACACCGTGGAAACGGATGAAGGCACGAACCCAGT
>NZ_JBMKHJ010000115.1:0-778 GCF_049237265.1 Enterobacter cloacae complex sp. IR5384 | reverse complement strand
TGAATCGCCACGCGTTTAACAGACACCTCAGAGTCATTTAAGATGACTTAAAGAGAGGTGCCCATGAGCGGTAAGCGTTATCCTGAAGAGTTTAAAACTGAAGCAGTCAAACAGGTTGTTGATCGCGGTTATTCTGTTGCCAGCGTTGCAACACGTCTCGATATCACCACCCACAGCCTTTATGCCTGGATAAAGAAGTACGGTCCGGATTCTTCCACTAATAAAGAACAGTCAGATGCTCAGGCCGAGATCCGCCGTCTCCAGAAAGAGCTGAAACGGGTTACCGACGAACGGGACATATTAAAAAAAGCCGCGGCGTACTTCGCAAAGCTGTCCGACTGAGGTACGCCTTTATCCGTGACAACTCCTGTTGCTGGCCTGTTCGCCTGCTCTGTCGGGTGCTGGATGTTCATCCCAGTGGTTTTTACGCCTGGCTTCAGCAGCCGCATTCACAACGCCATCAGGCAGACCTGAGACTGACAGGACAGATTAAACAGTTCTGGCTGGAATCGGGATGCGTCTATGGTTATCGCAAAATCCATCTGGATCTGCGTGACAGCGGGCAACAGTGCGGAGTAAACAGAGTCTGGAGACTGATGAAACGTGTCGGAATAAAGGCTCAGGTCGGATACCGAAGCCCGCGGGCACGTAAAGGCGAGGCCAGTATCGTGTCACCCAACAGGCTCCAGCGACAGTTCAATCCGGATGCTCCTGATGAGCGTTGGGTAACGGACATAACCTACATCAGGACCCACGAAGGCTGGCTGTATCTTGCCGT
>NZ_JBMKHJ010000114.1:0-815 GCF_049237265.1 Enterobacter cloacae complex sp. IR5384 | reverse complement strand
TGCGAAGCGCAATCACCTTCTCGGAAACCCTCGCGAAATTTCGCAGTCGCGACGCCAGAGACCGAGGGTTAGATCATGCCTAGCATTCACCTTCCGGCCGCCCGCTAGCGGACCCTGGTCAGGTTCCGCGAAGGTGGGCGCAGACATGCTGGGCTCGTCAGGATCAAACTGCACTATGAGGCGGCGGTTCATACCGCGCCAGGGGAGCGAATGGACAGCGAGGAGCCTCCGAACGTTCGGGTCGCCTGCTCGGGTGATATCGACGAGGTTGTGCGGCTGATGCACGACGCTGCGGCGTGGATGTCCGCCAAGGGAACGCCCGCCTGGGACGTCGCGCGGATCGACCGGACATTCGCGGAGACCTTCGTCCTGAGATCCGAGCTCCTAGTCGCGAGTTGCAGCGACGGCATCGTCGGCTGTTGCACCTTGTCGGCCGAGGATCCCGAGTTCTGGCCCGACGCCCTCAAGGGGGAGGCCGCATATCTGCACAAGCTCGCGGTGCGACGGACACATGCGGGCCGGGGTGTCAGCTCCGCGCTGATCGAGGCTTGCCGCCATGCCGCGCGAACGCAGGGGTGCGCCAAGCTGCGGCTCGACTGCCACCCGAACCTGCGTGGCCTATACGAGCGGCTCGGATTCACCCACGTCGACACTTTCAATCCCGGCTGGGATCCAACCTTCATCGCAGAACGCCTAGAACTCGAAATCTAACGTCCGTTCGGGCATCGAGGTCCATGTCGGGGTGGGACGGGCCCGTGGCTTCAAGATCACTTGCAGTCCGACCGCGATGTCTTGGTTGCGCGAGAGGTTGTCGA
>NZ_JBMKHJ010000113.1:0-823 GCF_049237265.1 Enterobacter cloacae complex sp. IR5384 | reverse complement strand
TTAGCCACCAATGATGCCCTCACTTTCCATGATTTTGGTGGGAATGGATTTTCTTAGCGGCAACTTACTTTCGTTGTCTATATCCATGTTAAAGGCGAAAAAGTAAACCTCTGTCTCCTTCTCAACCCACCCAACCCACCATGCGACACCAGGATTTGACTCAGTTCCCACACCAGAAAAACCAGTTTTTGAATGCACTAGATATTCAGGTGCCGCCTCCGTTACCAAAGCCTCTTTTACTATTAGCTGGTTTTCTTTAGATGCTGACAATTTATTTAAATATAGAGACTCTAGAAACTCCACTTGATTAACTGCGGAAATTCTAAGCTGGCCTTCCAACCAGAATTTGTCAATGCCACCACTGATATTCTGGTTGCCATAGGAAAATTTTTTAAGGTATTTCTGCATTCTTACTTCGCCAACTTCTCTGGCGATTTGTTGAAATACGGGAACAGCTGAAACTTGTATTGCCCCTCTTAAGGTCAAGTCTCTTTCCCATTGCTTCATGGCTCTTGGCTTTCCGTCCCATTTGAAAACCTGATGCTCATTCTTTATGACACCAGTTTCTAGGCCGATAATTGCGTTGGGGATCTTAAATGTTGATGCTGGAAGATATTCCTTTGATGCACGAGCTAAGTCATTGGTAGCGCAGGATTTACTGCTACTTTTACAAAGCACGAAGACACCATTGACGGCTTCGGCAGAGAACTCTTTGTTCCAAGACGTATTTTCTGTAATTGAACCAGCTAATGCCGTACTCGAAAGACACGCGATAATTACATATGCGGCAAATGTTTTCATGGCACCTTCTTGGTGGCTAACG
>NZ_JBMKHJ010000112.1:0-930 GCF_049237265.1 Enterobacter cloacae complex sp. IR5384 | reverse complement strand
TCCAGGGTGATGTGATCCTGTGGGCGGTGCGCTGGTATTGTCGCTATCCGATCAGCTATCGCGACCTTGAGGAAATGCTGGCGGAACGCGGCATTTCGGTCGACCATACGACGATCTATCGCTGGGTCCAGTGCTACGCCCCGGAGATGGAGAAGCGGCTGCGCTGGTTCTGGCGGCGTGGCTTTGATCCGAGCTGGCGCCTGGATGAAACCTACGTCAAGGTGCGGGGCAAGTGGACCTACCTGTACCGGGCAGTCGACAAGCGGGGCGACACGATCGATTTCTACCTGTCGCCGACCCGCAGCGCCAAGGCAGCGAAGCGGTTCCTGGGCAAGGCCCTGCGAGGCCTGAAGCACTGGGAAAAGCCTGCCACGCTCAATACCGACAAAGCGCCGAGCTATGGTGCAGCGATCACCGAATTGAAGCGCGAAGGAAAGCTGGACCGGGAGACGGCCCACCGGCAGGTGAAGTATCTCAATAACGTGATCGAGGCCGATCACGGAAAGCTCAAGATACTGATCAAGCCGGTGCGCGGTTTCAAATCGATCCCCACGGCCTATGCCACGATCAAGGGATTCGAAGTCATGCGAGCCCTGCGCAAAGGACAGGCTCGCCCCTGGTGCCTGCAGCCCGGCATCAGGGGCGAGGTGCGCCTTGTGGAGAGAGCTTTTGGCATTGGGCCCTCGGCGCTGACGGAGGCCATGGGCATGCTCAACCACCATTTCGCAGCAGCCGCCTGATCGGCGCAGAGCGACAGCCTACCTCTGACTGCCGCCAATCTTTGCAACAGAGCCTCCGTCGCCATGCTCACCTCGCTTTGGTGCACACGAGTATTGAGCATAGTCGAGATTGGTGCAGATCACTTCTGATATTGAACTGTCAGGAGCTGGCTGCACAACAGCCATTACGCCCAATCAACTGGTGCAGTCG
>NZ_JBMKHJ010000111.1:0-944 GCF_049237265.1 Enterobacter cloacae complex sp. IR5384 | reverse complement strand
GCGGTCACGCTTGAGCCGCGCCTGGCGCTGCTTGACCGCTCGCACCAGAACGCCATTTACCAGGACATGTCCGTCCCGCAGGTTGTGGAGAAAATCCTGCGCGAGCGCCACGGCATGCGCGGCCAGGATTTCCTGTTTTCGCTCACCAGAGAGTATCCACGGCGTGAGCAGGTGATGCAGTACGGTGAGAACGACCTGCACTTTATCACCCGCCTGCTGGGTGAGGTCGGTATCTGGTTCCGCTTCACCACCGACACGCGGCTGAACATCGACGTGGTGGAGTTTTACGACAGCCAGCAGGGGTATGAGAAAGGCCTGACGCTGCCGTCGGTGCCGCCGTCCGGGCAGCACTCACAGGGTGTGGACTCAGTGTGGGAGATGGAGAGCCACCATAACGTGGTCCAGAAGGCGGTCAGCACCCGCGACTACAACTACCGTCAGGCCACGGAGGACATGAACGCCCGGGTTGACGCGACCGGCGGGGATGCCACCACGTACGGTGATGCCTATCACTGGGCCGATAACTACCTGACGGCGGGAACATCCCATGACCGCAATCCGGCGCCGGAGTCCGGGGCGTTTTACGCCCGCATTCGTCACGAGCGTTACCTGAATGGTCAGACGAAGACCAGGGCCTTCACCAGCTGTCCGGTGCTCTCTCCTGGTCAGGTACTGAAAGTCACCGGCGGGTACGAAGTGGCAGATGTGTTTGCGCAGGGCGTGGTTGTCACGGCGATGCACAGCCATGCCCGGCGTGATGAAGATTTTGGCGTCAGGTTTGACGGTATCCCGGACAGCACCGATTTTTGTTTCCGCCCGGCGCCCGGCAGCCGCCCGGTGATGGCCGGCACCTTACCGGCCCGCGTCACCAGTACCACTGAAAATGACATCTACGGGCATATCGATAAGGACGGTCGCTACCGCATCAACATGCTGTTCGACCG
>NZ_JBMKHJ010000110.1:0-1039 GCF_049237265.1 Enterobacter cloacae complex sp. IR5384 | reverse complement strand
TCACGGCCAGCGCCCCGCTGAGCTGCACAATCCACGGATAACACAATAGCGCACTGGCAAAGGATGCCGACGCCTGAAGGGCGTTGGCACCCCGAAGGGGCGGGGCGAGACGGGAACCGGCTCGATGCGCAGCACAGCAGAGCGGCCCCGAAGGGGTAACGCCCTGTGTGGCATCAGGATTTAGCGCAATGGCAGAACATGAGCTGGAGAGATCACCGGCAAGCAGCAGCAAAGGGGCGGCGCAGCCGCCCAGATGGCTGTTTGCCGATACCGGCGATTAATTAGAGCGGTGTTTAATATCCCCCGCGTGGCGGGGGACTAGGTTTCAGCAAGTCATGTTAAATACGTGTCCGTCATGTAAACTGAAATCCCCAATAAACAGATCCCGCGCATAGGCTACGATGTCAAAATATCGGGCTACGGATTCAGGAATTTCATTCAGTAGACCGCTATCATTCAGGTATTCCTCTGCAAAAGTTTCTTCGTCCTTAGCTTCGCCCATATAGGCATCTCTAAACAGGTCGAAATCAGTGCTATTAAACAGATCAACAAAGGCCACAAACGCCGCTTCGTTTCCTTCCTCGCGGGCTTGTTTAAAGCCGTTAATAAAATCCCAGTTGATATGGCACTCTGACGCCATATCAGACGGAATACCCTCCCAATCCTGGAACATAAATTCTGGATCAGCCTCATTTGCGTGTAACTCGCGGCAGCGCTCGTAAAACTCCTCTGAGCTATCAAAATCGGTCAGATCGAGCCAGGCTCCCGCAATGCTTCCGCAGTTGTATTTATGGTAAGTGCCAACATAAACAGAAGGGGTCGTAATATCAGTCATGGTGTACTCCTTAAAGCGCCGATACCGGCAATTTTTCGGGCGGCGGTATTGCCTCCCGATGATTTAATTATCGGTGATTACGCCTTTAAAGTCAATGCAAGTACGGAATTTATTTACATGTTTTTATGCCCGTCAGGGCATGGAAGGCGACCGCGCCGGACTCCACCGGACACCGGCCGCAAATCGCCGGAAACTGCGGGACTG
>NZ_JBMKHJ010000109.1:0-1074 GCF_049237265.1 Enterobacter cloacae complex sp. IR5384 | reverse complement strand
TTTACTTTTTCGCCTTTAACATGGATATAGACAACGAAAGTAAGTTGCCGCTAAGAAAATCCATTCCCACCAAAATCATGGAAAGTGAGGGCATCATTGGTGGCTAAAACAAAGTTAAACATCATGAGGGAAGTGGTGATCGCCGAAGTATCGACTCAACTATCAGAGGTAGTTGGCGTCATCGAGCGCCATCTCGAACCGACGTTGCTGGCCGTACATTTGTACGGCTCCGCAGTGGATGGCGGCCTGAAGCCACACAGTGATATTGATTTGCTGGTTACGGTGACCGTAAGGCTTGATGAAACAACGCGGCGAGCTTTGATCAACGACCTTTTGGAAACTTCGGCTTCCCCTGGAGAGAGCGAGATTCTCCGCGCTGTAGAAGTCACCATTGTTGTGCACGACGACATCATTCCGTGGCGTTATCCAGCTAAGCGCGAACTGCAATTTGGAGAATGGCAGCGCAATGACATTCTTGCAGGTATCTTCGAGCCAGCCACGATCGACATTGATCTGGCTATCTTGCTGACAAAAGCAAGAGAACATAGCGTTGCCTTGGTAGGTCCAGCGGCGGAGGAACTCTTTGATCCGGTTCCTGAACAGGATCTATTTGAGGCGCTAAATGAAACCTTAACGCTATGGAACTCGCCGCCCGACTGGGCTGGCGATGAGCGAAATGTAGTGCTTACGTTGTCCCGCATTTGGTACAGCGCAGTAACCGGCAAAATCGCGCCGAAGGATGTCGCTGCCGACTGGGCAATGGAGCGCCTGCCGGCCCAGTATCAGCCCGTCATACTTGAAGCTAGACAGGCTTATCTTGGACAAGAAGAAGATCGCTTGGCCTCGCGCGCAGATCAGTTGGAAGAATTTGTTCACTACGTGAAAGGCGAGATCACCAAGGTAGTCGGCAAATAATGTCTAACAATTCGTTCAAGCCGACGCCGCTTCGCGGCGCGGCTTAACTCAAGCGTTAGATGCACTAAGCACATAATTGCTCACAGCCAAACTATCAGGTCAAGTCTGCTTTTATTATTTTTAAGCGTGCATAATAAGCCCTACACAAATTGGGAGATA
>NZ_JBMKHJ010000107.1:0-1134 GCF_049237265.1 Enterobacter cloacae complex sp. IR5384 | reverse complement strand
TAGCGGGCGGCCGGAAGGTGAATGCTAGGCATGATCTAACCCTCGGTCTCTGGCGTCGCGACTGCGAAATTTCGCGAGGGTTTCCGAGAAGGTGATTGCGCTTCGCAGATCTCCAGGCGCGTGGGTGCGGACGTAGTCAGCGCCATTGCCGATCGCGTGAAGTTCCGCCGCAAGGCTCGCTGGACCCAGATCCTTTACAGGAAGGCCAACGGTGGCGCCCAAGAAGGATTTCCGCGACACCGAGACCAATAGCGGAAGCCCCAACGCCGACTTCAGCTTTTGAAGGTTCGACAGCACGTGCAGCGATGTTTCCGGTGCGGGGCTCAAGAAAAATCCCATCCCCGGATCGAGGATGAGCCGGTCGGCAGCGACCCCGCTCCGTCGCAAGGCGGAAACCCGCGCCTCGAAGAACCGCACAATCTCGTCGAGCGCGTCTTCGGGTCGAAGGTGACCGGTGCGGGTGGCGATGCCATCCCGCTGCGCTGAGTGCATAACCACCAGCCTGCAGTCCGCCTCAGCAATATCGGGATAGAGCGCAGGGTCAGGAAATCCTTGGATATCGTTCAGGTAGCCCACGCCGCGCTTGAGCGCATAGCGCTGGGTTTCCGGTTGGAAGCTGTCGATTGAAACACGGTGCATCTGATCGGACAGGGCGTCTAAGAGCGGCGCAATACGTCTGATCTCATCGGCCGGCGATACAGGCCTCGCGTCCGGATGGCTGGCGGCCGGTCCGACATCCACGACGTCTGATCCGACTCGCAGCATTTCGATCGCCGCGGTGACAGCGCCGGCGGGGTCTAGCCGCCGGCTCTCATCGAAGAAGGAGTCCTCGGTGAGATTCAGAATGCCGAACACCGTCACCATGGCGTCGGCCTCCGCAGCGACTTCCACGATGGGGATCGGGCGAGCAAAAAGGCAGCAATTATGAGCCCCATACCTACAAAGCCCCACGCATCAAGCTTTTGCCCATGAAGCAACCAGGCAATGGCTGTAATTATGACGACGCCGAGTCCCGACCAGACTGCATAAGCAACACCGACAGGGATGGATTTCAGAACCAGAGAAAGAAAATAAAATGCGATGCCATAACCGATTATGACAACGGCGGAAGGGGCAAGCTTAGTAAAGCCCTCG
>NZ_JBMKHJ010000106.1:0-1153 GCF_049237265.1 Enterobacter cloacae complex sp. IR5384 | reverse complement strand
GAACCTCCAGAAAATATACGGCTTCAATGAGCCTTTCCGTTTTACAGGTTCCTCAACAGGCCGGTGGGCCGTTAGTATCATCAATATCAGTATTCGCAAAACCAGATCAGTAATTCTTTAAACCGGTGTATTTCTGCCGTTATGCTACATAAGTTTGCTGTCGTGCCGTTAGGGCCCAGGCTATTCTGGCCAGCTTGTTTGCCAGAGCACAAGTGACGACAAAGTTGCTTTTCCGGCACAGTAAATCCCTGACCCAATCGGCCAATTTGCCAGACTGGTGTTCCAGTTTTTGTATGAATACCCTGGCACATTGAACCAACAAAGTTCGGATCTTTTTATTACCTCGCTTACTAATTCCCAGCAATGTCGTCCTACCTCCCGTGCTGTACTGCCGAGGTACAAGCCCTGTTGCCGCCGCAAAGTCACGGCTGCTGGCGTACTGCTTCCCGTCGCCAATCTCAGTTGAAATAGTACTCGCTGTCAGTGTTCCGACGCAGGGAATGCTCAGCAAGCGCTGTCCAACCTCATCTTCGTCCAACTTTCGTTTCAACTGGGATTCCAAATCTTTAATCTGCTCAACAAGATAGTGATAATGCTGTTGTAATTTCAGCAATAACTGGCTGAGGTAAAGAGGCAAACTATTATCCTCAAGAATGGTACTCAGTCGGCTAATAACGGCAGCTCCTCGGGGAACGCTAATGCCAAATTCCAGCAGAAAAGCATGCATTTGATTGGTTGTTTTTACCTTATCCTGAACCAGGGATTCACGGACACGATGCAGAGCCCGCATTGCCTGCTGAGATTCCGTTCTGGGCTGCACAAAACGCATAGACGGACGCGATGCAGCTTCACAAATAGCTTCGGCGTCGACAAAGTCGTTTTTATTGCTTTTAACGAACGGGCGGACAAATTGTGGTGATATCAGCTTTGGGGAATGCCCCAACTCTTCCAACTTGCGTGCCATAAAGTGAGAACCGCCACAGGCTTCCATTGCGATGGTTGTAGCGGGGCATGTCGCCAAAAATTCGATCAACTTTGGCCGGGTAAATTTTTTACGGTAAACAGCCTTCCCGCGACGATCCTGGCAATGAATATGGAAAGAGTTTTTACCCAGATCGATACCAATGAGCGCAATGTTTTCCATGATAGTTCT
>NZ_JBMKHJ010000105.1:0-1156 GCF_049237265.1 Enterobacter cloacae complex sp. IR5384 | reverse complement strand
TCCCCCGGTTGCTTTCGTCGACGCAACAAGACTGTTCATGGTGACAGAGTTATCTTCATGGCCATGTTTGTTACAGCACTGATAGCCAACACATTCGCAGCCACAATCCGTACCGCGTCCATCCGTCAGGTCGAGAATTTTTTGTACAGCTTCATCGCCAGTAGCATTGATGCCCGTCGCCCCCATTTTTTCAGCCAGAGCCAACCGGTCTGTGTGCGTATCAACCACAAACACCTGTGAAGCACCTTTAATGATCGCCGAATGAGCTGCCATCAAACCGACCGGCCCCGCGCCATAAATGGCCACGCTTTCACCAGGCTTCAATCCGGCAAGTTCTGTTGCATGCCAGCCGGTAGGAAAAATGTCAGAGAGCATCACATAATCATCTTCTTTTTCTGCCGCATCAGGGGGAAGAACAAGGCAGTTAAAGTCGGCAAATGGCACCCGAAGCAGTTCCGCCTGCCCCCCCTCCCAGGGACCCATTTCAGCAAAACCATAAGCTGCGCCTGCCGAACCCGGATTGGTAGTGAGACAAAAGCCGGTCAGACCTTTTTCACAGTTTTCGCAAAAACCACATCCCACGTTAAACGGCAGACAAACATAGTCGCCCACCTTAATACGTTCAACGCCTGAGCCAATTTCGACCACTTCACCCAGGTTTTCGTGACCCAGAATCCGTCCCTGTTCAAAGCTGGTCCGGCCCTCATACATGTGCAAGTCCGACCCACAAATGTTGGTGGTGGTGATGCGGACGAGTACATCCGTGGGGCGGACAATTTTCGCATCCGGTACGTCTTTTACTTTTACATCATAAGGACCGTTGTAAATTACTGCTTTCATGATCTTCTCCTTCTTGCGTGCGGAAAGGAAATGCTGCCCGGCGGATTGGGGTATCAATCGAGTTTAGCTGCCATAACAGATCTCGCGATCGGCGAAAGGACGATTAGGATGTTTCTTAACTAAGTGCATTGAAGTCTGTAAGACAGGTACTTACCGATGAAGGCTGCCTGGAAAACGTAAAAACATCACACGTTAATCCGGTTTTTTTAAGCAGGCAGGGGATTACGGACAGCTTTGAGCGAGAAGCGGATAAAGTAAATCTATCTCATTTCTGCATTGTGCCAGAAGTAGACATAGGTGAATTAGGTAACCCTAG
>NZ_JBMKHJ010000104.1:0-1183 GCF_049237265.1 Enterobacter cloacae complex sp. IR5384 | reverse complement strand
TGCGCTTTATCCTTGAACAAATGCAACTTCAGGGGCAGCATATCCGGATGGAAGGTAGTGTGGGTATCTTTGCATCATGGTTCCGTGATGCAGAGCCAGACGTTGTCACAAATGCCGAGAACATTCATTTTCTGTGGTCTTGCCTCGACGATACCCAGAGAGAGACTGTACTTGATGAGTTGCACGATGTCTTACTTGAAAGACATATTCGTATTGACAGCCGTATTGCGATTATTACCCGTTTTCATAATGAGTTGTCGTTTATTGAACCTGAGAAGGCCGTTGAACGCAGGGCTATTGCGGCGCTGTTTAGCGCTTCTGTTGATAATGTATTATTGTCTCAATGGCTTGACCGTCAGACGTTTTCATTTTCATCATGGTCTCCGGAGGACGCCCGTACGGCAACGAGTTGTATAATGAATAACTCGGAGATTTTTCCTCTCATCTGCAGGAATTCACAGTATATTAAAAACAGAATGTTACCAGAGAAAGCGGACGTTACAGAAGATAGTGATACGTTTCCGGACTGAGTTCGTTCTTTAAATCCTATACCTGAAGACCACAGCGGTGGTCTTTGGGAGTTTTTTTATTGCCTGATATACATTAAGCATGTTATATCTTGCTAAGAAATAATCATTCAGGGATTAATCATAACTACTGAAGTTATGTTGTGTTCTTTTCTTTTAAAAATAAATTATTCAGATTTATTTTCTATTGATTTAATGAGGTAGGGAATGACAGAAAGTGCTTTGCTTTTGCGAGAGGCATTTAATGAATCGGTTAACTATATGACATGGTCTTTTTATTCACTGATAACTGCTTACGTTTCGATGGCTTTTTATGATAGAGTTGAGGTTAAGACCCGAATAAATAATTATCTGAATAAGTTACTTTTCGTGATTGCTATGTCCGTTTTTATCCCAAATATGTACTTTGTTTCAATGGTGTTCAGTCAGAAGTTAGGCACCGCAGCTGGCGTTGCGTCATTCATTATTGGGCTACTTTTCATGATGTTAAACTCGGCACCTGTAATTACTGGTATCGTACAGCAGCGCAAAGATTGAGTTTTATGAGTATAGTCAGTTGGGTTTTCATCTGTTTTATCAGACTTAGAAAAATGAAATCTTTCAATTCATTGATTTTAAACGCAAAAAAATTTCTAAATGATCAGAATTATAGGGTG
>NZ_JBMKHJ010000103.1:0-1213 GCF_049237265.1 Enterobacter cloacae complex sp. IR5384 | reverse complement strand
TGCAGATAGAACCGGCCGTAACAGGGCGTTCGTGGTTTACGGGACAGGACACCGTAACCCACGCAGACCGGTTGTCCGGTAGCCTCAAGCTCACTGATTTTCATCCATTTTTTATCTCCGTCCAGCCGGAAGCTGATGCAGCCCCTGACCCTGCCGGTGAAGCTCCAGCCCAGCTGGCTGACATGCCGGAACCAGTCTGTCCGGAAGCCTGCATCCGTAATGATGGTGACGGCTTTATCTTTCGGGATGGCATCATGCAGGCGGTCAAGGAAGCGGCACTGTACATCGCTGTTCTGCGCCAGCTCTGCGGGGACAACCTCACTCATAAGCGGCAGTGAGCGACCATTACAGACCAGACTTGCCCGCAGCAGATGCCAGTTCCTGTCATGCCAGCCGGTCCAGTCGACAGCAATTACACAGAAGGGCATCAGGGAAGTGATGGAATGTGTGAGCAGGTGCTGAATACGGGGAATGTCCCGGTGAAGGGCGGTATTACCCAGGGCACGGTCAACACGTTTAATTTTATTTTTGACGTGCGCCCTGCCGGGAAGAGTGCGACCAAGGCTGGTCAGGGTCAGATCCGCACCGTGCGTGAGGGCAACGGCCATGGAAACAAGGACATTAATCCGGAAGCTGTGAATGTCCGGTAAAGACGCGGAGAAAAATTTCTGGCAGACTGTCTGTAAAGGCACGATGAGGTCTCTTCTGATTTGTTAGCGCAACCAGTAGATCACACTTCATCGTGCTTTTCATTTTTCTGGGGAACCCTCAGCCCGCAGGGTGAGGGTGAGAGTGAGGGAGAAAACAAAAGCAAAAAACCCCGCACCTTACGGTACGGGGTTCTTCTTATTTGATGCCTGGCAGTTCCCTACTCTCACATGGGGAGACCCCACACTACCATCGGCGCTACGGCGTTTCACTTCTGAGTTCGGCATGGGGTCAGGTGGGACCACCGCGCTAAAGCCGCCAGGCAAATTCCTGTGCTCTGTCCTGTGTCTTTTGGGCTGATACTGCGTTTGCTGCTCTCGTAAAGTCAGTCACATACCTCAGTATGCTCCTTCCTTTCCTTCGCTTGCCGCCTTGTCTCAGCGCAAAATCCTTCGGACTCTGTATCAGGCTGAAAATCTGTCTCTTCGCCAAAACACCTTCGGCGTTGTAAGGTTAAGCCTCACGGTTCATTAGTATCGGTTAGCTCAACGCATCGCTGCGCTTA
>NZ_JBMKHJ010000102.1:0-1244 GCF_049237265.1 Enterobacter cloacae complex sp. IR5384 | reverse complement strand
AGGGCATAAGCGACTCCATAAACGGGTTCTTATGCCTTAGTTGTAAGTGTCTACCATGTCCCCGAACAAGTGTTCACTATGTCCCCGGACCGTACATGGGGAGAGGGTTAGGGTGAGGGGATTCTACTCTCCGCTCAACGCATCAAACTCTTCACATCCCGTATCAAACCCTTCCGTACAGCTCAGGTTCAACCAGTAGAGCGCCTTCTGTTTATTGGGCGTGATAAAGCCTTTCTCGCCCTGCTGGAACAGCATCCCTGCCCAGTATTCGGCATAGCCAGTGCGTGACAAAGATGAGCTGCGCTTAAACCACGATGCCGCCAGAGCATCGTCCTGGGCCACTTCTACACCGTTGGCATAAATCAGACCCAGCAGCATTTGTGCATCTACCGCAGAGTCGTTGTCGATATCTTCGGTGGCCGTCTGCAGCAGTTTGATGGCCTGCGGGTAGTCTGTTTTGCCACCCTGGGTATTCACCAGAACGCGTGCCAGCATAATGGCGCCACGCTTGCTGCCCGCAATCGTGGCCTGCTGTGCCAGCGCTTTAGCCTGAGCGTAATCGCCCTGAGTAAAGTGGATCTGAGACAACAGGGCCATGGCATCGATGTCGCCCCCTTTTGCCGCTTTCTCTGCCCACATTGCCGCCTGCTTGCTGTCGCCGGAGCTGAACCAGGTGTCGGCGAGATAATACTGAGCGCGTGCATCGCCCGCCTCCGCCTGTGCTTTGTACTGGCTGCCAATCTCATCGGCATGGACGAACGACGTAAAAATTAATAACAACAGTAAAAATGGTTTCATGGATTCTTATCATCTGGGTACACGCCGCGCAGTATAATCGCGGCCATAGAATAAAAAAACGGGTGCGTTAAGACCTCAGCATCCTGCAAGCCGGGCGGAACTGTCGTTCCGCCCGCAGAGGTTAGCCTGCAACGCAGGCTAATTTCGCCGCCACCTCCTGATGTTCACTCTTTATTGTCAGTTCGCATAACTTTCCGCGAGTAATAAAGGTAAAGATCACTATCGTCAGGCAGATAATAAAGACAATGCCTAACGCAGTTTTTAATGGCGTCATGCCTTTTACTCCTTGTCAAAAAAAGAATAAGAGGCTACTCTCAACCTGTAGGTTGTTGAGGGGTAGCCTCGGGTTGTACTGACCCCAAAAAGTTGGACAGTTAAACACGAGGCACATAGGTCTGGGTTCGATATTCAATTGGACTCAGACCTTTTAATTTCAGGCTAATTCT
>NZ_JBMKHJ010000101.1:0-1269 GCF_049237265.1 Enterobacter cloacae complex sp. IR5384 | reverse complement strand
TTTACTTTTTCGCCTTTAACATGGATATAGACAACGAAAGTAAGTTGCCGCTAAGAAAATCCATTCCCACCAAAATCATGGAAAGTGAGGGCATCATTGGTGGCTAACAAGTCGCTCAAGGTCGCTCCCTGCGGTCGCTGGACAGTCCCAGTCGGCGCATGCTTCGCATTTTATGCGCCGCCTGTGCCTGCCCCTTAGCTCCAACGTTAGATGCACTAAGCACATAATTGCTCACAGCCAAACTATCAGGTCAAGTCTGCTTTTATTATTTTTAAGCGTGCATAAAAATATATCATCATGAACAATAAAACTGTCTGCTTACATAAACAGTAATACAAGGGGTGTTATGAGCCATATTCAACGGGAAACGTCTTGCTCGAGGCCGCGATTAAATTCCAACCTGGATGCTGATTTATATGGGTATAGATGGGCTCGCGATAATGTCGGGCAATCAGGTGCGACAATCTATCGATTGTATGGGAAGCCCAATGCGCCAGAGTTGTTTCTGAAACATGGCAAAGGTAGCGTTGCCAATGATGTTACAGATGAGATGGTCAGACTAAACTGGCTGACGGCATTTATGCCTCTTCCGACCATCAAGCATTTTATCCGTACTCCTGATGATGCATGGTTACTCACCACTGCGATCCCCGGGAAAACAGCATTCCAGGTATTAGAAGAATATCCTGATTCAGGTGAAAATATTGTTGATGCGCTGGCAGTGTTCCTGCGCCGGTTGCATTCGATTCCTGTTTGTAATTGTCCTTTTAACAGCGATCGCGTATTTCGTCTCGCTCAGGCGCAATCACGAATGAATAACGGTTTGGTTGATGCTAGTGATTTTGATGACGAGCGTAATGGCTGGCCTGTTGAACAAGTCTGGAAAGAAATGCATAAGCTTTTGCCATTCTCACCGGATTCAGTCGTCACTCATGGTGATTTCTCACTTGATAACCTTATTTTTGACGAGGGGAAATTAATAGGTTGTATTGATGTTGGACGAGTCGGAATCGCAGACCGATACCAGGATCTTGCCATCCTATGGAACTGCCTCGGTGAGTTTTCTCCTTCATTACAGAAACGGCTTTTTCAAAAATATGGTATTGATAATCCTGATATGAATAAATTGCAGTTTCATTTGATGCTCGATGAGTTTTTCTGAGGCACTGTTGCAAATAGTCGGTGGTGATAAACTTATCATCCCCTTTTGCTGATGGAGCTGCACATGAACCCATTCAAAGGCCGGCATTTTCAGCGTGACATCATTCT
>NZ_JBMKHJ010000100.1:0-1330 GCF_049237265.1 Enterobacter cloacae complex sp. IR5384 | reverse complement strand
CTGATGAATCCCCTAATGATTTTGGTAAAAATCATTAAGTTAAGGTGGATACACATCTTGTCATATGATCAAATGGTTTCGCGAAAAATCAATAATCAGACAACAAGATGTGCGAACTCGATATTTTACACGACTCTCTTTACCAATTCTGCCCCGAATTACACTTAAAACGACTCAACAGCTTAACGTTGGCTTGCCACGCATTACTTGACTGTAAAACTCTCACTCTTACCGAACTTGGCCGTAACCTGCCAACCAAAGCGAGAACAAAACATAACATCAAACGAATCGACCGATTGTTAGGTAATCGTCACCTCCACAAAGAGCGACTCGCTGTATACCGTTGGCATGCTAGCTTTATCTGTTCGGGCAATACGATGCCCATTGTACTTGTTGACTGGTCTGATATTCGTGAGCAAAAACGACTTATGGTATTGCGAGCTTCAGTCGCACTACACGGTCGTTCTGTTACTCTTTATGAGAAAGCGTTCCCGCTTTCAGAGCAATGTTCAAAGAAAGCTCATGACCAATTTCTAGCCGACCTTGCGAGCATTCTACCGAGTAACACCACACCGCTCATTGTCAGTGATGCTGGCTTTAAAGTGCCATGGTATAAATCCGTTGAGAAGCTGGGTTGGTACTGGTTAAGTCGAGTAAGAGGAAAAGTACAATATGCAGACCTAGGAGCGGAAAACTGGAAACCTATCAGCAACTTACATGATATGTCATCTAGTCACTCAAAGACTTTAGGCTATAAGAGGCTGACTAAAAGCAATCCAATCTCATGCCAAATTCTATTGTATAAATCTCGCTCTAAAGGCCGAAAAAATCAGCGCTCGACACGGACTCATTGTCACCACCCGTCACCTAAAATCTACTCAGCGTCGGCAAAGGAGCCATGGGTTCTAGCAACTAACTTACCTGTTGAAATTCGAACACCCAAACAACTTGTTAATATCTATTCGAAGCGAATGCAGATTGAAGAAACCTTCCGAGACTTGAAAAGTCCTGCCTACGGACTAGGCCTACGCCATAGCCGAACGAGCAGCTCAGAGCGTTTTGATATCATGCTGCTAATCGCCCTGATGCTTCAACTAACATGTTGGCTTGCGGGCGTTCATGCTCAGAAACAAGGTTGGGACAAGCACTTCCAGGCTAACACAGTCAGAAATCGAAACGTACTCTCAACAGTTCGCTTAGGCATGGAAGTTTTGCGGCATTCTGGCTACACAATAACAAGGGAAGACTTACTCGTGGCTGCAACCCTACTAGCTCAAAATTTATTCACACATGGTTACGCTTTGGGGAAATTATGAGGGGATCTCTCAGT
>NZ_JBMKHJ010000099.1:0-1387 GCF_049237265.1 Enterobacter cloacae complex sp. IR5384 | reverse complement strand
AACAAACTTCTTCATTAATCGCGGTGTGATACGAGGATACTCAGAGGGTTTCCAGCGCTCAAGCAACACCGTTGCTTCCCGGCACGCTATCCCTGCATCCTCATTTAGGCTTTGTTGAATAAATCAGATTTCGGGTAAGTCTCCCCCGTAGCGGGTTGTGTTTTCAGGCAATACGCACGCTTTCAGGCATACCTGCTTTCGTCATTTTGTTCAGCGCTCGTACCAGGGCCATAGCCTCTGCAACCTGACCATCGTAGTCACGCAGTGTCAGTGAACCTCCGAACAGCTGTTTTACCCGGTACATCGCCGTTTCCGCTATCGAGCGACGGTTATAATCTGTTGTCCATTTCCACCGCGCATTACTCCCGGTCAGCCGCTGATTCGCAACAGCACGGTTACGGTCTGCATATTCACCGGGCCAGTAACCCGCGCCTTTTCGGGGCGGGATAAGCGCGCTGATTTTCTTACGCCGCAGTTCATCGTGACAGAGCCGGGTGTCGTAAGCGCCGTCTGCCGATGCTGCCCTGATTTTTCTGTGAGTCTGCCGGATAAGACCCGGGAAGGCTTCTGAGTCCGTCACATTGTTCAGCGACAGGTCTGCACAGATGATTTCATGTGTGTTGCTGTCAACTGCCAGATGCAACTTTCGCCAGATACGGCGGCGTTCCTGGCCATGTTTTTTGACTTTCCATTCGCCTTCACCAAAGACCTTCAGCCCGGTGGAATCAATCACCAGATGCGCGATTTCACCCCGGGTGGGCGTTTTGAAACTGACATTAACCGACTTTGCGCGCTTGCTGACACTGGTGTAATCCGGGCAGCGCAACGGAACATTCATCAGTGTAAAAATGGAATCAATAAAACCCTGTGCAGCCCGCAGGGTCAACCTGAACACGCGTTTAATGACCAGAACGGTGGTGATGGCGAGATCAGAATAGCGCTGAGGTCTTCCCCGTGATGAAGGCGTTGCCGACTCATACCAGGCCTGAATAGCTTCATCATCCAGCCAGAAAGTTATGGAGCCACGGTTGATGAGGGCTTTATTGTAGGTGGGCCAGTTGGTGATTTTGAACTTTTGCTTTGCCACGGAACGGTCTGCGTTGTCGGGAAGATGCGTGATCTGATCCTTCAACTCAGCAAAAGTTCGATTTATTCAACAAAGCCTCTGTCTCCTTAAAAAGGTCAGTCACCAGATAAATAAATGTAAAAGTGTGCGGAACGCGATACCCGCCAGTGCCCCCGGCAGTGCAAATCGAAAAATACGCGGAAAGCGGGCGCTGGGTAATGCTGTCAACCTGTTGATGACTATTTTAATCTGTAGTCATTCAATCCTTGTAACATCAGGATGATCCTGGTGTCAGTGAAAATACGAAATCAACACGTTGGT
>NZ_JBMKHJ010000098.1:0-1455 GCF_049237265.1 Enterobacter cloacae complex sp. IR5384 | reverse complement strand
GCCTCGGGTTGTACTGACCCCAAAAAGTTGGACAGTTAAACACGAGGCACATAGGTCTGGGTTCGATATTCAATTGGACTCAGACCTTTTAATTTCAGGCTAATTCTTCTGCTGTTGTAGTAGTCAATATATTCCGTAACAGCATCCTTCAGTTCGCTTATATTACTGAACTCGTCAAGATAAAAACACTCCGACTTTAAGGTTCCAAAGAAACATTCCACGACTGCATTATCCAGACAATTGCCTTTTCTGGACATGCTCTGTGTAATGCCTTGTTCTTTAAGGATGTTTTGATACCTTCTCATACGATACTGCCATCCCTGGTCAGAGTGCAGAATAGGATGCTCGTGAGGCTTAAGCTTTTTGAATGCCTGATCGAGCATATTCTCGACCATGTTCATCACAGGTCTTTCCGACAGGCTGTAAGAAATAACTTCGTTGTTGAAGAGATCTATTACTGGAGACAAATACAGCTTTCGCCCATTGACTGCAAATTCAGTAACGTCGGTAACCCACTTCTCGTTTGGCCGTGTAGCCTTGAAATCCCTTTGGAGAACATTGGGGGCGGTTTGCCCTACCTCTCCTCTGTAGGAGCTGTATCGCTTGACCTTAATCGCTGCCTTAAGCGAGAGGGTTCCCATCAGGCGCTGAACGGCTTTATGGTTAATCCGTTCCCCGTCTCGATGGAGAGACAACGTTACCCTACGGTATCCGTAACGACCTTTATTCTCGTGATAAATCTCACCAATACGCTTTTTAACATCCGCATACTTATCAGGCTTGCTGAGAGCCTTTAGATGGTAATAAAACGTACTGCGCGGTATCTCCGCTGCCTTGAGAAGCTCATCAAGAGGGTAAAACTGCCTTAGCTCGTTGAGTACTTTCACTTTTTCGCGGGATGAGCTAAGGCTTTCAGCTTTTTTAGATACGTAAGCCGCATTTCAAGGAATCGAACTTGTCTTTCAAGATCCTCAATACGTCGGTCTTTCGACAGCTCCAATGCTAACGCCGCTTTTTCTGGATCAACTGACATTGTAATGTTTCTTTTGGTGCCGATCTTGAGTGCGCGTAAACCAGCTTCTCCGTGCTCCTCATAGACTTTCAGCCACTTGGCTACAGAACCACTACCAGCAAGCATAAAGTGAGCAGCAGCCTGATTGAGGGACATCTGCTGCTCGGTCACGGCTTTCACGACCTTAATGCGCAACTCTGGATCAGCACTAACGCCTTTAGGTTTGGGAATTAAACCTTTTTCTCCATGTTTTTCATAGAGGGCAACCCACGTCCTGACCTGGGTTCGAGGCACACCAAAACGTGCAGAGATGATCCTGTAACCATCATCAGTTGTGAAGTAGTGATTCACGACTTCAAGGCGCTTTTCGAAGGGGTATTTTGGCTTTGACATATCAGGGACTATTCCATTTCATCGTCCAACAAAATGGGTGCAGTACAGGT
>NZ_JBMKHJ010000097.1:0-1507 GCF_049237265.1 Enterobacter cloacae complex sp. IR5384 | reverse complement strand
TAACGTCCGTTCGGGCATCGAGGTCCATGTCGGGGTGGGACGGGCCCGTGGCTTCAAGATCACTTGCAGTCCGACCGCGATGTCTTGGTTGCGCGAGAGGTTGTCGACAGGCCATGCTGAGTGTGCGATGGTTGATCGCTTCCTCGCCGCTCTCCACGGCGACGATGGCCGCCGCCATCAGCAAGTGCGCCAGTTCCCCTATGGTGCCCTCGCTGCGTGTGAGCAGGTAGCGAGCCATGTCCAGCGTGGCAATTGGGGAAGGCCGGCGCAGCGGGAGCGAAGCGGCGAAGCTGGCCAGCAGTGAGCAGCAATCGTCGTTGGCCTCCCATACCGGCAGCATCATCGGCTCGAAGCGATTTTCCAACTGGTCATCGGAGCGGATGGCTAGGTAGGCGTCGCGCGTGCCTACCCCAACCAACGGGATGCGCAGTTCGTTGCCGAGGAAGCGCAGCAGGTTGAGGAATTCCCGGCGGTTGACGCTGTTGCCGGCCAGCACGTTGTGCAGCTCGTCGATCACCAGCATGCGCACGCCGACCTTGCGCAGCAGTGCCAGAGCCAGTTGCTCCATTTCCGGCAACCGTGGGCGTGGGCGCAGCGGCGCGCCCATCGCGGCGAGCAGCGCGACGTAGAAGCGGATCACGGACGGCTCGGACGGCATCTGCACGACCAACACCGGGATGTGCTCCTGGTCGGCGTCGGAGCTGGCCGGGTGGGTGCGGCGGAACTTCTCGACGATCATCGACTTGCCATTGTTGGTCGGGCCAACCAGCAGCAGGTTGGGCATGCGTTGCTTGTTTGGCCACGCATAAAGGGCTTCCAGCCGGTTCAGCGCCTCGACTGCGCGCGGATAGCCGATCCAGCGGTCGGCGCGAAGGCGCTGGATGCGCTCGTCCGCCGGAAGACGGGCCAAGCCCTGGGCCGCCGGCAGCAGGTGGGACAGGTCGATGATGGGATATTCGTCCACGGCTACCACTCCTCAATCTGGTCGAACGGTTTGGCGGGTGGCAAGTTGTCTGCCTGCGGGTCGGCAATATCCGTATCCGGCGGAACGGGCTTGTCCGGCCGAGCTGATGTCTTGAGGTGCTGGCGGCGATCCGCGTCACGCCGCGCCTTGCGTGTGGCCTTCTGCGCGCTGGTCACAATCTCACGCATCTGGCCGATCATGCGGAACAGCGCCGACTCATCCACCTGTTCGCGCCCTTGCTGCCGCAGTTTCGCCAGCGCCTGCCGTTGTTCCCAGAGGGTGACAGCCGGATGCGACAAGGTACGGTAGGGAATTTCCAGGTAATGCTGTCCCTCCGGTTCCAGGACCCAGATACGGCTGATGTCGCGCGGATCGCGCCGGATCAGAAAGGACGGCCAGCGTTCACGCCGCGCAATCCACGGCTTGAGCGCATCGGCGGGCACTGTTGCAAAGTTAGCGATGAGGCAGCCTTTTGTCTTATTCAAAGGCCTTACATTTCAAAAACTCTGCTTACCAGGCGCATTTCGCCCAGGGGATCACCAT
>NZ_JBMKHJ010000096.1:0-1561 GCF_049237265.1 Enterobacter cloacae complex sp. IR5384 | reverse complement strand
CGGCTCCACGCAGACTGGCGTCCACGCTTCAAAGCCTCCCACCTATCCTACACATCAAGGACCAGTGTTCAGTGTCAAGCTATAGTAAAGGTTCACGGGGTCTTTCCGTCTTGCCGCGGGTACACTGCATCTTCACAGCGAGTTCAATTTCACTGAGTCTCGGGTGGAGACAGCCTGGCCATCATTACGCCATTCGTGCAGGTCGGAACTTACCCGACAAGGAATTTCGCTACCTTAGGACCGTTATAGTTACGGCCGCCGTTTACCGGGGCTTCGATCAAGAGCTTCGCGTTGCCGCTAACCCCATCAATTAACCTTCCGGCACCGGGCAGGCGTCACACCGTATACGTCCACTTTCGTGTTTGCACAGTGCTGTGTTTTTAATAAACAGTTGCAGCCAGCTGGTATCTTCGACTGATTTCAGCTCCACCCGCAGGGGCTTCACCTACATATCAGCGTGCCTTCTCCCGAAGTTACGGCACCATTTTGCCTAGTTCCTTCACCCGAGTTCTCTCAAGCGCCTTGGTATTCTCTACCTGACCACCTGTGTCGGTTTGGGGTACGATTTGATGTTACCTGATGCTTAGAGGCTTTTCCTGGAAGCAGGGCATTTGTTACTTCAGCACCGTAGTGCCTCGTCATCACACCTCAGCGTTAAAAGGTACCGGATTTACCTGGAACCTCCGCCTACATGCTTAAACCGGGACAACCGTCGCCCGGCTAACATAGCCTTCTCCGTCCCCCCTTCGCAGTAACACCAAGTACAGGAATATTAACCTGTTTCCCATCGACTACGCCTTTCGGCCTCGCCTTAGGGGTCGACTCACCCTGCCCCGATTAACGTTGGACAGGAACCCTTGGTCTTCCGGCGAGCGGGCTTTTCACCCGCTTTATCGTTACTTATGTCAGCATTCGCACTTCTGATACCTCCAGCAACCCTCACAGGCCACCTTCAACGGCTTACAGAACGCTCCCCTACCCAACAACACAGAGTGTCGCTGCCGCAGCTTCGGTGCATGGTTTAGCCCCGTTACATCTTCCGCGCAGGCCGACTCGACCAGTGAGCTATTACGCTTTCTTTAAATGATGGCTGCTTCTAAGCCAACATCCTGGCTGTCTGGGCCTTCCCACATCGTTTCCCACTTAACCATGACTTTGGGACCTTAGCTGGCGGTCTGGGTTGTTTCCCTCTTCACGACGGACGTTAGCACCCGCCGTGTGTCTCCCGTGATAACATTCTTCGGTATTCGTAGTTTGCATCGGGTTGGTAAGCCGGGATGGCCCCCTAGCCGAAACAGTGCTCTACCCCCGAAGATGAGTTCACGAGGCGCTACCTAAATAGCTTTCGGGGAGAACCAGCTATCTCCCGGTTTGATTGGCCTTTCACCCCCAGCCACAGGTCATCCGCTAATTTTTCAACATTAGTCGGTTCGGTCCTCCAGTTAGTGTTACCCAACCTTCAACCTGCCCATGGCTAGATCACCGGGTTTCGGGTCTATACCCTGCAACTTAACGCCCAGTTAAGACTCGGTTTCCCTTCGGCTCCCCTATACGGTTAACC
>NZ_JBMKHJ010000095.1:0-1719 GCF_049237265.1 Enterobacter cloacae complex sp. IR5384 | reverse complement strand
TCCAAGACGTATTTTCTGTAATTGAACCAGCTAATGCCGTACTCGAAAGACACGCGATAATTACATATGCGGCAAATGTTTTCATGGCACCTTCTTGGTGGCTAACGCCTGAAATAAGCCGTGCCGCGAAGCGGCATCGGCTTGATTGAATTGTTAGACGGCAAACTCGAGCCAATACTTGTGCAGGCCAACAATATTAGACGAGCACAGCATGGGCATTGCCGCTTTGATCTTCTCCAGTGACCAATTCCACCACTCCATCTCCAGAAGCAATGAAATTTCCTCATCGGTGAAGCGTTTCTTAATCTTCTTAGCGGGATTGCCGCCAACGATAGCGTAAGGCTCCACATCTTTTGTCACCAACGAGCGGCTGCCTATCACCGCACCGTGCCCGATCTTGATTCCGGGCATGACCATTGCCTCAGAGCCGATCCAAACGTCATTGCCAATGACAGTATTACCTGCTTTTTGGAAGGCATCGAGTGCGCTTGAGAATGCAGGTTCTTCCTGCATATAAAAGAACGGGAAAGATGATGCCCAGTCGTACCGATGCCCCTGATTGCCAGCCATGATAAAGGAAGCCCCACTCCCGATAGAGCAGAAACTACCGATGATCAACTTATCAACGTCATCACGGTCCGGAAACAGATACCGTGCGCAGTCATCGAATGAGTGCCCATGATAGTAGCCAGAGTAATAGCTGTACCGCCCAACTTTGATATTGGGGTTCTTCACTTGCTCAGAAAGCAGCTTGCCTTTGAAGGGGCTATCAAAGTAGTTGGTCATAAGAGATCCCGCGGTCTGTGACTTTGCCGTCTAACGTTTGACATGAGGGGCGGCCAAGGGCGCCAGCCCTTGGACGTCCCCCTCGATGGAAGGGTTAGGCATCACTGCGTGTTCGCTCGAATGCCTGGCGTGTTTGAACCATGTACACGGCTGGACCATCTGGGGTGGTTACGGTACCTTGCCTCTCAAACCCCGCTTTCTCGTAGCATCGGATCGCTCGCAAGTTGCTCGGCGACGGGTCCGTTTGGATCTTGGTGACCTCGGGATCATTGAACAGCAACTCAACCAGAGCTCGAACCAGCTTGGTTCCCAAGCCTTTGCCCAGTTGTGATGCATTCGCCAGTGACTGGTCTATTCCGCGTACTCCTGGATCGGTTTCTTCTTCCCACCATCCGTCCCCGCTTCCAAGAGCAACGTACGACTGGGCATACCCAATCGGCTCTCCATTCAGCATTGCAATGTATGGAGTGACGGACTCTTGCGCTAAAACGCTTGGCAAGTACTGTTCCTGTACGTCAGCAAGTGTCGGGCGTGCTTCTTCTCCGCCCCACCACTCGACGATATGAGATCGATTTAGCCACTCATAGAGCATCGCAAGGTCATGCTCAGTCATGAGGCGCAGTGTGACGGAATCGTTGCTGTTGGTCACGATGCTGTACGAGCAAGACGTTTCCCGTTGAATATGGCTCATAACACCCCTTGTATTACTGTTTATGTAAGCAGACAGTTTTATTGTTCATGATGATATATTTTTATGCACGCTTAAAAATAATAAAAGCAGACTTGACCTGATAGTTTGGCTGTGAGCAATTATGTGCTTAGTGCATCTAACTTTGTTTTAGGGCGACTGCCCTGCTGCGTAACATCGTTGCTGCTCCATAACATCAAACATCGACCCACGGCGTAACGCGCTTGCTGCTTGGATGCCCGAGG
>NZ_JBMKHJ010000094.1:0-1755 GCF_049237265.1 Enterobacter cloacae complex sp. IR5384 | reverse complement strand
TAAAGCGCATGTTCACAGGAAGAACCGTAAAACACTCAATAAGCCTTTCAGAAGAACTAAATACTCCACATGCCAGGGCGTTCAGCTTTTTCTTCAAAATATCAAACTGCTCACCTGACTGATATACGTCATGGAGAAATACTGGACCCATAGCATTCACATCAGACTCAATTATTTTCTCTGACAGTGCTTTTTGACGCTCTCGCACAAATATTAAAAGAGAGGTTGCATTTGTAGCTTCTTTGATGACGTCATACTGACCTTTAACAAAGCTCAGGACAGGTATATTCACCAGAAGACCTAAATCAACAATCCTGCCAACAGCATTTTTGATGTACGGCAGAACATTTTTATCCTTAAGTGCTATAAAGATACTCTCGGCAGTACGTAGATAACGAAGATATGCAGCCAAAGCCAGGTCAAACCGTTCCTCACCAATATGTTCACTGTACGACTCGATACCGGCATAGTTACCATGGAGCACCATGTGAGCAACAGCCTGTGCAGCAAATTCCGCAGGGAAGAGATTCCTCGTCGCCGTATTATTAAGATAATATTGATTTAAAACATTATTATTCCAGTCCGGGCTCAGAACAATTTTTCTGAAATGGATAACGTCCTCAACAACCTGACGATTTTTAAGCGTCATTATTGCAGAGCTAACCTGAGCCCCACCTGTACCATCATTCTTTCCAATTACGTTCTGTACCGCCTTCGATGCAATATTGATATGCCGGATAATTCCCGGATTAAAAAGGTCTATCTGAGGTTGCTCAGCTCCATAGCGTAACATCTCCTCCCGACCGTGATTTCCGATATCTAGTGTGCCAATTTTCAGGTTTGACAAGGTCTCTTCATTATTGACAAGGTATTCCACATAAAATACGCCATCTACAAAATTCTCCATTTTATTCAGTAGTGATTCACCGGCCAGAACAGAGTATGAATCAGCTT
Organism: Enterobacter cloacae complex sp. IR5384; assembly: GCF_049237265.1. NCBI lineage: Bacteria > Pseudomonadati > Pseudomonadota > Gammaproteobacteria > Enterobacterales > Enterobacteriaceae > Enterobacter > Enterobacter cloacae complex sp. IR5384. The sequence continues at coordinate 801 of NZ_JBMKHJ010000094.1, read as the reverse complement.
CCTGCAGCAACGTCTTCGTGGATTCAGCCTCCAATTTTTCTGAATCCTGAATTTCATCAAGTTTACTCACAATAAACGATATTTGCCTTTCGACGAAAGGCTCTAGGCTTATCCGCCCGTCAGCCATCAGTTTCTGCAGACTCAATACGAAACCTTCATCATTCTTTTCTCTGAGTGAAACAGCATAACTCTGATTCAGCATTTGCACTGCGACTTTGAGTTGCGGTTCGGCGAGAGCCTGACACTTCTCATCCATCCGGCTATAAGAAACCAGCCAGTCTCGCATCTGAATATGTGGTGCCACTCGCTGCCATGCTTCAGCGAAACCCCACAAGGCCGTCAGTTCTTCAAGCCGTGGGATATTTATAGCACCAATCGCGTCTTTAAGAGGCGTATCAAGCAACTCGCTCCTGGCAAGCTCCACCGTGGACTGATAGTGGATGCTCATCAGAAATTCGCTCCATCTTTCTGTATCGTTATTAAAAATTCGGGATATTTGTTGATAAGTTAGCGAGAGCATCTCGTCAAAATCATCCGGAGCAATACCGGGTTCGGTCTGACTAGCTTTGGGATCGCGAAGTAATACTTTAATATCTCGCTCCCCGTATCTGACCACCAGTAAGTAGAGAGCAATAAGAATATGGCGATGATCTTCTGTTGCAGGAACGGTAAGGTTCAGAATATGAATATCATTAACAAACTTCTTCATTAATCGCGGTGTGATACGAGGATACTCAGAGGGTTTCCAGCGCTCAAGCAACACCGTTGCTTCCCGGCACGCTATCCCTGCATCCTCATTTA
>NZ_JBMKHJ010000093.1:0-1787 GCF_049237265.1 Enterobacter cloacae complex sp. IR5384 | reverse complement strand
ACGGTCACGCTGCCGTCGCTGAGGCCGGAAATGACGCTGGCCGGTACGCCCACGCTCCAGTTGCCCGCCGCGTCCAGCACGGTGGTGTAGCTCTGGCCGCCAATCGTTACGGTGACCTTATCGCCCGCCGCCGCGCCGGTGGCAATGCCGCTGATGATTTGTGCCTGGCCGTGTTCTGCGATGTTAATGACGTCATCGCCCGCGATGGTGCTGATGGTCACCTGAGGCACGGTCACGTCCACCGTCAGATTGTGATCAACCGACGCCGGGTTACCCGCCTTGTCGCTGACCGATGCGGTAACGGTCACGCTGCCGTCGGCTAAACCTGCCAAATCCGCTGCCGGGACGTTCAGCGTCCAGTTACCGTCTGAACCGACCGTTGCGGTGTAGTCCTTGCCGTTCAGGCTCACGGTCACCGTCTGGCCCGCTTCCGCGGTGCTGGTGCCGGAAACGGTCAGGTCGGCCTGTGCTTCTGCCGCATTAAGAATGTCGTCCGTCGCCAGGGTGTTGATGGTCACGGACGGCGCGGTGGCGTCCACGCTGTACTCGCGACCCGCCGACGCGCTGTTGCCATTGACGTTGGTAACGCTCACCTGCACGCTGGCGTCGCCGTCTTTCAGACCGGCCAGATCCGCCGCTGGCACGGTAGCGGTCCAGTTGCCATCGGCATCGACCTGCGCAGTATAGATTTTACCGCCCATGCTCAGGGTGACGGTCTGCCCGGCTTCCACGTTGGTGGTGGCGCCAGAGAGCACCAGATCCAGGCCCTTCTCCGCCGCGTTAATCACGTCGTCGGTGGCAATGGCATTGATGCTGATGGCCACCGTTGCCAGATCCACGGTGACATCATGGCTGATGGTAATTGGGTTACCCGCCGTGCTGTCGCCGGTGACGCTGATCTTCACGGTGCCTTCCGGCCACGTGCTCACGTCCGCCGCCGGGACCGCCGCGCTCCAGGTGCCGTCCGCCAGCACCGTTGCGGAATAGTCTTTCCCGTTGACGGTCACGGTCAGTGCGGTGCCTGGGGTCAGCCCGTCGCTGGAGCCGGTGATAATCAGGTTCTGGTTGTGCTCAATGGTGTTGATCACATCATCGCCCGCCACGGTGTCCACACGCAGGCCCGGCAGGTTGGCGTCGATGGTGATGTCACGTTCGCCCGTACCGGTGTTGCCGTGGCCGTTGGTGACGGTCGCGCTCACGCTCAGACTGCCGTTGCCGAGCGCGGTCAGAACGTCGGACGGCACGCTTACGGACCAGCTCAGATCGCTCTGCAACGTCGCGGTGTAGCTGTTGCCGCCAATCGTCACGGTTACGGTGTTGCCCGCTTCGGCATTCGCCACGGTGCCGCTGATGGTCTGGCCTGCCGCCACTTCCGCCGCGTTAATCACGTTGTCGCCCGCCACGGTGTTGATGGTGACGGTTGGCAGCGCAGTGTCGACCAGCAGGTTCGCACTGTTGCTCACGCTGTTGCCCACGCCGTTGGTGGCGGTCGCGTTCAGGGTGTAGTTCGCCTGACCCAGACCCGCCAGATCGGCGGCCGGAACCGTCAGGCTCCAGGTACCGTCTGCCGCCGTGGTGGCCGTGTAGTTTTTACCGTTCAGGGTCACGGTCACCACGGTGCCTTCTGCCAGGTTGGCGCTGGTGCCGCTGACGTTCAGATCCTGGCCTTTCTCCACCGCGTTCAGGACGTTGTCATCGCTGATGGCGTTGAAATTAACCGATGGCAGACCGGTATCCACGGTCACACTATGGGTGCCGGTGCCGGTATTGCCCGCCGCGTCAGTGAC
>NZ_JBMKHJ010000092.1:0-1801 GCF_049237265.1 Enterobacter cloacae complex sp. IR5384 | reverse complement strand
GTGCTTTTGCCGTTACGCACCACCCCGTCAGTAGCTGAACAGGAGGGACAGCTGATAGAAACAGAAGCCACTGGAGCACCTCAAAAACACCATCATACACTAAATCATTAAGTTGGCAGCATCACCGATTTTTTAAACATATAAAATACCATCAATGAAGTGATTAAGAAGTTATAGAGTAACAGAGAATTAATAAGATTCTTTTCTCTGAGACGCCAGAATATTTGTTCTGGCGTCTGATTTTGAGTTTATTTGACTAATGAAAATAGATCATTGAGTGATTCGCTCATCGACGGATGAGTAAATATCTGATCGCGTAATATGCTATAAGGCAGCCCGGCATCCATCACCATTTTCACTATATTGATCATCTCGTGGGAGTCAATACACAGCAGTGATGCTCCTAATATACGTTGGGTTTTATTATCAACAATCGCTTTTAATACCCCACGGGTATCGTTCATCACTCTGGCGCGCGGAATTGCAGCTACAGGCAATGTCACCACCTGAATATCAGCACCACTCTCTCTGGCTTGTTCTTCTGTCATACCAACCCTGGACAGGGGCGGTGTCATAAATACGGAATAAGGCACATTTTTCCGATCATCAGTACTACGTTTGCCTTCACCCAGTAACTCATCACGTACAATGCGGTAATCATCCAGTGATATGTAAGTAAATTGCAGCCCGCCGGTAACATCTCCCATCGCCCAAATATTGTCTGCGGTGGTATGTAATCGCTTGTCAACGACAATTGCCCCGCGCTCGTTTACTGCGATACCGGCATTTTCTGGATGTAACGAAGCGGTAGCCGGTTGACGACCGGAAGCTATTAACAGTGCATCCACCGCCAGTTGGGCGTGCTCGCTATGCACTTGCACTTGATTTTCATGGTGACTGATTCGCTCCACATGGGCATTGAGGATAATATCGACGCCCTGATCGCGTAAAATCGTCGCGATATTATCAGCAATATCCCGATCTTCCCGAGGCAAAAACAGCGAAGCTGCCTCTAAAATGGTTACTTTGCTGCCAAAATTAGCGAACATAGAGGCGAACTCAACGCCAATATATCCGCCGCCCAAAATACCTAAATGCCCAGGCAATTCTTTTAGATTAAGTAATCCGGTGCTGTCATATACACCAGGCGTGGTGGTAATTCCAGGAATTGGCGGAACCACGGCTTGTGCACCGGTATTAATAAAAATTTTCTCGCCATGAATCTCCAAATTTCCCTCAGGCCGATGAACACGCAGGCTATGATTATTGATAAACTCCGCCTGGCCGTCGATCACGTCGATATTGGGCATATCCGCAAGATTATGAAAATTCTTATTACGTAAAAAATTAACCACTTCATTTTTACGCTGTATGGCACGGACAAAATCTGTGTGCTGCTGTGCGTCATGAACCAATGTTTTGGTTGGGATACAGCCGATATTAATACAGGTCCCGCCATACATTGCATTTGATTGTTCGATGAGAGCCACACGCCAACCTGCTTTTGCCAGCGTGACGGCTAATGTTTTTCCAGCCTTGCCAAAACCAATAATAACTGCCTGATATTTATTCATGATGATTTCCTGTCGAAACGCGTTCATTTGACATCATGACTATAGACGCAAAAGGTGATGCTGCCAACTTACTGATTTAGTGTATGATGGTGTTTTTGAGGTGCTCCAGTGGCTTCTGTTTGGCTTTGTTGAATAAATCGAACTTTTGCTGAGTTGAAGGATCAGATCACGCATCTTCCCGACAACGCAGACCGTTCCGTGGCAAAGCAAAAGTTCAAAATCACCAA
>NZ_JBMKHJ010000091.1:0-1831 GCF_049237265.1 Enterobacter cloacae complex sp. IR5384 | reverse complement strand
CCGGCGCCCGGCAAGGTGGGCGGATTCCCACACGGCACCGGCGCCCGGCAAGGTGGGCGGATTCCCACACAGCACCGGCGCCCGGCAAGGTGGGCGGATTCCCACACAGCACCGGCGCCCGGCAAGGTGGGCGGATTCCCACACGGCACCGGCGCCCGGCAAGGTGGGCGGATTTCCACACGGCACCGGCACCCGGCAAGGTGGGCGGATTCCCACACGGCACCGGCGCCCGGCAAGGTGGGCGGATTTCCACACAGCACCGGCGCCCGGCAAGGTGGGTGGATTCCCACACGGCACCGGCGCCCGGTAAGGTGGGCGGATTTCCACACGACAGCGGCGCCCGGCAAGATGGGCGGATTCCCATATCGACATGTATGTAGCTTGTGTTATCCGTGGATTGTGCAGCTCAGCGGGTCGCTGGTCGTATGGCGTAGTGTCCCCCGTAACCGGCCGCGTGCGGCCGCTAACTCGCAGTACGGCGCCGCGACCCGAAGGCGGGCCGCCGTTCCCGCGCGCAGGCGCGCGGCGCCCACTGCGCACCCCCGTGGGGGACATACGGCAGCTGTGTGGCGGTGAGCGGGATTAGGGCTTTGCAGGGAGGGGGCTGGGTCGGGCGATACGTTCAGCATTGCGGTTTCCGGCGATTTGCGGCCGGTGCCCGTTTAACTCCGGCGTGGTCGCCTTCCATGCCCTGACGGCATAAGAAAATAAAACCGCCATGCTGCGGTCATTCATGATTTTGTGGTGTAGCGATAAATAGTCATGCGAGAAACGTTGAAGCGCTTAGCAACTGCACCAACTGTCATTTCAGGATCAGCAAGTAAGATTCTAATTTGTTTAACATCTTCTTCAGAAAGTGACGGTTTTCTCCCTCCCACACGGCCCCTTGCGCGTGCAGCTGCAAGGCCTGAGCGCGTTCTTTCAATATTGCGGTTGCGTTCAAAGCTAGAGAATATCGCCATCAGATGAGTATAGATTTCCCCTATAACTGGCGCATTTGTGTCTATTCTGTCCTTGATGGCTATGAAAGTTATTCCGCGTTTCTTCAGGTCGTCGAGTAAAGTAATGACTTGACCCAATGAACCGCCGAGCCGATCTAGTGCCCAAACTACTAGGGTATCTCCCTCGCGCAATGCTTTCAGGCAGTTCTCCAGTTCCGGCGCACCTTTTTTGTCGCGCTTTGGGCCGCTACGTGAGGTCTGATCCTGATAGATTTGCTCACATCCAGCTTTTGTTAGTTCGTCAACCTGGTGCGCCACATCCTGAAGATGCGTAGATTTACGTGCATAGCCGATTTTCATTCTTTTCTCGCTAATTAGTTATGGGGTTATTGTTATGTTGATACAGTAACGAGTTTTGTTACATGAGGGGAGTCATTTTTCGGGAGAAGTCAGGACTTTTCAAGACTGTCACAAAAACCATCGTTTTTGATACATTAATTTAACCAATAGGTTGCAGATCAAATCGCCTGTAACAGCCTTTCTGGCTGTTTGTCGTTTTCAGAAGACGGCTGCACTGAACGTCAGAAGCCGACTGCACTATAGCAGCGGAGGGGTTGGATCCATCAGGCAACGACGGGCTGCTGCCGGCCATCAGCGGACGCAGGGAGGACTTTCCGCAACCGGCCGTTCGATGCGGCACCGATGGCCTTCGCGCAGGGGTAGTGAATCCGCCAGGATTGACTTGCGCTGCCCTACCTCTCACTAGGGCACTGTTGCAAATAGTGGCACTGTTGCAAATAGTCGGTGGTGATAAACTTATCATCCCCTTTTGCTGATGGAGCTGCACATGAACCCATTCAAAGGCCGGCATTTTCAGCGTGACATCATTC
>NZ_JBMKHJ010000090.1:0-1841 GCF_049237265.1 Enterobacter cloacae complex sp. IR5384 | reverse complement strand
GACGTAGATCTTCATAGTCAGCAGGTATTGTTATGAAATGATGGTGGTTATTTTAACCCCTGTAGATGGCATCATTCGATGGCTGCCCCGAGGTTTTTCATGCTCTCCTGAGAGCAGAGATAGCGCTGATGTCCGGCAGTACTTTTACCGTTACGCACCACGCCTTCAGTAGCTGAGCAGGAGGGACAACTGATGGAGATGGAAGCCACGGGAGCACCTCAAAACCACCATCATACACTAAATCAGTAAGTTGGCAGCATCACCGTAATCGTACAGCTAAGAACAAGTGCTTCAAGTCTACTTATTAAAATGTACCTTTGAAAAAGTAGACTTTCTGCGGTACGCTCTGACAGTAAGTTTGCCCCCGATTTTTTACGCAGCGCGCCGGACGGAGCCCGACATGATCCTGATTCCCGATGACGAACCGGAGCTGAGTCTGCCCGCAGCCAGTGAGGAATTCCTGCCGGCGCTGTCAGGTGAGAATGCCCCGGTCAGCCCGGCCCGGGCCTACCTGCTTTCACTCAATTCCCACCGCAGCCGGCAGACCATGGCCTCGTTCCTGAACATCGTCGCCGTTATGCTCGGAGCTGCCTCCCTGGAGTCCTGCAGCTGGGGCAGCCTGCGGCGCCATCACGTGATGGCCGTGACCGAACTGCTGCGCGACACCGGCCGGGCCACCGCCACCGTCAACACCTATCTTTCGGCACTCAAGGGCGTGGCGAAGGAAGCCTGGATGCTCCGGCTCATGGATGTGGAGAGCTTCCAGCATATCCGGGCGGTCCGTAACCTGCGCGGCAGTCGGCTGCCCAGCGGTCGGGCGCTGCCCCAGGGGGAGATCCGCGCCCTGTTTGCCGTCTGTGAAGCCGATCGCAGCTGCCTCGGGGCGCGGGATGCAGCGATGCTGGCGGTCATTCTCGGCTGCGGCCTGCGACGATCCGAAGTAGTGAGCCTGGATTTGCGTGACGTTGTCACTCAGGACCGTGCGCTTAGAGTGCTGGGTAAGGGAAACAAGGAGCGACTGGCATATGTCCCGGCCGGTGCCTGGCAGCGGCTGCAGATCTGGATCGATGAGATCCGGGGCGAGACCCCGGGCCCGCTGTTCACACGCATCCGTCGTTTCGGGGATGTGACTCTAAACCGGCTAACCGACCAGGCGGTGTACCATATCCTGCAGGTGCGCCAGGGTCAGGCCGGCATCACGAAATGTTCTCCACACGATCTGAGGCGAACCTTCGCCACCGCGATGCTGGATAACGGGGAGGATTTAATTACCGTGAAGGATGCGATGGGCCACGCGAGCGTCACCACCACCCAGCAGTATGACCGTCGCGGGGAGCAACGCCTGCAGGACGCGCGGGATAGACTCAACCTTATTTAGGGCTAAGTAAACACAAACAAGGGGGCTGTACCCCCTCTAATTTTACATTAACACGATACTCGACAGACTTTCCCAGTCGTAGTCAGCAACCATCGCCCGATGGAGGCTGGGATAAATGCTGACAGCCCGACGTGAAGCAAAAGGCTCTCGCCGCTGGCATGGCTTAATGTCGCGGTCCCCTCAATCACTAACACAATTTCAGCGCTGGATGTCATTACCGTTTGATTGTTCACCGCAGTGAAAATACTGAAATGGAAATCCTCAACAGGAATAGGATAGCGCGCTTCTGCGGCGTGCTGTTCCGGTAACATACGCAGAGAGGCTGACGCGGTCGGTGAGAAGATGGTGCAATGAATCTGACCTGCTCCCCGTTGATTAGTACACCCCGATGTTAGTAATGTCTTCATAAGCCACATGAGGACATCCCCATGAAGAAGCGTTTTTCCGACGAACAGATCATCAG
>NZ_JBMKHJ010000089.1:0-1925 GCF_049237265.1 Enterobacter cloacae complex sp. IR5384 | reverse complement strand
TCAGACACCGTCTGAATTTGCAGCGGGCTGGAGAAAGGGTCATTCTGAGAATGAAGATTCCGACGTTACTAACTGAGTGTTGTATCTAATCGTGGGGGCAGGTCAATCGATGTAGCGTCCGAATATTCGCATGAGGATCACACTGATGACCAGCATTGCCGCCAGGACAGCAAACCAGCGGGATATTTTTGGCGGAACTGGCCGTGGGTAACATTCAGGAAGATGTTTCAGGGAAAAAAGCATTCATAACCTCTATTGTAAGAAGTTTTTATTGCAGACCTTAAAATTATCAAACCTCGCTGAAAAAAATCGACATTTTTAAACAACACTCGAAATCAAACTCTTTCACATTTTCACCAATTTATATTCATTGATTCAAAAACTGATTCAACTTTTTCTAGAAAACAGATTTCATTTTTCTGAGAGAATTTTATTAGAGCGGAGCTATATACTGCTGCGTAATCATCTTGCGAGTAAAAATATATATCTCTAACAATGCTTATCGGTTTTCTTTTTTTATCCTCAAAAACAATATCAGAAACAACCACACCTCCTTTACCCTTTGGAGTGAATTTAATTTTTACAATTGGATTTAATGCTTCAATGTATTTATTGTTGCCACTTTGCTTTACAATATCATGTATTGTACTTTTCAATTCATCTTCATCATAGCTATACGTTTTATTTGATTCATCCCATCTGAGATAGCTTACTCCACCTGTGGGATTTGCCTCTGAGGTAAGATTGAATATATCTTTAATCCCTTTATACTGTATTGGAACTGGTTTATTACGACATTCAGAATCAGAAGACGCTTGTTCAATGGGGGCGTAATTAAAATCTCCGGTATCGAACTCTATCGTCTTACAAAAATCAATGTTTTTTGCATAAACATTAATAACCACGCCCATTGAAAAAATGGCAACCAAAAGTTTAATTTTCATATTAGCACTATCAGCTTAAAAATTTTACATTATCATTTGCAGAAACACTATCATTTAAAGCGTAAAATGCGTGTTCAAAACAAGGCCACCGGATACCATCTAATCCAGTGCTCCCTCCATTAACACACTTAGTTACCGCCTTCACTTCTGCATAAGTAGTCCCTTGATCGGCCCAGTAATGTATACTCAATGCCCCCCAATTAACTAGTTTTTTATTCTCCACCTTCATTCTTTGCTTCTGAATCCAATAAAATCCGCCTGCGTCACAACAATAATAAGATGACGATATTAAATTTTCCGCACTAGCTGAACTTATGAACTTTGTGGCATCCCCCTTATATTCACCATATATTTTATAGTTAGTCCTACCTGTAAGCTGTATAATTCCACGGCCTTTAAATTTGATACCATCGCCAACTTGATTGTTTCCAAGTTTTTTAGCGAGTTCGTTTTTATTATTATGTTTCGAATCAAATTCAGGTTCATACTTATCAAAATATGAATCTTTCCCTTTCTCTTCACATTCGCTCACACGGCCTGTTTCGCAATATATTTGCGAAAGAAAATGAGCTAATCGCATTGTGCTATTCACACCAAAAGTTCTCATTACCAATGCCAGGCTTTTTCTCATTTCTGATGGGCGAATTGTTGCTCCTGACGATTTTTCTTTCTTTTGATTAAGGTACTCAATGACGTTTTTTTCCGTCAGTCGCCCTTCTTCTCTTAATGTTGATTCATTCTTAACAGTTTTTCTAACCGTTCTTACAAAATCCGGCTCACTCAACCAACTGCATTTTCTAAAATGTTCAATGAATGCTTTTGGCTCAAAATGCCACAGTCTTCCACTACTGAATGCTCCGGAATCAAAACACAGCGCTTCTGCATGAGCTTTAAATTTTGCATAATCTGCTTCCGTCATCGGAGCACGCTTATCATCCCCCGTTTTCAGCCATGAAAAACGGGTGTCGATCGTACTTTTTT
>NZ_JBMKHJ010000088.1:0-1967 GCF_049237265.1 Enterobacter cloacae complex sp. IR5384 | reverse complement strand
GCCTCGGGCATCCAAGCAGCAAGCGCGTTACGCCGTGGGTCGATGTTTGATGTTATGGAGCAGCAACGATGTTACGCAGCAGGGCAGTCGCCCTAAAACAAAGTTAGCCATATGAACTCGGAATCAGTACGCATTTATCTCGTTGCTGCGATGGGAGCCAATCGGGTTATTGGCAATGGTCCTAATATCCCCTGGAAAATTCCGGGTGAGCAGAAGATTTTTCGCAGACTCACTGAGGGAAAAGTCGTTGTCATGGGGCGAAAGACCTTTGAGTCTATCGGCAAGCCTCTACCGAACCGTCACACATTGGTAATCTCACGCCAAGCTAACTACCGCGCCACTGGCTGCGTAGTTGTTTCAACGCTGTCGCACGCTATCGCTTTGGCATCCGAACTCGGCAATGAACTCTACGTCGCGGGCGGAGCTGAGATATACACTCTGGCACTACCTCACGCCCACGGCGTGTTTCTATCTGAGGTACATCAAACCTTCGAGGGTGACGCCTTCTTCCCAATGCTCAACGAAACAGAATTCGAGCTTGTCTCAACCGAAACCATTCAAGCTGTAATTCCGTACACCCACTCCGTTTATGCGCGTCGAAACGGCTAACCATTCCGTCAACGGGACGCCAAAATGCTGCGCATTTTGGTTCCCTCCGCTGCGCTCCGGCTCTCGTTACGTCCAACGTTAGCACCACTGAAACCCAGCTTTATTTAGCTCATGTTTATTCAAACGGCATTTAGCTTTTCAGGCGTTATTCAGTGCCTGTTTTGCCTTTTTTCCGGGCTTCGCCTGCATGGGCTGCGCAGGTTTTCAGTCTTTTTGGCCTCTAGCCCTTGCGTAGCAAGCGCAAGCAGCTATCGTTTTTGCAGTGCTGTGCCGCCTCGGTGGCGCAGCGTTTTTTCACGGTTAGCGCCCGTCGCCAAATTCAAGTTATCCGTTTTGGCTTCTGGTTCTAACATTTCGGTCAAGCCGACCCGCATTCTGCGGTCGGCTTACCTCGCCCGTTAGACATCATGAGGGAAGCGGTGACCATCGAAATTTCGAACCAACTATCAGAGGTGCTAAGCGTCATTGAGCGCCATCTGGAATCAACGTTGCTGGCCGTGCATTTGTACGGCTCCGCAGTGGATGGCGGCCTGAAGCCATACAGCGATATTGATTTGTTGGTTACTGTGGCCGTAAAGCTTGATGAAACGACGCGGCGAGCATTGCTCAATGATCTTATGGAGGCTTCGGCTTTCCCTGGCGAGAGCGAGACGCTCCGCGCTATAGAAGTCACCCTTGTCGTGCATGACGACATCATCCCGTGGCGTTATCCGGCTAAGCGCGAGCTGCAATTTGGAGAATGGCAGCGCAATGACATTCTTGCGGGTATCTTCGAGCCAGCCATGATCGACATTGATCTAGCTATCCTGCTTACAAAAGCAAGAGAACATAGCGTTGCCTTGGTAGGTCCGGCAGCGGAGGAATTCTTTGACCCGGTTCCTGAACAGGATCTATTCGAGGCGCTGAGGGAAACCTTGAAGCTATGGAACTCGCAGCCCGACTGGGCCGGCGATGAGCGAAATGTAGTGCTTACGTTGTCCCGCATTTGGTACAGCGCAATAACCGGCAAAATCGCGCCGAAGGATGTCGCTGCCGACTGGGCAATAAAACGCCTACCTGCCCAGTATCAGCCCGTCTTACTTGAAGCTAAGCAAGCTTATCTGGGACAAAAAGAAGATCACTTGGCCTCACGCGCAGATCACTTGGAAGAATTTATTCGCTTTGTGAAAGGCGAGATCATCAAGTCAGTTGGTAAATGATGTCTAACAATTCGTTCAAGCCGACCGCGCTACGCGCGGCGGCTTAACTCCGGCGTTAGATGCACTAAGCACATAATTGCTCACAGCCAAACTATCAGGTCAAGTCTGCTTTTATTATTTTTAAGCGTGCATAATAAGCCCTACACAAATTGGGAGATA
>NZ_JBMKHJ010000087.1:0-2229 GCF_049237265.1 Enterobacter cloacae complex sp. IR5384 | reverse complement strand
CGCTTCTGCATGAGCTTTAAATTTTGCATAATCTGCTTCCGTCATCGGAGCACGCTTATCATCCCCCGTTTTCAGCCATGAAAAACGGGTGTCGATCGTACTTTTTTCCCATTCGAACGGGAAATGACAGATTAACTTTCCACACTGATTATTGTACTCACCTTCCTCCTGCAGCTTCCTGATTATGGCCGAGCTACACTGACTGTTACTGTCAGCATCGTCATCGACCAGCTGCCAGCCCGTCCAGTGAGGAAAATCAGCGTCACTGAACTTTTTGATGTTCGCGTCAGCGAGATTAACCATCCCTTTGCCACCCGGGTAATTCACGGTCATCCATAATGGCGCATCTGCCGGTGCCAGCGTTTCATGCTCCGTATTGATCACCCGGCCAAAACGAAGCAGTTCAAACCCCGCGCTGGGGCTTTCCATATAATTCCGCATCGCGGTTTTATAAAGATTATATTCGTAGTCTTCACCGTCAGCATTCACCAGAGGGTCGCCCAGCAGATCATACTTCCCGTCAGTCTGTGTATTTTTCTGGCGGGTCACCATCGTGCAGCTGCCTTGTGCCAGAGTCATACTGACATACAGCGGCGCACTGCTGGTATACAACTCCGAAAGACCGGTTATGGAAGTACTGTTATCTGCGGGTGCCTTGTCATAAAACTTCGTTCCGGCCGGAAGATAAAAGTGAATATCGCCGTAAACTGCATCGGTTCGGCCATCTTTCGACACATCCAGTTCACGGGTCGTTCTGCCCGCCAGCTTGCTGATATTGTCGTCATCACAAAAAATCTGGAAATGGAATTCATTCTGACCACTGCACATTCCTGAAGAGCCCAGGGGGGCTTTACGGTATATTTTTGCATCCTGTTTGATTTCTGCCTCCAGAAATTTCATATGCATATACAGTGAATAGAATACGACCTTCCCGTCTTCCCCGCTTCCTATCTCCGTTTCATGCTTCAGCAACACATAGCCATCATCTGTCGGTCCGAGATAATTGAGTGGTTCTGCATCTTTAGACGATGATGGCTGGCGGAAAGAAACCACCACGCCATCAGCAATTGCCCGTATTTTTTCAGGAGAATTTCCTTCGTCTGTATGTGTAATGTGAACACCCCCATGCCAGGATTCTGCTCCGTTCAACGGGAACCCCTGGTCTGTATTTACCGGCATCATTGCGCCAGTCCAGTCGGCATCAGTCTGGGATGCAGTTCTGTTTCTCAGAAACGGTGGGCTGATAATCATGTTATGACTCCGTGTCAGGAAAAAAGGAAATAACTGGCTGGCGCTGTTGCTTCCGGACCAGCAGGACCAGCACCCGGGACATCTTCATCTTTGTCTGTTTTTTCTTGCTGGTTGTTACCGGAGCTGGCAGGCTCTGCTACTACCGGAGCAACACTCGGAAAATCTTCTGGTTTATTTGCCTTCTGCTGACGATCATAAAATCCTGCCCGTGTCCGGTAATCCCCGAGCGTCGCCGCCTCAATCGCATTCGCATCCAGCGTGATATAGCTCCCGCCGCCGTTCAGCGTGATCTTCTTCTTCGCAAGGATCTGGATTTCATCTTCCGTGCTGACGATGCTGATTTCTTTTCGTGCCAGTAATGCCATCAGATCATTCTGCGCCTGTACCTGCACCGGCCCCTGGTTCGCGATAAGCCTGATCCCCAGCTTGCGCACAAACACGCTCAGGGCATTGCCCACCCCGATAAACAGATTTTTCACCACGCTGACGTCCGCATTTTTACCGGCGGTGGCAATCAGGTTCTGCCCGGCCGATACCTGCAGGTGTTGGCCGCTGGTCAGCGCCACACCGTCCGGTGCGCTCATCAACAGCACCGATTTTTTAAGATCCGTCAGTTGCTGTTCCAGCAGGGTGATTTGCGCCTGAAGATCGGCCGGGTTCGCGGTCGCCTTCTGCGCATCACCGGAGATGGATGTCATCTGCTCCCGGGCTTCGCCGAGATTGCTGACCGCCGGCTGCATCTCCAGTACCTGGCCCTGTGCTTTCGCCTGGCCGTCAGCACTGATAAAAATCCCTTTCTGCGCCCGGATGGCGCCCCAGCTGTCGGTTCTGAGCTCAAAACCCTCGCCGCGCTGCTGTTTTTCGCTGTCGACCAGGTGGCCGAGATTCAGCTGGCTCTTGCCGCCGTACTCCGTGCTGACCTTGATATGCTCTTTTCCGCGCTCGTCGTCGAGGCGGATTTTGTTGTTCGCCGGGGTG
>NZ_JBMKHJ010000086.1:0-2404 GCF_049237265.1 Enterobacter cloacae complex sp. IR5384 | reverse complement strand
TGCTGTGGATTATTACCGGCATGTTAGTGATGTTTGCGCCGTTCTTTATTTTTATCTTCGGGCCACTGTTACAATACAACATTTTAGTAGGATCGATTGTTGGTGGTATTTATCTAGGCTTTTGTTTTAACGCCGGTGCGCCAGCAGTAGAGGCATTTATCGAGAAAGTCAGCCGTCGCAGTAATTTCGAATATGGTCGCGCGCGGATGTTTGGCTGTGTTGGCTGGGCGCTGTGTGCCTCGATTGTCGGCATCATGTTCACCATCAATAATCAGTTTGTTTTCTGGCTGGGTTCTGGCTGTGCATTCATCCTCGCCGTTTTACTCTTTTTCGCCAAAACGGATGCGCCCTCTTCTGCCACGGTTGCCAATGCGGTAGGTGCCAACCATTCGGCATTTAGCCTTAAGCTGGCGCTGGAACTGTTCAGACAGCCAAAACTGTGGTTTTTGTCACTGTATGTTATTGGCGTTTCCTGCACCTACGATGTTTTTGACCAACAGTTTGCTAATTTCTTTACTTCGTTCTTTGCTACCGGTGAACAGGGTACGCGGGTATTTGGCTACGTAACGACAATGGGCGAATTACTTAACGCCTCGATTATGTTTTTTGCGCCACTGATCATTAATCGCATCGGTGGGAAAAACGCCCTGCTGCTGGCTGGCACTATTATGTCAGTACGTATTATTGGCTCATCGTTCGCTACCTCAGCACTGGAAGTGGTTATTCTGAAAACGCTGCATATGTTTGAAGTACCGTTCCTGCTGGTGGGCTGCTTTAAATATATTACCAGCCAGTTTGAAGTGCGTTTTTCAGCGACGATTTATCTGGTCTGTTTCTGCTTCTTTAAGCAACTGGCGATGATTTTTATGTCTATTCTGGCGGGCAATATGTATGAAAGCATCGGTTTCCAGGGCGCTTACCTGGTGCTGGGTCTGGTGGCGCTGGGCTTCACCTTAATTTCCGTGTTCACGCTTAGCGGCCCCGGCCCACTTTCTCTGCTGCGTCGCCAGGTGAATGAAGTCGCTTAAGAAATTAATGTCGGATACGGCGCGAGCGCCTTATCCGACCAACTTATCAGGACGGAATGTTAAAAATGAACATGTCGATGACAGAAAAAATAAAAGCAGGCAAGCTATTTACCGATATGTGCGAAGGCTTACCTGAAAAAAGACTTCGTGGGAAAACATTAATGTATGAGTTCAATCACTCGCATCCATCAGAAGTTGAAAAAAGGGTAATGACTCCAACTTATTGATAGTGTTTTATGTTCAGATAATGCCCGATGACTTTGTCATGCAGCTCCACCGATTTTGTGAGCGACAGCGACTTCCGTCCCAGCCGTGCCAGGTGCTGCCTCAGATTCAGGTTATGCCGCTCAATTCGCTGCGTATATCGCTTGCTGATTACGTGCAGCTTTCCCTTCAGGCGGGATTCATACAGCGGCCAGCCATCCGTCATCCATATCACCACGT
Organism: Enterobacter cloacae complex sp. IR5384; assembly: GCF_049237265.1. NCBI lineage: Bacteria > Pseudomonadati > Pseudomonadota > Gammaproteobacteria > Enterobacterales > Enterobacteriaceae > Enterobacter > Enterobacter cloacae complex sp. IR5384. The sequence goes on along the minus strand of NZ_JBMKHJ010000086.1, from coordinate 932 downwards.
CAAAGGGTGACAGCAGGCTCATAAGACGACCCAGCGTCGCCATAGTGCGTTCACCGAATACGTGCGCAACAACCGTCTTCCGGAGCCTGTCATACGCGTAAAACAGCCAGCGCTGGCGCGATTTAGCCCCGACATAGCCCCACTGTTCGTCCATTTCCGCGCAGACGATGACGTCACTGCCCGGCTGTATGCGCGAGGTTACCGACTGCGGCCTGAGTTTTTTAAGTGACGTAAAATCGTGTTGAGGCCAACGCCCATAATGCGGGCGGTTGCCCGGCATCCAACGCCATTCATGGCCATATCAATGATTTTCTGGTGCGTACCGGGTTGAGAGGCTGTGTATGTGAACTGTAACTGCCATGTTTTACGGCAGTGAGAGCAGAGATAGCGCTGATGTCCGGCGGTGCTTTTGCCGTTACGCACCACCCCGTCAGTAGCTGAACAGGAGGGACAGCTGATAGAAACAGAAGCCACTGGAGCACCTCAAAAACACCATCATACACTAAATCAGTAAGTTGGCAGCATCACCTGGCAGCTGAAAGTATGAATAATAACGCCCTGACAGGATATTTTATTGCACCCTGTCAAAAGTCATACATTCTTTCCCGGTTTTTGCTTTCTCATACCGGATAACTCTATTTAAGGCTTAAGGATAACCTTCGTCCATCCTTCATCCCGCTCATCGAAGTGCTTATATCCGGCAGGAGCCTCTTCAAGCGAAAGACGATGAGAAATTATTTTGCCCGGACTGGCTTTATCGTGATGGATGAGGCGAGACAGCTGACGGTTATAGGCCTTAACGTTCGCCTGGCCGGTACGGATTGCCTGTCCTTTAAACCAGAAACTCCCAAAATCAAATGGCATCTTACCCTCTCTGGCAAGCTCCGATTCAGCCCCCGGATCCTGAGGAATAAAGACGCCAACCACACCAA
>NZ_JBMKHJ010000085.1:0-2734 GCF_049237265.1 Enterobacter cloacae complex sp. IR5384 | reverse complement strand
GACGTAGATCTTCATAGTCAGCAGGTATTGTTATGAAATGATGGTGGTTATTTTAACCCCTGTAGATGGCATCATTCGATGGCTGCCCCGAGGTTTTTCATGCTCTCGTTGATGCCGCACATTTTTATGAGGACCGGGCATCGGGCAAACGAGAAGAGCGTCCTGGACTTACAGCCTGTCTGAAAGCACTACGACCCGGAGACACGCTGGTCGTATGGAAGCTGGACCGCCTCGGTCGTGATCTTCGTCATCTCATTAATACAGTGCACGACCTGACCGCGAGGGGGACCGGTCTGAAAGTGCTGACCGGTCACGGGGCGACTATCGACACAACAACGGCCGCTGGCAAGCTTGTCTTCGGTATCTTTGCCGCACTGGCGGAGTTTGAGCGCGAACTGATTGCTGAAAGAACGACTGCAGGTCTGGCATCAGCAAGAGCCCGTGGGCGGAACGGCGGCCGACCTTATAAAATGACGCCAGTCAAACTGCGACTGGCAATGGCATCAATGGGACAATCAGAAACAAAGGTCAGTACGCTATGCCAGGAACTTGGGATAACCCGGCAAACTTTGTACAGGCATATTTCCCCTGTTGGTCAACTGCGGGCGGACGGGATCAAGCTGTTCAACCGTGGATAATTTGAACGGACGGAAAAATCTGGGGTTCCGGCGTAGTACCCCTATCACCTCCACATTTTTGCAACAGTGCCTTATAAATGGCAGCCTTATGTTTACTTGCCAAGATGGGCTACCATATGATGTTTTATACTGAGCAATATTAATATTATCTTTAATGGAAAAATTAAGCCCACTAAGTGACCCACTGCTATATGGCTCTATTGTGAAGACGCCTGAGGGTAAAAATTTATACATGGTTGTCCCTATGTCTATTATTGCAAGGTTGACAATATTATTCGTTTTATAAATTTGAGCGTTTAAAATCACACATCAAAGCAATTAGTCAGGATAAACAACAATACCCAGTGCTTCGAGAATCAGTTCTTGCTGCCAGGCTGCAATTTTGATACCTGATGTATCGACTTTGCGGGGATCTAAACCGTCGAGTTCGGCGTGGCATAAATTGGCACCCTGTAGGCTAAATTGCCCCCAGACATCTTCGGAAAAAACACCTCGACTTAAGTCTGACTCTTTCAGTGATGCACCCGCTAGGTTCGTTCCTATCCAGCGATTTTCAAACAACTCACATTTTTCTAAACAAACCCTCTCCATATTGGCATAGGAAAGATTACATCCAGAAATAAATGCTGAGCAAAAGTACATACGATTACTCACTTGATGGGCAAAGTTTGTTCGGGAAAAGTTGGCACCTTTTAAATCACACGCACGGAACTCTATACCGTAGCAATTGGCATTACTGAAGTTTGCCATCGCAAGTTGGCATTGTTGGAAACTTGCATCACGAAGATCTGCGACATCAAAGTGGCAGCCTTCGATATCACCCTGTTCAATGAACTTGCAGTTGACGAATGTCGTATCACGCAAGTTAGCACGTCGAAAGTCGCTGCGAATGAATGTGCAAGCGGTGAAGGTGAGATCACTTAAGTCTTTATGTGAAAAGTTGTGGTGCCGATATGTATGATTGTAGGTTTCCATGAGTACTCCTTGTTGAAAGGAGGGCTAGACTACCATTATACATATGCCAAGACATTAAAATAAAAGCCTGTTACATCAACACATTACAACCCCTCAATTTACCTGTTTTAAGTGGTCAAATTGGCGCGTAGAGCGCCTATCGCTCGCGGCCCTGTTGAAAAAAGTTATTCGCTTTAGATAGGGTTAGGAGAGCCGTGCTTCGCCGGTAAAAAATCGGACTATCCGACGCAGGGCGGACTCATCGGCGGAGAAGCAAACTTTGACTATATCTCCCTACACTTGGAAGAGGGCTAGACTGGCCCCATAGATCACCAGACACTTCGACTCTCTTAAAATAAGAGGTAGTCTTGGAACTATGTTTAATACCAGTCAGAACGATAAGATGGTTGGAGTGTTATCAGGACCTGAGCGGCGTCGGCGTCGTACACCGCAGGAAAAAATTGCCATTATTCAGCAGACTATGGAGCCCGGTATGACCGTGTCTCATGTCGCGCGCCTGCATGGCATCAATGCAAACCAGATATTCAAATGGCGCAAGCAATATTAAGACGGTTCACTGACGGCTGTTGCATCGGGCGAGGAAGTGGTGCCGGCCTCCGAACTCGCTGCCGCCAATAAGCAAATTCGCGAACTCCAGCGCCTTCTGGGCAAAAAGACGATGGAAGCCGAGATACTCAAAGAGGCCGTGGAGTTCGGCCGGGCAAAAAAATGGATTGCGCATGCGCCCTCGTTGCCTGGGAACGACGAATAAGCGACGTTTGCAGAAGTCTTGGCGTGTCGCGTGCGCAGTTGAGCATTCGGGTTCACCGGCCATCTGACTGACAGGATCGCAGACGGCAGCCCCGTTCTGACGATACCACCGTATTGTCCCGGATAAACATGGCGGTGGCTGACCTGCCGACGTATGGTTATCGCCGTGTGTGGGCGCTGCTGCGACGGGAGTCGGAGCGGGACGGCCTGCCTGTGGTTAATGCAAAGCGGGTGTATCGCATTATGAGAACGCATAATCTGCTTCGGCACTGTTGCAAAGTTAGCGATGAGGCAGCCTTTTGTCTTATTCAAAGGCCTTACATTTCAAAAACTCTGCTTACCAGGCGCATTTCGCCCAGGGGATCACCATA
>NZ_JBMKHJ010000084.1:0-2776 GCF_049237265.1 Enterobacter cloacae complex sp. IR5384 | reverse complement strand
TGCTTCAGTTTTAAACTCTTCAGGATAACGCTTACCGCTCATGGGCACCTCTCTTTAAGTCATCTTAAATGACTCTGAGGTGTCTGTTAAACGCGTGGCGATTCATTTGCAGTTCTCCGATCACCTTCTGTGCTACCTTCTGGTTGCCGTTGGTGGAGGTCAGCACATTGTTGATGATATCTGCGAACTCGCCACCGCCGCTGAAATTCACCTGTCCAGTTTTCTTGTTACGTTTGAAAGAGCCGGTGTTCAACAATTCCCCAGCCTTTTCGGTTGTGTCCTTGTTGAGGTCAGCCAGCTTGTCAGCACTCAGTGAGTAACCAACACGGCTCATCGAGAGATCCTGAAGTGCAGCAAACTCAAGGTTGCTGATCCCGTACTGCTGGAGTTTTTTCACATCGCGAGAACGCTCAAGGCTTCCCTGGAGGGTCTGACCGACACGAGAAACGCCCATACTACCCACTAACGACGCACCACCGATAACACCAGCGGCTGCAAGACCTGCCCCCCCACCACGACCATCTGTGCGTACACGACCAGCACGAACACCTGCGGCTTTCTGCTCACGGGTAATACGCTGTTGCAGACGAGCCTGCTTGCGTAATTCTGTGGTGATACGAGCCATTTCGAAGCGGGTTTCTTCAACCGTATAGCGCTCTTCTTTCTGGGCTTTAAGTGCCTCTTTTGCTGCACTGATGGCTTTGTACCTGGTTGCAACGTCAGCGCCGTTCACGTTTGCCAGAGTCAGAGCCGACTTTCTCAAGCTGTTGTAGTAGGTTACTTCACGTTTGAGTGCTGCTTCTTTCTTTTCTTCAAGGGCAAGCGCGCGCTTTTGTGCTGCAATGTCAGCAGCAACAGCACCGTGACCGCGCTGCATCGCTGCATTCTGGCTGGCAACCAGAGTGGGTTCAGAGCTACGACCGCCCATGTCCGGGTTATAGGTCATAACTCGTGATCTGGCTGCGGCCTGCACTTTTGCAGAAATCGCTGCTAAACGGGCATTCTGCCGTGCTGCCTGCTCCTGCTGAGATAACTGGCGAGCCTGTAATGAGGTCATTTTATTGGCGTGGGCTACTGCGTCCCGCTCCATTTTGGCTTGTATCTGAGCTTGTTTCTGTTGCTGTTTTGACAATTGTTCAGCCTGGCGTAGCTTCGCTGTCTGGGCTTTCGCTGCGGCTAGTGCTGCTTTGCCTTCACTCTGGACGGTCCGCTTCTGGGCCTTCTCAAGCGCTTTAGCTGGTTTCTCATGAGCAGCCTTAAGCGAAATTATCTTCTTTTTGGCTTTTTGATATGAGGCATCGTCTGTGATCCACGAGATTTCATTAACGGTGCTGGTAACAATCTTATTGGTCCCACTCATCACACCCCCTGCTGCTTGATGATATTGCCGTAACGATCAGGATCGGATTTTGCGAGTGCAGCAGCCGCTGCTTTAGCTTTCGCCAGCATTTCAGGATCGATGTGGTCAGCGGTATGTGAGACAACCGGACGGCTATCAGCACCCAACGATTTTTTAATCCGTTGTTCAGCACCAAAGGTGTCTCGCATTGGCGAGAGGGCTTCGCCCCGTTTACCCGTGGGTGTGTCAGCCGGGGCTGATTTGAGCAACTCCGGATGTTGATCCAGAAAGTTATCGGTGACGCTCTTCAGATTGTCCCGCGCTTTTTGAAGTTCGTATTCCTCCGGTGTCATGCCATGCATGGCGGCGAAAATCCTGTCTTTTATTGTGGTCATTTTTATAGTATCTCCAGAGAAGGATGCTCCCGCCGATCAGGACGTGACGAAGCGCCACCCAGCCCCAAGGCAGGAAAAAGATGTAATCAAGGTTCATTGGCCCCCGATGTGGGGTTGGGTCAGTGCATCGCAAGGCGATTAACAGCAATTGCTGTTAACCCTTTCAGGGTGTTAGTAGTGCAGGCGTGGTGAACGTCGCTGCGGGTTCTTCTGTTTTCTGGCGACTGTTTCACGATAGGCCAAAAACAACGGATCAGTATGATCCGGCATTCGAGATGCCATTTCTTTTCAGTGATTCCTTCACGCTTAAGCAGCGTCACCACGGTGAATAGAGGCAGTTGAAGGTCAGCACAGATTTTTGCCAGCATTGCGCCGGATTCGTAGTACATTCGGGCCATTCGCTTAGTGGCATACTGACTGGTATTGCTTATCTTACGACAGCGAGGTATCACGAGAGCGGGCCTTGTAAAAACGGGACAAATCAGGGGCTTCAGCACCGGAGGTGTTTACCTCTGGTAAAGTGCTTCGCACCGTAAGGGATTCAGCCGTCAGGCTGTTGGTTGTCTGGCTGTTGCCAGTTACTTTCTCACACAATATTCCTCCAGTATCAGAATGGTTGATCTGCCTCAGATAAATCATACACAGGTTCAGGTTTCGGCTCGGTGCTCTTTTGGCAACAGGTGCGCTGGGATGTGTTCCGGCCCGGCTTCTGCCATGTATTCCTCGCGTGTCCGTACAGGTATGCCTTCACGTTCATCTTGTGAATGTCGAGCAACCCAATAAACGTACTTGATACTCTGCAACGAACCGTCAGCATTACGATTAGGGGCAGCGTCACCGCTCAGAGCATTGATAAACTCTTCAGTAACCACACCATCTTCATCGAAGATCGTTATCTGCTTCAGTGCTTCAAAATAATGCTGATCGATCAGAGCTATGACCTGCTCCCCGTTGATTAGTACACCCCGATGTTAGTAATGTCTTCATAAGCCACATGAGGACATCCCCATGAAGAAGCGTTTTTCCGACGAACAGATCATCA
>NZ_JBMKHJ010000083.1:0-2810 GCF_049237265.1 Enterobacter cloacae complex sp. IR5384 | reverse complement strand
TCCTCGTACCATTCCTGAAATTTAGATCCATAGTAATTTTTAACACCTAAAATAAATTCTTTGAAATCTAAATTTTCTTTTTTTAATTTTGTGTTCTCATTTTTCAAATTGGTATTTTCAGAAGTCAATTCTTTGACTTCTGCTTGCAATGGCTCTTTTTCCTGCTTTAATTTCAAATCAAATTGATCTTTGTATGGAAGTAATAATTTATTTTCTTTTTTTAGAGCGTTTACTTTATCAATATAAACGCTATTTTTTCTGGATGCTTCATTCCTTTGACTATATGCATCTGAAAGCTCAATTTTACTCATATCTAATTCATGCTGTAAATTTGACTTATCTATATTTAAATTATCGTTTTCATCCGATAATTTTTTAATCTCATTGTCTTTTTCTTTTTTTATTCTTTTTACTCTCCAATCGAGTTTCCTAAAAAAATTAGTTTCATCGAAATTTTTAATACCAACATTAAAGCCAGCTTGTTTTGCTTTTTTTAATTCTTTTTCTTCAAACTCTTCTAAATTGGCTAATATATTTAATGCTGTTTCTTGTCTTTTTTTAAATCTCAAGTAATCAGGGCGTGATTTATAGCGTTCTCGCGGCTCCTCGCCCGTTCTGCTCAATCCAAATTTATTTGATACCTGTACATAAAAATCATCTTGAAATTTGATCATAGCTTCTGTGTAAGCTGTTTGATGTAATTTTTTCTTATCTTCTTTTGCTAATTTAGATACTGCGAGCTTTCCATCATGAAGCAAATTTAAATCTTGATCCTTGTTTCCAACGACGTAAAAATGAAAATGTGGGTTGGTTTCGTCTGTATGCTCAACAACACATTTTAAATTTTCACCATATTTATTTTTTAAATATTCAATTGCTTTGGTCTTATATTCATCCCAAATTTCTTCATCAGCTCGATCTAGAGAAACCACACCAGCTAGCAAGATGCATGCATCTTTGCGTAGCTTCTTCTCCTTCCCGTTCTTGTCTGTAGTCTTAAATTCGGCCTCGTAACGCTCTATAGAGCGTTCTAAGGCATCTATAGACCCATAGAGCACCTCCGGTGCAGCTATGGTTTCTAAATGGGATGTAAAACCCTCCTCCCTTTTCATTTCTGACAACACACCGTTTACGGTTGTTGTTCTAACATCAGATTTATGATTTATATTTTTACTTTTATTTATTGTCTTTTTAGCTGGTTCTTCTCTGCTGTAGAGTTCTACATGCATAAATTGTGATTTCATTTTAAATTCTCCTATATTTTAATTTTCCTTATATATGTAATTAACATTTATTGTTTTTCTGTCAATAGCTATAGGAACCGACTATATCTATTACGCTAGCATATTTCATATGCTGCTCCATAGATGCGGCCCTACGGGGTTAAAGTCAACTTCAAAACAAAAAAGCAAATCCCTAAAGCTTGCAAATTTTATATTTGCGAGGTTTAGGGATTCAGCAAACGAAGTGCGGTAGTGTTAGTTTTACTATTCAATATCAACCCAATCATTTTGCATTGGAAACTCTAAAACGTTTTCTTTTTCTTTTTTCTTGATAACTTTTTTATCATTAGTTTTTATTTTTGCGGTGTTTGTTGGAGTAAATAAATTAATCTGATTTTTAAAATCTTCAGTTTCAATATTTGATTTCTGTAAGCTTTTCATTCTCTTTTGATCAAAATTTTTCGGAACACCCATAGTGCATAGATTTGAATTTAAGTAAACGTGTCCGTCTTCGCTATCTTTGATTAAAACCCCTTTATCAAAAAGCTCTTTGAAAGCTCTTGATACATTAGACGGCTGCAAGCCTAAATCATCAGCTATCTTCTTTTGTGAAAAGTTAACTAAAATATTACCCATCTCTATAATGCCGAATAAGTACATTACAATCTTATAAGCATTTGGCTTTAAGTTCATTTTAGATAGTGTTTTCACAGAGTCATGAAATACTATTGAATAAGTCCCTAAAAATCCGGTTTTCTTTTTTCTCGTGACGTTAATATTTACTTCGTTCATATCTTCAACATCTAATGCGTTTTTTATTACTGCTTCATCTGTATCGTTTATTAAAACTTTTGCTTTTGCCATTTTATATTCCTTTTTCTAATAAAAATAATAACCTATGTTGCATTTATAACCGATCTAAATGCAATGTCAATATCAAAACGATAAGAAAGTTATCGTTTCAACATCAAATCATATCAATGCACCTGTATGCAAAATTATGATTTTCATAAGTCTGATTATGATTTTCATAATTTTGCATTATGATTTTCATAATCGAAAATTATGATTTTCATAATTTTTTTTTTGGTAAAGTGTTGATATATAAGGCTTTAAAGGGTGCTTAAGAAGTAAGAAAATAAGAAAGAAGAAACCGTAAAATCAACTGCAAAACCGCCCTCGCCGGGCAGGCCAACCCCTCGAACCACAGAACCACAAGTGGTTCTGCAGTTCTCACGGTTCAAAGTTTAACAGTATTTCTTTGTTTTATATGTAGTTACATACCAAAGGGGGAACCCCGCCCCGTTCCCCCTCTTCACAACGCACCAAGGCGTTATGAAGGTACCCCCACCCCAATGCGGCCAGCTCCCTGACCACATTTTCCCAACCTGCATTTTTTGTATTTAAGTGACTGATATTTAAAGGTAACTAACTGCGTGCAAAACCACTTTTTTTGGGATAAATCCCAGCTATGACAGCTAAACGCTGTCAGGCCGCTTCTGGTGGTGTCTCATACACCACATAGGCGGCAAATATGAAAATATTCAATTAAAATTTGGGTTTTGTTTTTGTTTTTGGGTTGAATAC
>NZ_JBMKHJ010000082.1:0-2851 GCF_049237265.1 Enterobacter cloacae complex sp. IR5384 | reverse complement strand
GAGAGCATGAAAAACCTCGGGGCAGCCATCGAATGATGCCATCTACAGGGGTTAAAATAACCACCATCATTTCATAACAATACCTGCTGACTATGAAGATCTACGTCATCAAAATAGCAGTTCATGGAGTCAGTCCGATGGTCTGGCGTCGGCTGAGAATTGCTGCCGACACGTCACTGGCCGCGCTTCACTTCATTTTCCAGATAGTGCAGGGCTGGGGGGACGACCATCTCCATCAATTTCACATTTATGGCAAAGATTACGGTATCTCCTACGAAGGAGGCATCGGTTTTGTCGATAATCCGTTCCGGGTCGTGATTGATGATTTTGCTTTTGATGCTGGCGATCGCTTTACCTATGAATACAATTTCTTTGAGCACTGGCTTCATGACATTCGTGTTGAGGCCATTTATGAAAACTCTACGCTGAAAGCGCCGTTTTGTATAAGCGGCCATGGTATGCCCGGAGCCACAGCTGCGGATGAGTTCGATAAAACCCTGGCGTTTCTTGAAGCTATCGTTAATGCGGATGATGAAACAACGGTCGGCGAGATCCGCCCTTTTGCTGACGACCTGGATGCTGTCAGGTTCAACCGCCACAAAATCAACCGGCAACTGAGCAGGCTCGACCTTGCATCTCCGGTACTGGAGCCTGAAGTTATCTGGCTGGGCCGTCGTCGCTGACTGATGTCTATAAAGGTATACGTTTTCAGCATGCCTCTCAGATCCCCGAAAAAATGTCTATAAACCTCCCTAAATCAGTGTTTATGGATTATTCTTTAAATCTCTATGATGTTTAAAGACCTTCCGGAGGTTTTGCGTGCAATATGCCTACATCAGGGTAAGCTCGGCCGATCAGAATACGGCCCGTCAGGAAGAGGCATTGTCAAAGGCGGGTTTTCAGCCTGATAAAATTTGTGTTGAGCATGCCAGCGCGAAGGACACAAACCGCCCGGGGTTACAGGAACTCCTGGGGCAATTACGCCCTGGTGATACGCTTCTGGTTCATTCCATCGATCGCCTTTGCCGGAATATGTCGGATATGTGCGCTGTCACCACCCGGCTTCGTGACCAGGGCGTTACCCTTATTTTTCTGAAAGAGCAGCTGACGTTCAGCGCCGGCACAAACAATCCGATGCAGGAACTGCAGCTGCACATGATGTCGGCATTCAGCCAGTTTGAACGAGCCTTACTGAAGGAAAGGCAGGCCGACGGCATCGCCGCGAAAAAAGCACGGGGTGAAAAAACAGGGCGCCCCGGCGCCGATATCAAAAAGATCCAGGAAATTGACGCACTCAGAAGCAGAGGGGTCAGGCTCAGGATCGCCTGCGACCATGCGGGCCTTGGCGTTTCCACATATTATAAGCTTCGTCACCAGATGAACAACCAGTAGCCGGGAGATAGTCATCCACCACAGCAGGAGGCAATGATGCAACTGACGCTCCAGATAGTCATCACCGATGAATCAGGCTCCAGTCGAACGGAGGAACTGATGACAATCCAGAAATCAGGGGAGACCCGGAACGACATCGGATTATCGGTGTCAGAATCCAAGCTGTTGCTGAATACGGTCCAGCAGTCGGTGGTCCAGCTGCAGGCAGACGAATATACTCAACACCATATCCGGTGCCCTCACTGCCTTGCTGCGCGCAGAATCAAAGGCAAACAGAAAATACGGTACCGGACGCTGTTTGGCGTTATTCCGGTATCCGGGCTTCGGGTGTACCGGTGCCGTTGTGAAGAGAGTGATACAAAGACAGTCAGTTTGCTCAGCGACTGGGCCGGCGATTATTCTCACCCGGCACTGAAATATATTGAAACCCGCTGGGCCTCGATGATCTCCTATGAAATGACGACTCGTCTGCTGAAAGATATTCTGCCGGTGGGCCACAGCCTGAATGCCTCAACGGTGAGGAATCATTTATGCCAGGTGGCGCAGCGTCTTGACGCTGAGGCTGAAGCTCATTCAGGTTTTCTTTCCGGCTGCCCCCGCGACTGGGGGAACCTGCCCAGGCCAGGAAAACCGCTTGTGGTGGGTATAGATGGTGGTTATGTTCGCGATCGGGATGACAAAAAGCGTAATTTTGAAATTATTGCCGGGAAGTCTTTTTCCGTTGGTGCGCCTGCTGACACCCGCCGCTTCGGTTTTGTTCAGAAGGATGACTGTCATCCGGAACGCAGGCTCATGACCCACCTTTCAGCGCAGGGAATGCAGGCCAACCAGCAGATATTTTTTCTGTCCGACGGCGCGGATAATCTCAGGGACCTCCAGTTCGGTATGTACCCTGAGTCAACGCATGTGCTGGACTGGTTTCATATCACCATGAGGCTGACGGTGCTCATGCAATATGCCCGGGGACTGCTGGTATCAGATCCAGAGGCGGGGAGTAAAGTTCTGGCACTGCTGGAAAGCATTAAACGATATCTCTGGCATGGCAATGTTGTCGCTGCGCTGGAACATATTGATAATTGCGTTATGTATTGCGATGACCCTGAACTCAGCTATCCTAGCCTGAAATCCCTGCAAAAACATCTGGATGAAATGTATACCTACATCCGGAATAATAAGATGATGATCCCAAACTACGGCGAAATGCGTCGGTACGGAGAGCCGGTATCAACCGCGTTTGTGGAATCCACGATCAATGAAGTGATCGCCAGACGAATGGCCAAAAAGCAGCAGATGCAGTGGAGCAGAAAAGGGGCTCATTATTTGTTACAGACCCGGACCGCCGTTTTGAATAACGAACTGCAGGATAAATTTGTCTGCTGGTATCCGGGTTTTCAAAGTGACGGGAAGGGACCAGCGATGGCAGCATAGCTCACGCTGCCCCAATATTTTTTATGCTCTC
>NZ_JBMKHJ010000081.1:0-3089 GCF_049237265.1 Enterobacter cloacae complex sp. IR5384 | reverse complement strand
TGCCTCGGGCATCCAAGCAGCAAGCGCGTTACGCCGTGGGTCGATGTTTGATGTTATGGAGCAGCAACGATGTTACGCAGCAGGGCAGTCGCCCTAAAACAAAGTTAACCCAGGATGAGAACCTTGAAAGTATCATTGATGGCTGCGAAAGCGAAAAACGGCGTGATTGGTTGCGGTCCAGACATACCCTGGTCCGCGAAAGGGGAGCAGCTACTTTTTAAAGCATTGACCTACAATCAGTGGCTTCTGGTGGGTCGCAAGACGTTTGAATCTATGGGCGCACTCCCCAATAGGAAATACGCGGTCGTTACCCGCTCAGGTTGGACATCAAATGATGACAATGTAGTTGTATTTCAGTCAATCGAAGAGGCCATGGACAGGCTAGCTGAATTCACCGGTCACGTTATAGTGTCTGGTGGCGGAGAAATTTACCGAGAAACATTACCCATGGCCTCTACGCTCCACTTATCGACGATCGACATCGAGCCAGAGGGGGATGTTTTCTTCCCGAGTATTCCAAATACCTTCGAAGTTGTTTTTGAGCAACACTTTACTTCAAACATTAACTATTGCTATCAAATTTGGAAAAAGGGTTAACAAAGCTATGCAATCGACGGCAAAAAGCTTCGTTCGCTTCGCGCACTACGCCTTTTCCGCGATTGATAGCGACGTTATGCAGCCAAATCCCAACAATTAAGGGTCTTAAAATGGTAAAAGATTGGATTCCCATCTCTCATGATAATTACAAGCAGGTGCAAGGACCGTTCTATCATGGAACCAAAGCCAATTTGGCGATTGGTGACTTGCTAACCACAGGGTTCATCTCTCATTTCGAGGACGGTCGTATTCTTAAGCACATCTACTTTTCAGCCTTGATGGAGCCAGCAGTTTGGGGAGCTGAACTTGCTATGTCACTGTCTGGCCTCGAGGGTCGCGGCTACATATACATAGTTGAGCCAACAGGACCGTTCGAAGACGATCCGAATCTTACGAACAAAAAATTTCCCGGTAATCCAACACAGTCCTATAGAACCTGCGAACCCTTGAGAATTGTTGGCGTTGTTGAAGACTGGGAGGGGCATCCTGTTGAATTAATAAGGGGAATGTTGGATTCGTTAGAGGACTTAAAGCGCCGTGGTTTACACGTCATTGAAGACTAGTCCTTTGCATAACAAAGCCATCAAACCGGACGCCAGAGATTCCGCGCCTGTTGCGCATGGCTTCGCCATTTTATGCGCAATAGGCGCGCCACCCTGTCGCCGTTTATGGCGGCGTTGGGCGCACAATAAGGCTCCTCGCAGAGTTGCTTGAAAGTTGTTACGATTCAAATTCAATCATGAGATAGTCAGCAGATGAGCACTTCCAAGAACGCAGACAAGTAAGCCGCAGCAACCTTCATTTTTCGGTTGTTGCGGCGTTCTCATGAATCCTTTTGCTCTACGGGAGCGCCGCCAAATCCTTTGTTCAAGGAGATGGTTTCGTGCGCTCAAAAAACTTTAGTTGGCGGTACTCCCTTGCCGCCACGGTGTTGTTGTTATCACCGTTCGATTTATTGGCATCACTCGGCATGGACATGTACTTGCCAGCAGTGCCGTTTATGCCAAACGCGCTTGGTACGACAGCGAGCACAATTCAGCTTACGCTGACAACGTACTTGGTCATGATTGGTGCCGGTCAGCTCTTGTTTGGACCGCTATCGGACCGACTGGGGCGCCGCCCCGTTCTACTGGGAGGTGGCCTCGCCTACGTTGTGGCGTCAATGGGCCTCGCTCTTACGTCATCGGCTGAAGTCTTTCTGGGGCTTCGGATTCTTCAGGCTTGTGGTGCCTCGGCGTGCCTTGTTTCCACATTTGCAACAGTACGTGACATTTACGCAGGTCGCGAGGAAAGTAATGTCATTTACGGCATACTCGGATCCATGCTGGCCATGGTCCCGGCGGTAGGCCCATTGCTCGGAGCGCTCGTCGACATGTGGCTTGGGTGGCGGGCTATCTTTGCGTTTCTAGGTTTGGGCATGATCGCTGCATCTGCAGCAGCGTGGCGATTCTGGCCTGAAACCCGGGTGCAACGAGTTGCGGGCTTGCAATGGTCGCAGCTGCTACTCCCCGTTAAGTGCCTGAACTTCTGGTTGTACACGTTGTGTTACGCCGCTGGAATGGGTAGCTTCTTCGTCTTTTTCTCCATTGCGCCCGGACTAATGATGGGCAGGCAAGGTGTGTCTCAGCTTGGCTTCAGCCTGCTGTTCGCCACAGTGGCAATTGCCATGGTGTTTACGGCTCGTTTTATGGGGCGTGTGATACCCAAGTGGGGCAGCCCAAGTGTCTTGCGAATGGGAATGGGATGCCTGATAGCTGGAGCAGTATTGCTTGCCATCACCGAAATATGGGCTTCGCAGTCCGTGTTAGGCTTTATTGCTCCAATGTGGCTAGTGGGTATTGGTGTCGCCACAGCGGTATCTGTGTCGCCCAATGGCGCTCTTCGAGGATTCGACCATGTTGCTGGAACGGTCACGGCAGTCTACTTCTGCTTGGGCGGTGTACTGCTAGGAAGCATCGGAACGTTGATCATTTCGCTGTTGCCGCGCAACACGGCTTGGCCGGTTGTCGTGTACTGTTTGACCCTTGCAACAGTCGTGCTCGGTCTGTCTTGTGTTTCCCGAGTGAAGGGCTCTCGCGGCCAGGGGGAGCATGATGTGGTCGCGCTACAAAGTGCGGAAAGTACATCAAATCCCAATCGTTGAGAGAATGTGGCAAGCTATCGCCCAACAAATCGCTGCAGCCGACCCAAAACCGCTACGCGGTTTCGGTCGGCTGAGCTCAGGCGTTAGGCCTCGCCGAAGCGAAAGATCGCTACTTGAAGTGTTGACGCCTTTGTTTTAAAGTTTCGCGTCTATCTTTCTGATTTTGTTAAAAAATCAGACTTTGATTAATCATGTTAGACGTCAGAGGTATTTTGACTTAAACGCCTCTGAGGTCGAATTAACGTTAGCCACCAAGAAGGTGCCATGAAAACATTTGCCGCATATGTAATTATCGCGTGTCTTTCGAGTACGGCATTAGCTGGTTCAATTACAGAAAATACGTCTTGGA
>NZ_JBMKHJ010000080.1:0-3366 GCF_049237265.1 Enterobacter cloacae complex sp. IR5384 | reverse complement strand
CCTCGGGCATCCAAGCAGCAAGCGCGTTACGCCGTGGGTCGATGTTTGATGTTATGGAGCAGCAACGATGTTACGCAGCAGGGCAGTCGCCCTAAAACAAAGTTAGAAAAGGGAAAGTATGAGCAAGTTATCTGTATTCTTTATATTTTTGTTTTGTAGCATTGCTACCGCAGCAGAGCCTTTGCCAGATTTAAAAATTGAAAAACTTGATGAAGGCGTTTATGTTCATACTTCGTTTGAAGAAGTTAACGGGTGGGGCGTTGTTCCTAAACATGGTTTGGTTGTTCTTGTAGATGCTGAAGCTTATCTAATTGACACTCCATTTACGGCTAAAGATACTGAAAAGTTAGTCACTTGGTTTGTGGAACGTGGCTATAAAATAAAAGGCAGTATTTCCTCTCATTTTCATAGTGACAGCACGGGCGGAATAGAGTGGCTTAATTCTCAATCCATCCCCACGTATGCGTCTGAATTAACTAATGAGCTGCTTAAAAAAGACGGTAAGGTTCAAGCTAAAAATTCATTTGGCGGGGTTAACTATTGGCTAGTTAAAAATAAAATTGAAGTTTTTTATCCAGGCCCAGGACACACTCCAGATAACCTAGTAGTTTGGCTGCCTGAAAGGAAAATATTATTCGGTGGTTGTTTTATTAAACCGTACGGTCTAGGTAATTTGGGTGACGCAAATTTAGAAGCTTGGCCAAAGTCCGCTAAATTATTAATATCCAAATATGGTAAGGCAAAACTGGTTGTTCCAAGTCACAGTGAAGCTGGAGACGCATCACTCTTGAAACTTACATTAGAGCAGGCGGTTAAAGGGTTAAACGAAAGTAAAAAACCATCAAAACTAAGCAACTAAATTTCTAATCGGGTAGCCGGAGGTATCTAGCCTCCAGCCCCCACACCACCCTGCATGCGGCTCCGCACAGGGCGGTTCATTTAGAACTCCTAACCTGTTATTTGGCTAGGATAATGAACTGCAATCCATCCATCTCTTAGTGAATACAATCCAGCTTTCTCTAGGTACTCGTTACTCAGCGCTTGCTGTATGCCTGGCGTTTTCGAACTACGCCAAGGGCCTTTACTTGTGAGTCCACAAGCAACGGCAGCTTGGATCCTGACACCTCGTTTAAGTAGGTTCTGCACCTTAGTCCGTGGTTTTCGCCACTGACGCCAGTAGCACATACGCACTCGGCGACGGATCCAGTGGTCTAAATCGACGCAACCTTGATAAGCGTTGGCTATGCCAAAGTAATTGATCCAACCTTGCATATATTGCCGCAGTTTAAACAGTTGATAGCTCATGCTGACTCCCCAATTGCGGTTCGTCAGTCGTCGTATCTTTTGTTTGAAAACGTGCAACGTGTTGGCATGCCATTGGATCTTTCCTCGGTTAAAGGTGAAGCCAAGGAACTTGCTTTGACCTACCTTAACTACTTGGCTTTTATGCTCGTTAACGATCAGTTTTAGCTTCGTACCAAGATAATGAGTAATACTCTTGAGAACACGTTCTCCCGCCCGTTGAGACTTCACCAAGATGATAAAGTCATCAGCGTAGCGGGCGAAGTGATGTCCTCGGCTTTCCAATTCTTTATCCAAACTATCCAGCATGATGTTTGATAATAAGGGTGAGAGTGGGCCGCCCTGAGGTACACCTTCGAAGCTTGCTTCAAATTGGTCGTTGACCATGACGCCCGCTCGCAGGTATTTGCCAATAAGCGCTAGCAGACGCTTATCCTGCACCTTACTCCTTAACTGAGTCATCAACAGATCGTGGTTGACGCGGTCAAAGAACTTGGACAGATCAACATCAACGGCAAATTTGCGCTTCTGTTTGATGATATTCCTGACTTGTAGTACCGCCTGCTGGGCGTTTCTGTTCGGCCTAAAGCCGAAGCTATTGACTGAAAAGTAGGGGTCAAACAACGGCGTGAGTATCTGAGCGATTGCTTGTTGTATCACACGATCAATCACGGTGGGGATCCCCAATTTGCGTTTACCGCCATCGGGTTTATCGATCTCCACGCGCCTGACCGCTGAGGGTTGATATTCTCCTCGCTCAAGCTGAGATTTACACTGTTGCCAGCCGCCTTGTTGCATCCAGCGCGGGAAGGCTTCGATGGTCATGCCATCGATACCCGACGCGCCTTTATTGGCTTTCACTTGTCGCCAAGCTCGGTGTAGATTCTCAGGTTCGAGTAGTTGCGGAAATAGATTGCTGCTGAAGGCTGGTTGCGGGCTAATACGCTGTTGATAGTAATCGTCTGACGACGTAGTGAGTACCGACAAGTTTGGCAAGACTCCTCCTTCTTCTAAATGTTCAGGCCTTCACCATATCCCATCCATTACGATAGGCGTTGGGCTACTATGCCGTCTGCTGACTTCTGCTTAATCACATGCCGAGTTGCCCCGTCATGCGCTATCGGTTTTCATCTAATTCGCTCTTTCCAGTTGATGAAATTGAAAAGCCAAGACACTTGTAGACCAGAGCCTTACTGGTTAATGACCGATCGCATGCTAAGCAGATCTCCCCAGATAAGGACATGAACTTTCTTTGCACTGCTGCATCATTTACGGTGGCCGTTAGATCACGTGGTTTCGTCGTCTTGTGCCAACTCACCTTCAGCCTACGCCTCATATGATGTTCTTGTTCATCAGCTCGCAAATTTGCTAGCGGCTTCCTTCAGACCGCCCCTCACGGGTAAGCCCTTGCCATTCGCTAGTAGTTAACGTTTAATAACAGCATGTTATCGAACGGTGACCTTCCTACAGAGGACTTTCACCTCATTAGTTCATGCCCATGCTGGGCGTACACAAAGCTATGCAATCGACGGCAAAAAGCTTCGTTCGCTTCGCGCACTACGCCTTTTCCGCGATTGATAGCGACGTTATGTGAATATTGAAATGAGCATTCCAAAGAAAGGAAGTAGAAAAATTATCGTGGGCGAAAATGAGTTTTTGTGGCTCATTAGGTCAAAACTCACATATTCGCAGGACTGTTTAGGTACAGAAATGACTGCGGTCGTTGAACCGGATGCCGGTCCTCACTGATGAAGAAGTGAACACCGTACGGGAATCGTGCCGGCAGCTTGGAGCTATCGGCCGGAACCTCAACCAGGTGGCCAGGGCCTTGAACATCGAGTTCAGGGAAAGTGACAAGCTCAAGCAAGAGGCCATCGAAAAACTGGCCGAACGGATCGACCAGCATTTGGACCATGTGTCTGAGCTGTTCGATAAGACCTGGAGCCGGTGGCACGATTGTCATTTTCAGAAGACGACTGCACCAGTTGATTGGGCGTAATGGCTGTTGTGCAGCCAGCTCCTGACAGTTCAATATCAGAAGTGATCTGCACCAATCTCGACTAT
>NZ_JBMKHJ010000079.1:0-3724 GCF_049237265.1 Enterobacter cloacae complex sp. IR5384 | reverse complement strand
GAATGATGTCACGCTGAAAATGCCGGCCTTTGAATGGGTTCATGTGCAGCTCCATCAGCAAAAGGGGATGATAAGTTTATCACCACCGACTATTTGCAACAGTGCCCAAACCCCCGGATCAGGCTCTCCAGGCCATGCAGAAAGGCCTGCTCACCATCATCACTGTCCATAATCTGCAGCGCTTCCCGCAATAGCGGCGGCAGGTTTTCGTCCGGTGCTGCAGGGCGGTCGGTCAGGGCGGCAGTATGCTCCTGCTGCTCCAGTACGGCACCAAGGGTAAAATGACTGACCGCTGAAATCGCATATAACCCGTCGCGCAGTGAAAAGCCGTTTTCTGTCATAAAGCGTAACTGGGTTTCCACCGTATCATACTGTTTTTCATCAGGGCGGGTGCCGAGGTGCACTTTTGCCCCGTCACGGTAACGCAGCAGCGCCCGGCGGAAACTCATTGCATTATTGCGCAGAAATGACTGCCAGGATTCCCCCGCCGCAGGCAGTGAATAATCATGATGACGCGCCAGGATCTCCACCGCCAGCGCATCCAGTAACGCCCGTTTATTTTTCACATGCCAGTAAAGTGTCGGCTGTTCTATTCCCAGCTTCTGCGCCAGCTTGCGGGTCGTCAGCCCGTCAATCCCTGTCTCATTCAGCAGTTCCAGTGCCGCATCAATAACCGATTCTCTGTTCAGCCGTGCCATGACCGTCTCCTCCGATTTTCAGATTGACACTCTATCATTGATAGGGATATATTCCAACTCTATCAATGATAGGGAATTAACACAGGATCTGAAAAATGAATAAACCCGCTGTCATCGCGCTGGTGATTACACTGCTGGACGCGATGGGAATTGGTCTGATCATGCCGGTATTACCGTCACTGCTGCGGGAATATCTCCCGGAAGCGGATGTGGCAAACCATTACGGCATTCTGCTGGCGCTGTATGCGGTGATGCAGGTCTGTTTTGCTCCGCTGCTGGGCAGATGGTCAGATAAGCTGGGGCGCAGACCGGTGCTGCTGTTATCCCTGGCGGGTGCCGCGTTTGATTACACACTGCTGGCACTGTCCAATGTGCTGTGGATGTTGTATCTCGGGCGGATTATCTCCGGGATCACTGGTGCCACCGGCGCGGTTGCGGCTTCGGTAGTGGCGGACAGCACGGCGGTCAGCGAGCGTACCGCCTGGTTCGGCCGTCTCGGTGCGGCCTTTGGTGCCGGGCTGATTGCCGGGCCGGCTATCGGCGGACTGGCGGGGGATATCTCACCGCATCTGCCGTTTGTCATTGCGGCAATACTGAATGCCTGCACCTTTCTGATGGTCTTTTTTATCTTTAAACCGGCGGTACAGACAGAAGAAAAACCGGCGGAGCAGAAACAAGAAAGCGCAGGTATCAGCTTTATCACACTGCTTAAACCTCTGGCGCTGTTGCTGTTTGTCTTTTTTACCGCGCAGCTTATCGGGCAGATCCCGGCCACTGTCTGGGTATTGTTTACGGAGAGCCGCTTTGCCTGGGACAGCGCGGCGGTCGGTTTTTCACTGGCGGGACTCGGGGCGATGCATGCACTGTTTCAGGCGGTGGTTGCCGGGGCGCTGGCAAAACGGCTGAGTGAGAAAACCATTATTTTCGCCGGATTTATTGCCGATGCCACCGCGTTTTTACTGATGTCTGCTATCACTTCCGGATGGATGGTGTATCCGGTCCTGATCCTGCTGGCAGGCGGCGGAATTGCACTGCCTGCATTGCAGGGCATTATCTCTGCCGGGGCATCGGCGGCAAATCAGGGAAAACTACAGGGTGTGCTGGTCAGCCTGACCAATCTGACCGGCGTGGCGGGCCCGCTGCTGTTTGCTTTTATTTTCAGTCAGACACAGCAGAGTGCGGACGGTACGGTGTGGCTGATTGGCACGGCACTGTACGGTCTGCTGCTGGCAATCTGTCTGCTGATCAGAAAACCGGCACCGGTGGCGGCCACCTGCTGACCGGCGCTATACAGGCAGCGCTGTTGTGCGGTATGGTGGACGGCATTCGTGCTTATCGCCTGCCATGATAAGCCTCAGACACAGAGGAACCGTTATGAAATCACGCGCAGCAGTCGCCTTCGGGCCGGGTTTACCCCTTGAAATTGTTGAAATTGATGTGGCACCGCCGAAGAAAGGTGAAGTGCTGGTGAAAATCAGTCACACCGGGGTATGCCATACCGATGCCTACACGCTTTCCGGTGATGATCCGGAAGGTCTGTTCCCGGTGGTGCTCGGCCATGAAGGTGCCGGGGTGGTGGTTGAGGTCGGTGAGGGCGTGACCAGTGTGAAACCGGGCGACCATGTGATCCCGCTGTACACCGCCGAGTGCGGCGAGTGTGATTTCTGTACCTCCGGTAAAACCAACCTCTGTGTTGCCGTCCGCGAAACCCAGGGCAAAGGCGTGATGCCGGACGGCACCAGCCGTTTTTCGTATAACGGTCAGCCGCTCTATCACTATATGGGCTGCTCGACATTCAGCGAATATACCGTTGTGGCGGAAGTATCACTGGCGAAAATCAATCCGCAGGCCAATGCGGAGCAGGTTTGCCTGCTCGGCTGCGGCGTGACCACCGGGATCGGCGCGGTACACAATACCGCGAAGGTACAGGAAGGGGATTCTGTGGCGGTATTCGGCCTCGGCGGTATCGGGCTGGCCGTGGTGCAGGGCGCACGTCAGGCAAAAGCGGGGCGCATCTTTGCCATCGATACCAATCCATCCAAGTTTGAGCTGGCAAAACAGTTCGGCGCCACAGACTGCATTAATCCCAATGATTATGACAAACCTGTTCAGCAGGTGCTGGTCGAAATGACCAAATGGGGTGTGGATCATACCTTTGAATGTATCGGCAATGTCAATGTGATGCGGTCGGCGCTGGAAAGTGCGCACCGTGGCTGGGGGCAGTCGGTAATTATCGGGGTGGCGGGTGCCGGAAAAGAGATTTCAACCCGTCCGTTCCAGCTGGTGACCGGCCGGGTCTGGAAAGGCACGGCGTTCGGCGGCGTGAAAGGGCGTACCCAGTTGCCGGGAATGGTGGAAGATGCCATGAGCGGCAAAATCGAGCTGGCGCCGTTTGTCACGCACACCATGGAACTGGATAAAATCAATGAAGCTTTTGATTTGATGCACGACGGCAAATCCATCCGCACAGTCATTCATTACTGATAACGTATTCAGGGAGATACTATGGAACGGATTGAACATCACGTCTGTTTCGGCGGCAGCCAGGAAGTCTGGCGTCACCACTCTGCGGTGACCGGCACGCCGATGACTTTTTCCGTGTTTCTGCCGCCGCAGGCAAAAACAGAGAAATGTCCTGTGCTGTACTGGCTTTCCGGGCTGACCTGCAACGAGCAGAATTTTATCACCAAAGCCGGGGCACAGCGTTACGCAGCGGAACACGGCCTGGTGATTGTCGCGCCGGATACCAGTCCGCGCGGCAGTCAGGTGGCGGATGATAAAGAGTACGATCTCGGCCAGGGTGCCGGGTTTTATGTCAATGCCACACAGGAGCCGTGGAAAGCGCATTATCAGATGTATGATTATATTCTGAATGAGCTGCACACCCTGGTAAGCGGGCATTTCGGCACATCGGAAAAACGGGCACTGTTGCAAAGTTAGCGATGAGGCAGCCTTTTGTCTTATTCAAAGGCCTTACATTTCAAAAACTCTGCTTACCAGGCGCATTTCGCCCAGGGGATCACCAT
>NZ_JBMKHJ010000078.1:0-3840 GCF_049237265.1 Enterobacter cloacae complex sp. IR5384 | reverse complement strand
TGAGCGCAATGTTTTCCATGATAGTTCTCCGAATGAAAGCCTGTCCTCAGCATAGTACCGGGAAGGAGGGAGTGACCATCTCATTAAATAAAGCACGCTAAGCCGGTGGCAGCGGTCGCAATGGCCTAAACTTCCCCGCACCGACCTTGGCGCTGCTGCGCCATAGGTAATCGCCGGTCAGGTTGATGTGCTCCCACCCCAGCGGCGACAGATATTGCAACAATGTGTCGTCCAGCGCCGTGCCGTTGCCACGCAAAGCACTGGTGGCACGCTCCAGATATACCGTGTTCCACAACACGATGGCCGCCGTCACCAGATTGAGGCCGCTGGCCCGGTAGCGCTGCTGCTCAAAACTGCGGTCGCGGATTTCACCCAATCGGTAGAAGAAGACCGCCCTGGCCAGCGCGTTGCGCGCCTCGCCCTTATTCAGCCCCGCATGGACGCGGCGGCGCAGCTCCACGCTTTGCAGCCAATCCAAAATGAACAGCGTGCGCTCGATGCGCCCCAGCTCGCGCAACGCCACGGCCAAGCCGTTCTGGCGCGGGTAGCTGCCGAGTTTGCGCAGCATCAGCGAAGCCGTTACCGTGCCTTGCTTGATGGAGGTGGCCAGCCGCAGAATTTCATCCCAATGGGCGCGTATTTGCTTGATGTTCAGCCTGTCGCTGCTAATCATCGGCTTGAGCGCGTCATAGGCGGCATCGCCCTTGGGGATGAATAGCTTGGTTTCGCCCAAGTCACGGATACGCGGCGCGAAGCGAAATCCCAGCAAATGCATCAAGCCAAACACGTGATCGGTGAAGCCTGCCGTGTCGGTGTAGTGTTCCTCGATGCGCAAGTCCGACTCGTGGTACAGCAGGCCATCAAGCACGTAAGTTGAATCACGAATGCCCACGTTGACCACCTTGGCACTGAAGGGCGCGTACTGGTCGGAGATATGGGTGTAGAAAGTCCGTCCTGGACTGCTTCCATACTTCGGGTTGATATGACCAGTGCTTTCTGCTTTGCTGCCGGTTCTGAAGTTCTGGCCGTCCGACGATGACGTGGTGCCGTCACCCCAGTTGCCGGCGAAGGGTTGCCGAAACTGCGCATTC
The DNA here is from genome assembly GCF_049237265.1 of Enterobacter cloacae complex sp. IR5384. NCBI lineage: Bacteria > Pseudomonadati > Pseudomonadota > Gammaproteobacteria > Enterobacterales > Enterobacteriaceae > Enterobacter > Enterobacter cloacae complex sp. IR5384. The sequence continues at coordinate 2,749 of NZ_JBMKHJ010000078.1, read as the reverse complement.
ACCAGCTCGGCCAGCGCCGTCGAATAGGTTTCATCGCGGATGTGCCAGGCTTGCAGCCAAGACAGCTTGGCGTAGGTGGTGCCAGGGCAGGACTCGGCCATTTTGGTCAGACCCAGGTTGATCGCGTCGGCCAGGATCGTCGTCAACAGCAAGGTTTTGTCCTTGGCCGTGTCGCTGGTCTTCAGGTGTGTGAAGTGGCGGGTGAAGCCCGTCCATTCATCGACCTCCATCAGCAACTCGGTGATTTTGAGGTGCGGCAGCAGCATAGCTGTCTGGTCGATCATGGCTTGCGCGGCGTCTGGTACTGCCGCGTCCAGCGGCGTGATCTTCAGGCCTGACGCGGTGGTGATGATGGCATCCGGTAAGTCGTTGGCCGCAGCCATGCGGTTGACTGTGGCGAGTTGCGCCTCCAACAATTCCAACCGGTCATGCAGGTATTGGTCGCAGTCGGTGGCCACTGCCAGCGGCAATTCGCTGGCCAGCTTCAAAGTGGCGAACTTCTCGACCGGCACCAGGTATTCGTCGAAGTCCTTGAACTGGCGAGAACCCTGCACCCAGACATCACCGGAGCGCAGCGCGTTCTTCAGCTCCGACAGGGCGCATAACTCGTAGTAACGCCGGTCGATGCCGTCGTCGGTCAGAACCAGCTTTGCCCAGCGCGGCTTGATGAATGCGGTTGGCGCATCGGCGGGCACCTTGCGCGCGCTGTCGCTGTTCATGCCGCGCAGCATGTCGATGGCATCGAGCACACCCTTGGCGGCGGGCGCAGCCCGCAATTTGAGCACGCCCAGGAACTGCGGCGCGTAGCGGCGTAGCGTGGCATAGCTTTCACCGATGTGGTGCAGGAAATCAAAGTCGGCAGGCCGCGCCAATGTTTGCGCTTCGGTGACGCTGGCGGCGAAGGTGTCCCAGGGCATAACGGCCTCGATGGCGGCGAACGGATCGCTGCCGCTTTGCTTGGCCTCAATCAACGCTTGACCGATGCGCCCATACATCCGCACCTTGTCGTTGATCGCCTTGCCGGAAGCCTGGAACTGCTGCTGATGCTTGTTCTTGGCCGCGTTGAACAGCTTGCCGATGATGCGATCGTGAAGGTCGATGATTTCATCGGTGACGGTGGCCATGCCTTCGATGGCCAGCGCTACCAGCGTGGCATAGCGTCGTTGCACCTCGAACTTTGCCAGATCAGCAGGCGTCATCTGGCCACCTTCACGAGCGATTTTGAGCAGGCGGTTCTGGTGAACCTGCCGCTCGATGCCTGCGGGCAGATCAAGTGCTTGCCAGGATTTCAGGCGCTCAATATGTTCGAGCATGTGGCGAGAGTTCGGTTTGGCAGGCGACTGGCGCAGCCATGCCAGCCACGTCACTTTACTGCCGTCCTTGCGCTTGAGAAGTTCGTCCAGGCGCTGACGGTGGGGTGATAACAAAGAATCGGTCAGCGCCGCGTAAATGCGTCGGTTGGCACGGGTGATGGCCTCGGCGCTTGCGCGCTCGATGGCATTCATGGCGGGCAGGATAATGCTCTGCCGCCGCAGATTCTCGACAAGTGCGCTCGCCAGCACGATGCCTTTGTCGGTCTGCAAGGCCAGCTCGGTCAATGTATGCACGGCTTGCCGATAGTGGCTCATGGTGAAGGGCTTGAACCCAAAAACCGTTTGCAGCTCGACCAAGTGCTCCCGCCGTGTCTGTTCGCGCTGGCCGTACTCGCTCCAACTTTCCACTGGCATCTTGAGTTGCGCGGCCACCATGCGCAACAGGGGCGGAAACGGAGGCTCATCGACGCCCAAAAAGGTGCCAGGGAATCGCAAGTAGCAAAGCTGCACAGCGAAGCCCAATCGATTCGCGGCGCCGCGACGCTGACGGATCACCGACAGGTCGGTTTCGTTGAACGTGTAGTGCCGTATCAGTTCGTCTTTGGCATCTGGCAGTGCCAGCAGGCTTTCGCGCTCGGTGGCGGACAGGATTGAGCGGCGTGGCATGGTCAGTCTTCCCGCAGGTACTGGTACAAGGTTTCGCGGCTGATGCCGAAGTCACGGGCCACCAAGGTTTTTTGGTCGCCTGCCGCAACTCGCCGTTTCAACTCGGCAATTTGTTCGCTGTTCAGCGATTTCTTTCGTCCCCGGTAGGCACCGCGCTGCTTGGCCAGCACGATTCCCTCGCGCTGACGTTCGCGGATCAGGGCGCGCTCGAACTCAGCGAAGGCTCCCATGACCGACAGCATCAGATTGGCCATCGGTGAGTCCTCGCCGGTGAACTTCAGCCCTTCTTTGACGAACTCCATGCGCACGCCCCGTTGTGTCAGCCCTTGGACGATGCGGCGCAGGTCATCAAGGTTGCGTGCCAGCCTGTCCATGCTATGCACCACCACGGTGTCGCCCTCGCGGACGAAGGCCAGCAGCCTTTCCAGCTCGGGACGCTGGGTGTCCTTGCCAGAAGCCTTGTCGGTGAACACCCGCGCCACCTGAACACCCTCCAATTGCCGTTCCGGGTTCTGGTCGAAGCTGCTGACGCGGACATAGCCGATGCGTTGACCTTGCAAGATGCCTCCAAAGGCAAAAGTGTCAGGATGAAATCTATTACCTTTGACGGAATATGTCAATCAATAGGAAATTTAACTCTATTCTGACATCGTTTGCACATGGTGTCGTTTTCAGAAGACGGCTGCACTGAACGTCAGAAGCCGACTGCACTATAGCAGCGGAGGGGTTGGATCCATCAGGCAACGACGGGCTGCTGCCGGCCATCAGCG
>NZ_JBMKHJ010000077.1:0-4143 GCF_049237265.1 Enterobacter cloacae complex sp. IR5384 | reverse complement strand
TATTTTCTTTCTCTTCAAATGGACTTGATAAATTATTTTCATAATTAATTATTTCAGAGTAGTTATTTACCAACCCACGATCTCTTTTATCTAAATATACAGTGTATGATCTTCTGTCTTGTAAGCTGTTAAATGTTAAATAATTTAATTCTACCCTGCCCTTGTCGTTGTGTTCTACCCACATAACTGGAGGTCTGTTTTCTTGTTCAATCCCTGCAAATAAAATATCTTCAAACTCTGTGATTAATTTAGTTTTTAATTCTTCTGATATGGATTTTTCTTCAAATGATAAAACACCACACACGTATGGGTTTGATTTGTTTTTATCTAAAATATAATTTTCAAAATTGATTAGGTCTTGTTTTGTGGTTGTTGATAATATTTTTATGTCTTTCTGTTGTTCTGGTTTTTTCTCTCTCAATAAATATTCAATACTTTTTTTTATATTCCTTTGGCCTTTGCTTTTTTTACCTCCTATTATTTTATGATACATATTAAATTCTCCTTTTAATATCTTCTATCTCATTTGTTATTTCTTCGAATAAATTTATAAAATCTTCTGCAAACTCATGGGAAATAAATTTATCAATATCAGTATTTATTGCTCTTGCTATCTGGTTAATATTAACACCTATTTTATGAAGCTGATAATACACATCACCATTTTCATTTTTGGAAATTTCTTTTTTGAGTTTAAACTCTTTATTGAGTATTAACTCCCTTATGGCTTTCGCCCTTGGCTTTTTCAGCATAGAAGCCAGTTCTTCAACCTGTGCAAATTCTTCGTCATTGAAGCATAGCGTGACGCTGTGCTTCCTATGGTATCTATCCTTGTAGCTCACTGTAAGCCTCCTGTGTTGGGTTTTAAGGGGATTGAAGGGGGAACCCCTCACAAGCGACAATACGAAGTATTGTCTGAGCTTGCTGTTATATAGTTTTCCACTTATATATTAATTAATACATATAAAAATTAAGTCAATAGCTGAATAAAAAATAATCAATTTAAATTTGGGTTTTATATATAACCGTGAACAAATAAAGCCATTTGTAAAATGGCTTTTTTGTGAGGGGTTGACCAACTGAACGAAGTGAAGGCGGTAGTTATTTTTTCGCTTTGGCTTCTTCTTTTGCCAAAACTTCAAACAATGGATGGTATTTTATTAATTTGTTTTCTCTGATTGTTTTAAGGACTTTTAAACTCTCAACCTTTTTAAGACTAAATTTTCTATTAAAATCTCGCAATGTAATTTCTACATTATCAAGCAAAAAATCTTTGTATTTTTGCAAGTTGTTTAATTCTTTTTCTGCTGCTTTTTTTAAATATTCCTTTCTAACTTCTTTGGCACCAGATTTTAAATCTACTTTGTAATCTAAAAATCTTTTTATACTGGATAAAAACATTAATGAAACTTTTATGCCATAGTCAAAAGATTTTGCCTGAATTTCGGTTCCTTCTTCTTTCAGCAAAATATGATATATTGCTGCATATTTCCAACTTAACATAAAATATGTTCTGAAAAATGTTCCGTTTGTTTCCTCCCCTAATATGTGATCAAATTTTTCTTTGTAAACCATATAAAAATGGTCATAGATTTTTCTGCATTCTGGTGAATATGTATAAATTACATTTGTTTTTACAGTTGAAAAGAAATTATCTAATCCCTCTTTGAGTGATTCGATTATTTCTTCCACTGTCCAAGTTGGGACAACTTTTTCACCTCTTTCTGCATAAACAAAATTGTGTCTTCTTCCTAATCCATCATTAATACTTTCCTGATCAAAGTTTCTTGCAAAACTATCAATAGTATTCAAAAATAAACCACTCATAACGATACTTTCAGTTTCAATAGTATCGTTCTTCGTAACTCTACGGGCTTTATCATTATCATGGATCTTTAACATTGTTTTTCTGGTTTCAACCATAGAACCTCCCGGCATTAATTTTTTCATAAACTGGGAGTATTCGTCTTCTATCCAGAAAATCGGCTGTATTGGTTTTCCGAAATTATCAATTTTCTTTTCTGCTTTTGCTAACTCTGAAATGAATGCTGCCGAACCGTCAGCACCTTCAAAATTAGGTCTAATCATTGGCTTTTCTTCTATATCTTTTGGTATAGAACTTTCAATAATTTTTGCTGATGTGGTTTTTGCTGCACCAGAAGGTGCAAGTATTAAAGTCCAAGTATTTAAGTAATCCGCTGGGCTTGTAGGATGCTTATACATTATATTGTTATTAACACTAAAAGCACTTAAATAGCTTAAAAATGAAAATATCGGTAAAGCTGGGGGTATGTCGGTTTCACTAACAAATTTAGAATATATCAAAGATAATGGATCTATATTTTCTGATAAACCTAAATTATGGGGGTTTGGTATTATAGGTAAAACATCAATAAAATTTATATTCACTTCGTGAGTTTCTACTTTTGGCTCTTTGCTAATTGCTTCTGCTATTTCGTTCGTTAAAACTATTTCTTCTTCTGTTAAATTAAATACCTTTTTCAATCTTATCATAATTAAATCCTCCTATTATATATACAGTTATAACATAGGATTTTAACTTGTCAAATGTTTACATTAAAAAAATCAGACATTTTTTATTTTGTCGGATTTTAACCCCAAAAAATGCACTGCCAAAAACATACCACCCCCCCCCTGTTTGACACTCTGACATTCTGACAAATCTTGTAAACTATTGATTTTAAAGGATTAAAAAAAAATTTTGTCAGAGATTTGTCAGAAAAAATCAGTACTCTTTTGACAAAGCTAATGACAAAAAATGTAATATATTGATTATAAAAGGAAAATTAACTTGTCAGAATGTCAGAACTTTTCTGACAAAATGGATTTTAAAGAAAACAGGCAATTTTCAGCCCTCATTTGTCAGAAAATATCATGTTTTTTGTTTTGACTTTTGTTGTCATGGTTTTTCTGCAAAACATATGACGTTTTCTTTTGTGGTTTTTATGACACTATGACACCTTATGACAGAAAACCGTCCTACCGGACAGGTCAACCCCTCACAAGCAAGAACCAGCCTGACGGCTGGCTCTCACTTGTTCACGGTTAAAGTTTTATCATAGTGATCTAGTAGTGTTGTCATCATATTTTTAATATGGTTTATATCGTCTTCTGTTGTAACTTCCCTGATTTTTGATTTTGAGTTTTTCTTCTTCGATTTTTCGTCTTTTTTCGAATTTTTGCCTGTGTTCATTCTTCCTTGTATATGCTGAAAACGTTCGTATGTATCTTCCAAAAGTAGAAATAATTGAGTGTACAGATCTTCTACATACTCCAAATCTTCCTTCAGTTGTATCAATCGACTTTCTGAATTGCTGTTGTTTTCTTCCAGCTTCTTCAAGTCTCGAACTAACAAATTGTTGTTGCTGATTAATTTTTTCAATATCTCTTGCTCTTGTAGTTCCTGCTGTTTCTTCTGTTGCTGTTTTAGTTTTATATTCTGTATTAATTGACTCATTGTTTACAATCTCCATATTATCAGTGCGAATATACATACCTGAAAAACCATCGTTATTACTAACATTGATAAAATCGCCGTTAGTATATTTATATCCAATATCTTGATCTTCTCTTTGAATACTTTGTCTATTTTCTGATATATTTTTGAACGATGGTTTTTTAAACTTTGATCTATTTCTGATTTCTCGTTTTTCAATTCTTTCTGCAAATGTTCTTTTAAGCTCTGTGAGTTTTTCTCTAACAAACTCTGGATCTCTTGTAGGTTTTGGGTTGAATTCTTTTCTATAATCGCTGTAATCTCTTCCCTCTTCATATATATCTCCTTTCAGGACAATGGGTTTATCGTCATCAAACAAATCAGATTTAATTGATATTTGATTTTTTCGTATTCTGTTTATTTTAACACCTTTCATATTTTCAATATGTTTGATGGTTTGATCTCTATTTTCCAACTCTTCATTAATAATTAATGCCATTATTTCAGTATTAATATTTTCAATAAATTGTTTTTTATCTTCTGGAATATTGGTTTTTGGTTTGTTGGTTAATGTATTTTTATTTTCTTTCTCTTCAAATGGACTTGATAAATTATTTTCATAATTAATTATTTCAGAGTAGTTATTTACCAACCCACGATCTCTTTTATCTAAATATACAGTGTAT
>NZ_JBMKHJ010000076.1:0-4568 GCF_049237265.1 Enterobacter cloacae complex sp. IR5384 | reverse complement strand
CTGCTTCAGTTTTAAACTCTTCAGGATAACGCTTACCGCTCATGGGCACCTCTCTTTAAGTCATCTTAAATGACTCTGAGGTGTCTGTTAAACGCGTGGCGATTCATAATGTGCAACTGGGATTCGTTGATGAACCCAGTGACAGCACCAGGAGCAGTTCAGGAAGACAACAGCTACTCTGGCTATAAATGGCTTGGGAGAACCCATAAAAACTATGAGCCGGTTATTGCATTCCGTCAGGGAGACGATATCTGTGTCAACGCAACAGTAAACAGATACTCAACGGATCGAGATTTCAATTGTAAGGTGAATTTGTCTTTATTTAAGGAGTCCAGCAGGAATGATGCTGAACTGGGTTTCCTGTGCATGGATACCATTAAAGCGGAGGAGCTCGAATGGTACATTCACAGACGTAAATTCAGGTCTAATCACCTGTTTTACATTCGCTTCTTCAAGATGGCTTTAAATTATATTCGTGCCGAGCGTGAGGCAGAAGAACCTTACCGGCAGATGCTGAGCCAGGCTCTGGCCGATGGAAATATTGGCCAGCCTAATCTGAGATCAGAGTTGATAGATCGATGCATTGTAGCCTGGCGAGCTGATAACAGGGGGGCGACGCTGGAAGCTGCCATGAGTACAGAGAAGGGCTCCAAAGAGCTCCTGAACCAGCTCTATATGCTCGCTGATGTGGGGCTCAAACATCTTCCCGGGGTTCGTAATTTTATTAGCAGCAAAGGCTATGAGCTGGTCAGGTTATCGGTAAATGCTTCAGGGAAACTTGTTGCATATGCCGCACCAGCAAATTTTGAATGCGACAACCGGATGGAAGGGCATGCCTGGGTTCATCGAATGGTACTTGCTACATCCCGAAATGTCTTAAACGTCACTCATCAACGTTTTGCGAAAATGAAACACTTCTTACCAGCTGAAAACACCCTGTTCGAAGATGAACAGCTGGTGGCCACATGGTCGGGCAAAAAGACTGCTTTCAAAAGCTTCGAAGAGAAGCAGCGTTATTTTGATACATGCTCCCGTGGCGCTCAGGCTCTTAAGCAGTTTTTAAAGCTGAACGATCCGGTGATTTACACCAATCTGCTTGGCCAGTGGATTGAGGCCTATGAAAGTATCAATGAAACCAGTGAGTACGTACAGCAAGTAAGCCTAATGGCTCCTGTTGCGGTCAAGAGCGAAAAAGGTAAAGCCAGCCTCATCTATATTGGCACTAAAGACCTGGCCGACTGGTTTTATCAGAAAGCGCCGACACCCGAGTTGCAGGCGCTGTTCCTTGAGGAATACCTGTCCAAATTTGAAAATAAAGAGGTCAATAAAGAAAAGCTACTTTCACGCAGAAATACCGCTCTGTCTCTCAGTTTTTACACCATGGACAACGGGGAAGTACCAGATGAAATCCTCGTCACCAAATCAGTTGATAATGCCAGACGGTGGTATTCAGGAATGTTCACAAGCATGCCAACGATGTTAAATGACCAGTGGTCCTGCCATGTTGCGCATTTTTCCCGTAACGGAAAACTCTATTTGACGCCTGATCTGGTCACTGATGAAGGGGAACCTGGTTTTGATGAAATACTCGGGTATCCGCGCCCGGAGGGGCTGGTACCGGTAACCGTGTGTGAGTTTGAAATTGACCACTTTAACCGACGTGGCATTGATGCGAATGGTGATAAGGTGAATATTACACAGTGGGTCGATATTTATCAGGGTGAGCGTGAGGTTACGGAACTGCTGGGGCCTATTTCTGAAGAAGGGGTGAACATCAAAACCTACAGGATGGACACTCTTGAGCAGGCGATGAAAAACATCTCCCGGGGCTCGACGCGCCTCAGACCGTCAACGGAGAATAGCGAGTGGCAACAGCCAGCAGAAGGTGTGAGCCGCTATGTACTTCGGTCATGGTAAAACGCGGGGGCAGGTGCCATCAAAACATCAAACAAAAAGCCATTACAGGCTCAAAGACCCCTTATCGCTCAAATTTGAAAGAGATAAGGCTTTATGATGGCAACGAGGATTATCACCCATCTCGCCGGAGTAACTGGCATAAAAATTGTTTAATCTTTATGCCAGCGCTTCGGCATTTGCTGGCAAGGAGACAGTGTTGAAAGACCATATCGTACCCCCACGAAAAACTAGCGCGAGTTTATCTTATCAACTCAAACGTATTGGGCGCATGCTCCTTCTTTTACTGAGCTTGGCTTTTATAGTTTACGGATTCGTACTGGCTTTCCATCCGCCGCTAACAACCTGGCTACTTCAACCCGGTGGACACTTTGCCCCAGATGACCGATTCATACTGGTTAGTGTTAAGGTTCAGTTTACAACCGGAATAATGGGGCTAATTGTTTGGCGCTTATGGTAAAAGTGGCAAGCAATGATGGGAGAAGGATAACGTTGCTCAGCTCAATCCGGTTTACTGATTGCTTAAATAGAAGGCAGTCATGCCTACATCAGAAAGGAGAAGCATAGATGGTAGAAGCACGTTATCAAGGCAAGCCTGTTAGCAGTCTTCCTGAAGAAGCTTTTGCTGAAGGGTTATCGCGATCCGGTTTAAGCCCCGTTCTGCTACTGGCATCCCCGACCACAGTACCCGTTACCACGGATGAGCGCTGGTGGCTCGCAAAGGAAAACGTGTCAGGACATTACGGCAGGATTTTTTATGCTGCGGTGCGGGAGTTGGTCATAAGGTCGGATATCATCTCAGTAGTGAGAAGTATTGCAGATGAGAATTTCACGTCCGAACATATGGGGTACTTCGAGCGACTTACCTCTGATGAAAAAGAAGTCGTGTTTAGTGATTACCTGCGCACTCTCGCTGAAGGCGGTCTTACCTGCACTGAGAAGAATCTCGTCAAACTGACGCAAGATTTATACCCGATTGATGCAACTCCTGACAACATTAGAAAGCTATCCACGGACAGGGATGCACTGAACGAACTACACATCGATGGTATGGTACTTTTTATTACCGGCCCTGCGCTTTGATTATGGAGATAATACATGCGGTGTTATCCCTGTTAAGGGTTAAGGTAACATTCTTCTAGAATTACAGAAAAATAGAGGTCTAACATGATAGTAAATAAAAACAGGTTTATGCATAAAAACGGGAAAAGGTTTAAGTCCATCGGAAGGTATTTAAGATTTTGGCAAGCAGTAGCGTCCTCTGGTTTACCCATGGACATGGTAATACGGGAAAAACCATATCAACTTATGGTCGCTTTGATTGCTTTATATACGGCCATCCCTGTTGTTACAATAGTAATTTTATCTGGTCAGCAATCGCATAAGTTGGAACTAATTGCTGTGCATTTCAGTACAATTATCACGATGGTGTTTGTTTTGCGTCGAAAGATGGGGAAACGTTGGCTGGATTTATTTGAAGAAAAATTAGCCATTTATAAACCTAATGATAAACTCGCGCTTAGCGAATTACACGAAAGCATACGTGAGAAAAATGGGCTAGACTTGCAGGATTTACAAGATTGGTACTGGAAAGAGAAGATGACATATGAGTATCACAAAGAACGTAAAACAACTATAAGCTATCAAAAATTCAAGTAGCGTTTTAAAATGACAGGGGAGGGCTATTGTGATTTATTAAGTCGGCAAGGTTATTAGGTAGGGGTGTTCAATATGATAAATTCTTCGAGTGAGGTTATTTCAAGAGTTGTTCTGGGCCTTTGAGATAGCTAATTATCATTACAGACTTTATCGAAAGGTATGAATTATGAACATTACCGACAAAGAACTTAGCTCAAATACAGTGAGACAGTATGGATGGAACTTAGGAGAGTTCAATCACTCAACGCCTTTTACATCTCATTTTATTTATATCACCGACTATCATAAAGATAATACATGGATGATTTCACTTTCGCAGGAGGATTTTAATACAACCAAAATTTTAACATCGTTAAGTCTAGGGAAGGTGCGAACAAGTTCCTGATATGAGATCATCATATTCATCCGGAGCGCATCCCAGAGGGACATCATGAGCCATTAACTCACCTTCGCCGATAGTGAATTCAGCACTAAGCGCCGTCAGACCCGAAAAGAGATTTTCCTCTCCCGCATGGAGCAGATTCTGCCATGGCAGAATATGACCGCTGTCATCGAGCCGTTTTATCCCAAGGCGGGCAATGGCCGACGGCCCTATCCGCTGGAGACCATGCTGCGTATTCACTGCATGCAGCATTGGTACAACCTGAGCGACGGTGCCATGGAAGATGCCCTGTACGAAATCGCCTCCATGCGCCTGTTTGCCCGATTATCCCTGGATAGCGCCCTGCCGGATCGCACCACCATCATGAATTTCCGCCACCTGCTCGAGCAGCATCAACTGGCCCGTCAATTGTTCAAGACCATCAATCGCTGGCTGGCCGAAGCAGGCGTCATGATGACCCAAGGCACTTTGGTGGATGCCACCATCATTGAGGCACCCAGCTCTAGCAAGAACAAAGAGCAGCAACGCGATCCGGAGATGCATCAGACCAAGAAAGGCAATCAGTGGCACTTTGGCATGAAGGCCCACATTGGTGTCGATGCCAAGAGTGGCC
>NZ_JBMKHJ010000075.1:0-4791 GCF_049237265.1 Enterobacter cloacae complex sp. IR5384 | reverse complement strand
GGTAATGCTGTCAACCTGTTGATGACTATTTTAATCTGTAGTCATTCAATCCTTGTAACATCAGGATGATCCTGGTGTCAGTGAAAATACGAAATCAACACGTTGGTATCATTACCCACCTGTGAACTGACGTCGGCATTTTGAATCTCACTTCGGCGTGCCCCCTCCGAATGGCGCAAAACATTTCGTGGTATGGCATGATAGCACCCGAAGAGAGTCAATTCAGGGTGGTAAATGTGAAACCAGTAACGCTATACGATGTCGCAGAGTATGCCGGTGTCTCTTATCAGACCGTTTCCCGCGTGGTGAACCAGGCCAGCCACGTCTCTGCGAAAACGCGGGAAAAGGTGGAAGCGGCGATGGCGCAGCTGAACTACATTCCCAACCGCGTGGCACAACAACTGGCGGGGAAACAGTCGTTGCTGATTGGCGTTGCTACCTCCAGTCTGGCCCTGCACGCGCCGTCGCAAATTGTCGCGGCGATTAAATCTCGCGCCGATCAACTGGGTGCCAGCGTGGTGGTGTCGATGGTAGAACGAAGCGGCGTCGAAGCCTGTAAAGCGGCGGTGCACAATCTTCTCGCGCAACGCGTCAGTGGGCTGATCATTAACTATCCGCTGGATGACCAGGATGCCATTGCTGTGGAAGCTGCCTGCGCTAATGTTCCGGCGTTATTTCTTGATGTCTCTGACCAGACTCCCATCAACAGTATTATTTTCTCCCATGAAGACGGTACGCGACTGGGCGTGGAGCATCTGGTCGCATTGGGTCACCAGCAAATCGCGCTGTTAGCGGGCCCATTAAGTTCTGTCTCGGCGCGTCTGCGTCTGGCGGGCTGGCATAAATATCTCACTCGCAATCAAATTCATCCGATAGCGGAACGGGAAGGCGACTGGAGTGCCATGTCCGGTTTTCAACAAACCATGCAAATGCTAAATGAGGGCATCGTTCCCACTGCGATGCTGGTTGCCAACGATCAGATGGCGCTGGGCGCAATGCGCGCCATTACCGAGTCCGGGTTGCGCGTTGGTGCGGATATCTCGGTAGTGGGATACGACGATACCGAAGACAGCTCGTGTTATATCCCGCCGTTAACCACCATCAAACAGGATTTTCGCCTGCTGGGGCAAACCAGCGTGGACCGCTTGCTGAAACTCTCTCAGGGCCAGGCGGTGAAGAGCAATCAGCTGTTGCCCGTCTCACTGGTGAAAAGAAAAACCACCCTGGCGCCCAATACGCAAACCACCTCTCCCCGCACGTTGGCAGATTCCTTAATGCAGCTGGCACGACAAGTTTCCCGACTTGAAAGCGGGCAGTGAGCGCAACGCAATTAATGTGAGTCAGCTCACTCATTAGGCACCCCAGGCTTTACACTCTATGTGTCCGGCTCGTATGTTATGCGAAAATGTGAGCGGATAACAATTCACGCAGGATACAACTATGACAATGATTACGGATTCACTGGCCGTCGTATTACAACGTCGTGACTGGGAAAACCCTGGCGTTACCCAACTTAATCGCCTTGCGGCACATCCCCCTTTCGCCAGCTGGCGTAATAGCGAAGAGGCTCGCACCGATCGCCCTTCCCAAGAGTCGCGCAGCCTGAATGGTGAATGGCGCTTTGCCTGGTTTCCGGCACCAGAAGCGGTACCAGAAAGCTGGCTGGAGCGCGATCTTCCTGACGCCGATACTGTCATCGTCCCCTCAAACTGGCAGATGCACGGTTACGATGCGCCTATCTACACCAACGTGACCTATCCCATTGCGGTCAATCCGCCGTATGTTCCCACGGAGAATCCGACGGGTTGTTACTCGCTCACATTTAATGTTGATGAAAGCTGGCTACAGGAAGGCCAGACGCGAATTATTTTTGATGGTGTTAACTCGGCGTTTCATTTGTGGTGCAACGGGCGCTGGGTCGGTTACGGACAGGACAGTCGTTTGCCGTCTGAATTTGACCTGAGCGCATTTTTACACGCCGGAGAAAACCGCCTCGCGGTGATGGTGCTGCGCTGGAGTGACGGCAGTTATCTGGAAGATCAGGATATGTGGCGGATGAGCGGCATTTTCCGTGACGTCTCGTTGCTGCATAAACCGAGCACGCAAATCAGCGATTTCCATGTAGCCACTCACTTTAATGATGATTTCAGCCGCGCTGTACTGGAGGCAGACGTTCAGATGTACGGCGAGCTGCGCGATGAGCTGCGGGTGACGGTTTCTTTGTGGCAGGGTGAAACGCAGGTCGCCAGCGGCACCGCGCCTTTCGGCGGTGAAATTATCGATGAGCGTGGTGGTTATGCCGATCACGTCACCCTACGTCTGAACGTCGAAAACCCGAAACTGTGGAGCGCCGAAATCCCGAATCTCTATCGTGCGGTGGTTGAACTGCACACCGCCGACGGCACGCTGATTGAAGCAGAAGCCTGCGATGTCGGTTTCCGCGAGGTGCGGATTGAAAATGGTCTGCTGCTGCTGAACGGCAAGCCGTTGCTGATTCGCGGCGTTAACCGTCACGAGCATCATCCTCTGCATGGTCAGGTCATGGATGAGCAGACGATGGTGCAGGATATCCTGCTGATGAAGCAGAACAACTTTAACGCCGTGCGCTGTTCGCATTATCCGAACCATCCGCTGTGGTACACGCTGTGCGACCACTACGGCCTGTATGTGGTGGATGAAGCCAACATTGAAACCCACGGCATGGTGCCAATGAATCGTCTGACCGATGATCCGCGCTGGCTACCCGCGATGAGCGAACGCGTAACGCGAATGGTGCAGCGCGATCGTAATCACCCGAGTGTGATCATCTGGTCGCTGGGGAATGAATCAGGCCACGGCGCTAATCACGACGCACTCTATCGCTGGATCAAATCTGTCGATCCTTCCCGCCCGGTACAGTATGAAGGCGGCGGAGCCGACACCTTCGCAACCGATATTATTTGCCCGATGTACGCGCGCGTGGATGAAGACCAGCCCTTCCCGGCTGTGCCGAAATGGTCCATCAAAAAATGGCTTTCGTTGCCTGGAGAGACGCGCCCGCTGATCCTTTGCGAATACGCCCACGCGATGGGTAACAGTCTTGGCGGCTTCGCTAAATACTGGCAGGCGTTTCGTCAGTACCCCCGTTTACAGGGCGGCTTCGTCTGGGACTGGGTGGATCAGTCGCTGATTAAATATGATGAAAATGGCAATCCGTGGTCGGCTTACGGCGGTGATTTTGGCGATACGCCGAATGATCGCCAGTTCTGCATGAACGGTCTGGTCTTTGCAGACCGCACGCCGCATCCGGCGCTGACGGAAGCAAAACACCAGCAGCAGTTTTTCCAGTTCAGTTTATCCGGGCGAACCATCGAAGTGACCAGCGAATACCTGTTCCGTCATAGCGATAACGAGCTCCTGCACTGGATGGTGGCGCTGGATGGCAAGCCGCTGGCAAGCGGTGAAGTGCCTCTGGATGTCGCTCCACAAGGTAAACAGTTGATTGAACTGCCTGAACTACCGCAGCCGGAGAGCGCCGGACAACTCTGGCTAACGGTTCACGTAGTGCAACCGAACGCGACCACATGGTCAGCAGCCGGACACATCAGCGCCTGGCAGCAGTGGCGTCTGGCGGAAAACCTCAGCGTGACACTCCCCTCCGCGCCCCACGCCATCCCGCAACTGACCACCAGCGAAACGGATTTTTGCATCGAGCTGGATAATAAGCGTTGGCAATTTAACCGCCAGTCAGGCTTTCTTTCACAGATGTGGATTGGCGATAAAAAACAACTGCTGACGCCGCTGCGCGATCAGTTCACCCGCGCACCGCTGGATAACGACATTGGCGTAAGTGAAGCGACCCGCATTGACCCTAACGCCTGGGTCGAACGCTGGAAGGCGGCGGGCCATTACCAGGCCGAAGCAGCGTTGTTGCAGTGCACGGCAGATACGCTTGCCGACGCGGTGCTGATTACCACGGTCCACGCGTGGCAGCATCAGGGGAAAACCTTATTTATCAGCCGGAAAACCTACCGGATTGATGGAAGTGGTCAAATGGCGATTACCGTTGATGTTGAAGTGGCGAGCAATACGCCACATCCGGCGCGGATTGGCCTGACCTGCCAGCTGGCGCAGGTAGCAGAGCGGGTAAACTGGCTCGGATTAGGGCCGCAAGAAAACTATCCCGACCGCCTTACTGCGGCCTGTTTTGACCGCTGGGATCTGCCATTGTCAGACATGTATACCCCGTACGTCTTCCCGAGCGAAAACGGTCTGCGCTGCGGGACGCGCGAATTGAATTATGGCCCACACCAGTGGCGCGGCGACTTCCAGTTCAACATCAGCCGCTACAGTCAACAGCAACTGATGGAAACCAGCCATCGCCATCTGCTGCACGCGGAAGAAGGCACATGGCTGAATATCGACGGTTTCCATATGGGGATTGGTGGCGACGACTCCTGGAGCCCGTCAGTGTCGGCGGAATTCCACCTTAGCGCCGGTAGCTACCATTACCAGTTGCTCTGGTGTCAAAAATAATAATAACCGGGCAGGCCATGTCTGCCCGTATTTCGCGTAAGGAAATCCATTATGTACTATTTAAAAAACACAAACTTTTGGATGTTCGGTTTATTCTTTTTCTTTTACTTTTTTATCATGGGAGCCTACTTCCCGTTTTTCCCGATTTGGCTACATGACATCAACCATATCAGCAAAAGTGATACGGGTATTATTTTTGCCGCTATTTCTCTGTTCTCGCTATTATTCCAACCGCTGTTTGGTCTGCTTTCTGACAAACTCGGGCTGCGCAAATAC
>NZ_JBMKHJ010000074.1:0-5150 GCF_049237265.1 Enterobacter cloacae complex sp. IR5384 | reverse complement strand
TTTTTTTTTGCTTATTTGACCTTATTTAAATTTAGGTCTTATTAAGTGGTTTTTTATTTTGTTGTTATTTTATTTTATCTGTGTATTATTTGGTTTTTAAATGTGTTGGAGGCGTTATATGTCTATCTCTATGCAGCAAATAGATTCATGTATAGAAACGACCATCAATCGGCTTTCAAGTGAAGCAGGGACTATGGTTAGTAATTTTTATCTTGATCTTCGAGCTCCGGGCAGACAGCGCATTACTGAAAAGCTAGTTGAGCAATCAATTGACCTTTGCAGATCTCGTGGAGTGCAAGCTGAGCGGGAAGGTGATGGTTTACTGGTCAGGGTAGACTTAAGGACATGCTACCTGAACCCAAACCAGGCCGAAATGTTCAATGTTGCTATCGGGTATACGCGGTCAGTACACGGTAATCACTTATAAGCCGTTTATAGGAAAAGGATCTTCTTGAGATCCTTTTTCTCTACGCGTAATCTCTTGCTCTGAAAACGAAAAAACCACCTGGGGAGGTGGTTTTTCGAAGGTTCAGTAAGTTGGGGAACTTCTGAACCGTGGTAACAGGGTGTACAAGACCGCTGCCACCAAATTCGTCCTTCCAGTTTAGCTGTAGTATGGCTCTAACTTCAAGAACTCTGCATCAGTAATCTCTTGTACATCCTCTTACCAGTGGCTGCTGCCAGTGGCGCTTTGTCGTGTCTTTCCGGGTTGGACTCAAGTCGATAGTTACCGGAACAGGCGCAGCAGTCGGACTGAACGGGGGGTTCGTGCATACAGTCCAGCTTGGAGCGAACTGCCTTCCCGGAACCGAGTGTCAGGCGTGGAATGAGAAACCGCGGCCATAACAGCGGAGTGACACCGGTAAACCGAAAGGCAGGAACAGGAGAGCGCACGAGGGAGCCACCAGGGGGAAACGCCTGGTATCTTAAAGTCCTGTCGGGTTTCGCCACCACTGATTTGAGCGTCAGATTTCGTGATGCTTGTCAGGGGGGCGAAGCCTATGGAAAAACGGCTTCGCCGTGGCCTTCTCGTTTTCCCGTTAAGTTTCTTCCTTGCATCTTCCAGGAAATTTCCTCCCCGCCCGTAAGCCGGTACCGCTCGCCGCAGCCGAACGACCTAGCGCAGCGAGTCAGTGAGCGAGGAAGCGGAATATATCCTGTATCGCATATTCTGCTTACGTTCCGCTGCTGCATTTCTCTCCTGTCACATGAAGCACTTCACTGATATCCGCATCCGTGCCAACATAGTAAGCCAGTATACACTCCGCTAGCGCTACGTGACTGGTTCAGGGCTGCGCCCCGAAACCCGCCAAAAGCCTGACGCGCCTGCGGCTTGTCCAACCCCGCGCCGACCGGGAAAGCCTTTCCCGTCCGTCCCGGCGTTATCAGGAGGCCGGTTTGTCAGAGAAACGGAACAAGATGCTCACCATGTGGGTGACGGAGGACGAGCACCGGCGGCTGCTCGAGCGCTGCGACGGCAGGCAGCTGGCAGCGTGGATGCGGCAGACCTGCCTGGACGAAAAGCCGGCACGTTCCGGAAAGCTTCCCTCAATCTCGCCGGCGCTGCTGCGCCAGCTTGCCGGCATGGGCAATAACCTGAACCAGATAGCCCGCCGTGTTAACGCCGGCGGCGGTACCGGCCATGACAGGGTACAGATTGTGGCGGCGCTGATGGCCATCGATGCCGGACTTGAGCGGCTGCGGCACGCCGTTCTTGAGAAAGGAACGGACGATGATCGTTAAATTTCATCCACGCGGTCGCGGCGGTGGCGCCGGGCCGGTGGACTATCTGCTGGGTAAAGACCGGCAGCGTGAAGGCGCCACCGTCCTGCAGGGGAAGCCGGAAGAAGTCCGGGAGCTGATTGACGCGTCGCCTTACGTTAAGAAATACACCTCCGGCGTCCTGTCGTTTGCGGAGGCCGATCTGCCTCCCGGCCAGCGGGAAAAACTGATGGCCAGCTTCGAGCGGGTTCTGATGCCCGGACTCGATAAAGATCAGTACAGCATTCTGTGGGTGGAGCACGCGGACAAGGGGCGTCTGGAGCTGAACTTTCTGATCCCCAATACCGAGCTGCTGACCGGCAGGCGGCTCCAGCCGTACTACGACCGCGCTGACCGACCGCGCATCGATGCCTGGCAGACCATCGTGAACGGCAGACTGGGGCTGCACGACCCGAACGCGCCGGAAAACCGCCGGGCGCTGGTCACGCCGTCCGGACTGCCGAAAACGAAGCAGGAGGCCGCAGAAGCCATCACCCGCGGACTGCTGACCCTTGCTTCGTCCGGGGAGCTGAAAAACCGTCAGGACGTCACTGAGGCGCTGGAACGGTCAGGTTTTGAGGTGGTGCGCACCACGAAAAGCAGTATCAGCATTGCCGACCCGGACGGGGGGCGAAACATCCGACTGAAGGGAGCCATCTATGAGCAGTCTTTTAACGCTGGCGAAGGACTTAGAGCAGCAATCGAAAGCGCAGCAGCAGAGTACCGGCGAGATGCTGAAAGCCGCATTCAGCGAGCACGAGCAGTCTGTCAGAGCGGAACTGAGCGCAAGCGCGAGGAGAATCAGCGACGCCATCCTCGCCCACGAGCAGAGTATGAGCGAGGCGATGGAGAAAAACCGGCGGAGCGTACTGCGGACTGCCGGGCGGACATGGCTCACCATCCTGATGGTGTCAGCACTGCTGATCGGCACGAGCGGGAGCATTCTGTGGTGGCTGGGGCAGCAGATAACCGACAATTACACGCATCTTCGTCAGCAGGAAGATACCCTGGCGAAAATGACCGCCCGGACGTGGGGAGTGCGCTATCAGGAGAGCAGCGACGGCCGGAGGTTTCTTATCCTGCCGCCGGGGATGCAAACCGAAGCCATCCCTTACGACGGGACGACATGGATCCGCCTGAAACAGGAGTAGCGGAAAATGACAGAGCTGGAAAAGCAGTTGCTGAGCGCATTAGAGCAGCTACAGCAGGACTACTCGCAAAGGCTGGACGAATGGGAGATCGCCTTCGCGGAATGGCAGAGCATGTGTGGTCTTATGCAACGGGAGAACGCGATGCTGAACGAGCGCGTGTCGGACTTGAGCACGCAGGTGCTGAGTTTAAGCGAGCAGCTGCGCCGCTTGTCCGGGAGCTGAATGCCATCGAGCTCCGGCACAGGGAGCATGAGTATCAGAAAACACTGGAGCTGGAGCACCTGCCGCAGAAAACCTACCGTGGTCCAACGCTGGGCTGACGGCCCGTGACAAACCCCAAGAAGAAGGGCTCATAAATTTCCCGCTAAATACGGTCGTGATGGAAACATCACAGCGTATACAACGGAGGGATTATGAGACTGTTTAACGTGATTGAGACGGTGCTGAACTGCCTGTACATGGCGCTGGAGAACTGGGACTGGCTGGAGAAGCACTTTCCTGTTTTTAAGGCGTTCGCGCTGATTTTAGTGTGACTTTACGCGGCATGCATCTGGCTGCATGACTATGCAGTCGGGTAAAATTTATCTGTCGCGATCGGGGTGGTTTACCGGGTGGGTTGTTGTTGGTTTTGGCTGACTGCCGCCCCGTTCGCGACGAAGCGCTCCGGGGCGGTGCGGGCAACGGATGTTATGGTAAATAAGACCACAAGTTATTAATCAGAGAAAAGTCGGGCATAATTAATTGCCCGAGACATAGTCATCTGATGGCTTTTATCACCACTCGCACTAGGCGTTTGGTTATGTTGATTACTTTGTGGTTTCGGCTGACCCGTCTGAGAAATCGAGGCTGCCGCTGCATGTAACTGGGCATTCTGTCTCATGTTCATTTTCTCTTCATACCTGCTATGAATGATCTTTAATGTTTCTTCTAAAATCCGGCGGTAATGATTTTTTATTGAGTTATTAGATAACGGTATGTTGCTGTACTTGATACCATCGTCCTTCCAAAGGATTTTGTATACTTTACCACCAGAGTAACGATCCCGTCTGTATGCATATGTAACTGCACTGGTAACTTTACATCCTACAGACGATGTAGAGTATCCTCGATGACGCTTTTTTTTCCTAAGCTTTTGTTCTGCATAATAGAGACAATGTGCAGCAAATTCACCTCCTGTAGAACCTAAGTCGTAGACTATTGGTTTGTTCTTTATCGCGAGCATTGGAGGTGTGTACATGCCTACTAATATAGCACCTGAGTGTTTATCGAGAATGACCATACCGAAAGTGAAGTCCTCGACATCCATATAGAGGCTCGTCAAGCTTGCATACTGCTCTGGGGTTATGACCTTTAACTGCATCGCTTGCATGAGGACGATCATCGGATGATCACCGCACATAAGTGATATTGCTTCTTTCCCTTTGAAATCTATATGTATTGCTTTTTTTTCAATAACATCCCTTCTGGGATGCCCATCAACTGACCATTTACCGTCACAAGCAGCAAATTCAAATTCTCTGTATATAGTTGTTGTCATATCAATGGCTTAATTCTTTTTCGACTATCTTCAAGATACCAGATATGTAGAAAAAAAATTAGATATTGATAGTTATCGTGATGGAAGATGTGTCGATACCCGTCGCATTACTTATATCCTTTTTCGCCCTTTCTAACGCTTCACTGAGGGTTAGATTTTCCTTTACTTCTCGATTGTGAGTGCGGTTTGGCTGAGGTTGTGACGATACTTGGAAATGCTTCCACTCAAGTTGCTCTGGATTTACACCTATACATGAAAACGCCTCTTTTTCTTTAAGGTAAGCGACAGGATAGCGCTGACCGCCCGTTAACAATTTCCATGCATTTTTGACGGAAACTTCTGCATATTCATCAAAAGTGACTACGTTTCTATCGTCATAATCAGGATTTTTAAAGCATCCTGTGATTTTTGCTATGAGAAAGCATGTGCCATGCTCAAGATCTTTAACAGCCCATGTCTCTCTGCGGTTTCTTACAGCGATGAGATACTTCGCATCCTTTAGTCGGTCTGCTTTCGCGAGCCAATATCCTGACCCTCCTTCCGTTCTCATTATGCCTAGGTCTTTCCCGGTAAAAACAGCAACAACATTCGAATTTTTCATGCGGTGACTCCAATAGATTGTTTTATTCGCTTAAAAACTTAATCTATCGAATAGAATTGGTCAAGTTTGATTTTTTTATGCTTACTTTGTCTTTTTTTTT
>NZ_JBMKHJ010000073.1:0-6024 GCF_049237265.1 Enterobacter cloacae complex sp. IR5384 | reverse complement strand
GCTGATGGCCGGCAGCAGCCCGTCGTTGCCTGATGGATCCAACCCCTCCGCTGCTATAGTGCAGTCGGCTTCTGACGTTCAGTGCAGCCGTCTTCTGAAAACGACAATGGAGGTGGTAGCCGAGGGTGTGGAAACACCCGACTGCCTTGCGTGGTTGCGGCAGGCGGGTTGCGA
The DNA here is from genome assembly GCF_049237265.1 of Enterobacter cloacae complex sp. IR5384. Classification (NCBI taxonomy): domain Bacteria; kingdom Pseudomonadati; phylum Pseudomonadota; class Gammaproteobacteria; order Enterobacterales; family Enterobacteriaceae; genus Enterobacter; species Enterobacter cloacae complex sp. IR5384. The sequence continues at coordinate 5,850 of NZ_JBMKHJ010000073.1, read as the reverse complement.
CACGGTGCAGGGTTTCCTGTTCGCCAGGCCGATGCCGGCGGCGGCCTTCGTCGGCTTCGTCAACCAATGGAGGAACACCACCATGAACGCCAATGAACCGAGCACCAGTTGCTGCGTGTGCTGCAAGGAAATCCCGCTCGATGCCGCCTTCACGCCGGAAGGGGCCGAGTACGTGGAGCATTTCTGCGGGCTGGAGTGCTATCAGCGCTTCCAGGCGCGGGCCAGCACTGCGACCGAAACCAGCGTCAAACCGGACGCTTGTGATTCGCCGCCGTCAGGTTGAGGCATACCCTAACCTGATGTCAGATGCCATGTGTAAATTGCGTCAGGATAGGATTGAATTTTGAATTTATTGACATATCTCGTTGAAGGTCATAGAGTCTTCCCTGACATTTTGCAGGGAATTCCATGACTGGACAGCGCATTGGGTATATCAGGGTCAGCACCTTCGACCAGAACCCGGAACGGCAACTGGAAGGCGTCAAGGTTGATCGCGCTTTTAGCGACAAGGCATCCGGCAAGGATGTCAAGCGTCCGCAACTGGAAGCGCTGATAAGCTTCGCCCGCACCGGCGACACCGTGGTGGTGCATAGCATGGATCGCCTGGCGCGCAATCTCGATGATTTGCGCCGGATCGTGCAAACGCTGACACAACGCGGCGTGCATATCGAATTCGTCAAGGAACACCTCAGTTTTACTGGCGAAGACTCTCCGATGGCGAACCTGATGCTCTCGGTGATGGGCGCGTTCGCCGAGTTCGAGCGCGCCCTGATCCGCGAGCGTCAGCGCGAGGGTATTGCGCTCGCCAAGCAACGCGGGGCTTACCGTGGCAGGAAGAAATCCCTGTCGTCTGAGCGTATTGCCGAACTGCGCCAACGTGTCGAGGCTGGCGAGCAAAAGACCAAGCTTGCTCGTGAATTCGGAATCAGTCGCGAAACCCGGTGATGCTGCCAACTTACTGATTTAGTGTATGATGGTGTTTTTGAGGTGCTCCAGTGGCTTCTGTTTCTATCAGCTGTCCCTCCTGTTCAGCTACTGACGGGGTGGTGCGTAACGGCAAAAGCACCGCCGGACATCAGCGCTATCTCTGCTCTCACTGCCGTAAAACATGGCAACTGCAGTTCACTTACACCGCTTCTCAACCCGGTACGCACCAGAAAATCATTGATATGGCCATGAATGGCGTTGGATGCCGGGCAACCGCCCGCATTATGGGCGTTGGCCTCAACACGATTTTCCGCCATTTAAAAAACTCAGGCCGCAGTCGGTAACCTCGCGCATACAGCCGGGCAGTGACGTCATCGTCTGCGCGGAAATGGACGAACAGTGGGGATACGTCGGGGCTAAATCGCGCCAGCGCTGGCTGTTTTACGCGTATGACAGGCTCCGGAAGACGGTTGTTGCGCACGTATTCGGTGAACGCACTATGGCGACGCTGGGGCGTCTTATGAGCCTGCTGTCACCCTTTGACGTGGTGATATGGATGACGGATGGCTGGCCGCTGTATGAATCCCGCCTGAAGGGAAAGCTGCACGTAATCAGCAAGCGATATACGCAGCGAATTGAGCGGCATAACCTGAATCTGAGGCAGCACCTGGCACGGCTGGGACGGAAGTCGCTGTCGTTCTCAAAATCGGTGGAGCTGCATGACAAAGTCATCGGGCATTATCTGAACATAAAACACTATCAATAAGTTGGAGTCATTACCCTTGCAGAGTTTATTAAGTATCATTGCAGCAAAGATGAAATCAATGATTTATCAAAAATGATTGAAAGGTGGTTGTAAATAATGTTACAATGTGTGAGAAGCAGTCTAAATTCTTCGTGAAATAGTGATTTTTGAAGCTAATAAAAAACACACGTGGAATTTAGGTTAGACTATAAATAGAAAAAGGCGTTTTGACAATGACAGAGATTATCAAAGATTTATACCAATTTACAGAGGTAATGGAGCCGATTAAGCTTTCAATGCACCAATACTTATTGATGACAAATGAGCCTGTTCTCATTCAGACCGGAGCCGTATCACAAGCGCAAACTACCATTCCTAAGTTGCAAGAGTTGCTCGGTGAACGCAAAATAAAATACATTCTAATTTCTCATTTTGAATCAGACGAATGTGGCGGACTTGCTTTGGTTCTCAAAGAACATCCCGAAGCTGTCGCGGTTTGTTCCGAAACCACAGCAAGACAACTGATGGGGTTTGGTATTACTAACAATGTGCTTATTAAAAAGCCGAATGAAATATTTGCCGGAGATGATTTTGAATTTCAAACTATCAGTTACCCATCTGAAATGCATATGTGGGAAGGACTTTTATTTTTTGAAAAGAAACGTGGTATTTTCTTTAGCAGCGACCTCATGTTCGGCATGGGTGAGAATCACGGACAAGTTATCGAAAGCAGTTGGGACGCAGCGGTAAAATCAAGCGGCGCAGATACATTGCCCAATCAAGAATCCGGACAAAAGCTATCCTCGGATTTGAGTGAGATTGAACCTAAGTTCGTTGCTTCCGGTCATGGGTTTTGCATTACGATTGTAGGATAAATCAAGCAAATAGACCTTGCAAAATAAGCATTTGCAAATATACCACTTCATAAAACCGTATACTGTAATTATCAAGATTTTGAACGATATTGAAAAACAGTAACTTAAAGGCTCGATATATTTATAATATATCGAGCTTTTTTCATGTCTAAAAACTTGGGGGTATATAGTGAAAAATACCGTCCCAACGTCCCAAAGGCTGATAAGTAGGCGCATTATATGGGTAAATGGCTTTTATAATCCACGCCGAAGACATTCAACACTCGGCTGGAAATCGCCGGTGGCATTTGAGAAAAAAGCCGCTTAAAATGAGAGATAGACCGGAACACAACCGGTGCAAGTCCATAGCAACTCGTTTCTTTTCGCAGGTTGAGCCACCTCCGCGCTTCATCAGAAAACTGAAGGAACCTCCATTGAATCGAACTAATATTTTTTTTGGTGAATCGCATTCTGACTGGTTGCCTGTCAGAGGCGGAGAATCTGGTGATTTTGTTTTTCGACGTGGTGACGGGCATGCCTTCGCGAAAATCGCACCTGCTTCCCGCCGCGGTGAGCTCGCTGGAGAGCGTGACCGCCTCATTTGGCTCAAAGGTCGAGGTGTGGCTTGCCCCGAGGTGATCAACTGGCAGGAGGAACAGGAGGGTGCATGCTTGGTGATAACGGCAATTCCGGGAGTACCGGCGGCTGATCTGTCTGGAGCGGATTTGCTCAAAGCGTGGCCGTCAATGGGGCAGCAACTTGGCGCTGTTCACAGCCTATCGGTTGATCAATGTCCGTTTGAGCGCAGGCTGTCGCGAATGTTCGGACGCGCCGTTGATGTGGTGTCCCGCAATGCCGTCAATCCCGACTTCTTACCGGACGAGGACAAGAGTACGCCGCAGCTCGATCTTTTGGCTCGTGTCGAACGAGAGCTACCGGTGCGGCTCGACCAAGAGCGCACCGATATGGTTGTTTGCCATGGTGATCCCTGCATGCCGAACTTCATGGTGGACCCTAAAACTCTTCAATGCACGGGTCTGATCGACCTTGGGCGGCTCGGAACAGCAGATCGCTATGCCGATTTGGCACTCATGATTGCTAACGCCGAAGAGAACTGGGCAGCGCCAGATGAAGCAGAGCGCGCCTTCGCTGTCCTATTCAATGTATTGGGGATCGAAGCCCCCGACCGCGAACGCCTTGCCTTCTATCTGCGATTGGACCCTCTGACTTGGGGTTGATGTTCATGCCGCCTGTTTTTCCTGCTCATTGGCACGTTTCGCAACCTGTTCTCATTGCGGACACCTTTTCCAGCCTCGTTTGGAAAGTTTCATTGCCAGACGGGACTCCTGCAATCGTCAAGGGATTGAAACCTATAGAAGACATTGCTGATGAACTGCGCGGGGCCGACTATCTGGTATGGCGCAATGGGAGGGGAGCAGTCCGGTTGCTCGGTCGTGAGAACAATCTGATGTTGCTCGAATATGCCGGGGAGCGAATGCTCTCTCACATCGTTGCCGAGCACGGCGACTACCAGGCGACCGAAATTGCAGCGGAACTAATGGCGAAGCTGTATGCCGCATCTGAGGAACCCCTGCCTTCTGCCCTTCTCCCGATCCGGGATCGCTTTGCAGCTTTGTTTCAGCGGGCGCGCGATGATCAAAACGCAGGTTGTCAAACTGACTACGTCCACGCGGCGATTATAGCCGATCAAATGATGAGCAATGCCTCGGAACTGCGTGGGCTACATGGCGATCTGCATCATGAAAACATCATGTTCTCCAGTCGCGGCTGGCTGGTGATAGATCCCGTCGGTCTGGTCGGTGAAGTGGGCTTTGGCGCCGCCAATATGTTCTACGATCCGGCTGACAGAGACGACCTTTGTCTCGATCCTAGACGCATTGCACAGATGGCGGACGCATTCTCTCGTGCGCTGGACGTCGATCCGCGTCGCCTGCTCGACCAGGCGTACGCTTATGGGTGCCTTTCCGCAGCTTGGAACGCGGATGGAGAAGAGGAGCAACGCGATCTAGCTATCGCGGCCGCGATCAAGCAGGTGCGACAGACGTCATACTAGATATCAAGCGACTTCTCCTATCCCCTGGGAACACATCAATCTTACCGGAGAATATCGTTGGCCAAAGCCTTAGCGTAGGATTTCGCCCTCTCCCGCAAACGACCCCTATGTGCTCGACGGCCTGCTGTACCACGAGTCCGACCTGCGGATCGAGGAGCACTACACCGACACGGCCGGCTTCACCGATCACGTCTTTGCCCTGATGCACCTGCTAGGCTTCCGCTTCGCGCCGCGCATCCGCGACCTCGGCGAAACCAAGCTGTACGTGCCGCAGGGCGTGCAAGCCTACCCGACGTTGCGCCCGCTGATCGGCGGCACCCTGAACATCAAGCACGTGCGTGCCCACTGGGACGACATCCTGCGCCTGGCCAGCTCGATCAAGCAGGGCACCGTCACCGCCTCGCTGATGCTGCGCAAGCTCGGCAGCTACCCGCGCCAGAACGGACTGGCCGTGGCCCTGCGCGAGCTGGGCCGGATCGAGCGCACGCTGTTCATCCTGGACTGGCTGCAAAGTGTTGAACTGCGCCGCCGCGTGCATGCCGGCCTGAACAAAGGTGAGGCGCGCAACTCGCTGGCCAGGGCGGTGTTCTTCAACCGCCTTGGGGAAATCAGGGATCGGAGCTTCGAGCAGCAGCGCTACCGGGCCAGCGGCCTCAACCTGGTGACGGCGGCTATCGTGCTGTGGAACACGGTGTACCTGGAACGCGCCACCCAGGGGTTGGTCGAGGCCGGCAAGCCGGTGGACGGCGAGCTGCTGCAATTCCTGTCGCCGCTGGGCTGGGAGCACATCAACCTAACCGGCGATTACGTCTGGCGGCAGAGCCGCAGACTGGAAGACGGGAAGTTTCGGCCCTTACGGATGCCCGGAAAACCTTAGCGTACGATTTTTTCCGAATTCTGCGGGCTCCCCTGTACGCGGTCGGAGTGGTCCCGGCAAGGCGTCAGCCGCAGCCGGGGCGTATCTCCGCGTTAGCGGGCCGAAGGGCCGCTTACGAGCGTGTACCCGACAACTGACCGCAGCTCCACCCACAGCGATGAAGAAGAGTAGTTACAACACCCATCATTAAAAGCGACACTACTCCCGGCCTTCGGCCGGGGGCGGCGGCGCTTTTCAGTGGTGGGGAGGGGCACCCGGCCGGCAAAGGGGTTTGAGGGCCAATGATGTAAAAAACCACGCTAAGGAGATAATTCATTGTTTAAATTGAGATTTAACGGCCTCAATTCCCCCTTCATAATATCCTCCGGTAGTG
>NZ_JBMKHJ010000072.1:0-6194 GCF_049237265.1 Enterobacter cloacae complex sp. IR5384 | reverse complement strand
GGGGTTTGAGGGCCAATGATGTAAAAAACCACGCTAAGGAGATAATTCATTGTTTAAATTGAGATTTAACGGCCTCAATTCCCCCTTCATAATATCCTCCGGTAGTGTGAACGTATAATGTCCCAGCATGTTGATATGACCGTGCATCAGAGGCGAAAGCCGCGCGATATGTTCATCCTCTGGCCCTTCCCCGATGCTGCGCAGGTGCGACAAGGCTTCCTGCATATAAAGCGTATTCCACAGCACCACTGCGTTTGTCACCAGACCCAGCGCACCCAACTGATCTTCCTGCCCCTCGCGGTAACGTTTTCTGATCTCGCCACGCTGACCGTAGCAGATGGCTCTTGCAACGGCATGGCGGCCTTCACCCCGGTTCAACTGTGTTAGGATCCGGCGACGATAGTCCTCATCATCAATATAGTTGAGAAGATACAGTGTCTTGTTAACTCTTCCGACCTCCATTATTGCCTGAGCAAGCCCTGACGGTCGGGTACTTCTCAATAGCGATCGAATGAGTTCTGACGCATGAATAGTGCCCAGCTTCAGCGAACCGGCAACCCGCATCATCTCATCCCAGTGGCTTTCGATTTTAGAAAGGTCAACACAACCCCGCGCCAGTTTGTCCAACGCCCCGTAATTCGCTGCTTTGTCGGCCCGCCAGAACACAGCCTCACCCGCATCCGCCAGACGAGGTGAAAATTGGTATCCCAGTAGCCAGAACAGGCCAAAGATAATGTCACTGGTACCTGCTGTGTCCGTCATGATTTCAACCGGGTTTAGTCCCGTTTGTTGCTCAAGTAGCCCTTCCAGCACAAAGATGGAATCCCGCAGTGTTCCAGGAATCACTATGCCATGAAAACCCGAATATTGGTCAGAGACAAAGTTGTACCAGGTGATGCCGCGCCCTGAACCAAAGTATTTTCTGTTGGGGCCAGAATTCACCGTTTTCACTGGCGTGACAAAACGCATACCATCAGCGGAGGCTACCTCCCCGCCCCCCAGTATCCTGCCAACGCTAACGAGGACTGAAAATCAACCAGCCGCGCATTGGCGCTAACCAGCGTTTCTGCTCGGATGTAGTTCTGTTTCACCCAGCTCAGACGATGGCGAGTCAGTGCAGGGATATTGTGCTTGATCAGCGGCTCATGTCCGATATTGCAGGCCTCAGCCAGCATCACCGCACACAGGCTTATATGCAGATCCTGCGCACGGGCACCTGACTCGCTGACATGGCTGAATTCACGGGTGAAGCCAGTTCTGGCGTCAATCTCGAGCAACAGTTCTGTCAGGTCAACGGGTGGAAGCAATTGTCTGACTCGGCTGCTCAGTTGTATCAGCGCCGGTGGTTCATCCAATTTATCCAGGCTGCTGATGGTCAGCGAAGGATGTTTACCTTCATTGCAGATGTCCACGGCGGTATTGCGATCAAAACGTGATGCCACCGTTTTCCAGGTTTCATCTAACTGAGCGGCCAATTGCTCCGATGCTTTACTGCCATTAGTGGGGTGACCCAATGCCCGGCAGACTGGAACCCGCTGCGCCTGCCATTCCTCCCCCTGAAGAAGTTTTTGGCGCGGATCACCCCAACGATCGCTGTTTTCCAACCAGATGTCACGACGGCGTAGCGCATCCTGAAGTCGCTCCAGCAGACACAACGAGTAACCTGCTCGCTGTATCCGACCGTCAGCATCGTACACCAGGCGTTTCCAAGGGCCTGAAATGATATGTTCAGGTGCATCGTCCAGGATCCGTTTTTTCGAGCCGTTTAGCTCTGCCAGGTAATGGATGGCAGCCAAGGTATGTTCACCGTCTGGGGCCGCACGGAAGTGCAGATCGCGCAGTAGTGCGGGCAAAAAACGCCTTACCCGTCCGTATTGCTCCACCATTTCATCCTGAAAGTTTGTATCCTGGGGGCGGGCCAGTTCATTCACTTTTTCCACGGACTCTGCCAGTCTGGCGACAGACACACTGCTGAATATGGTCTTTCGCAGCAAATCATCGGCGGTATCTTCATCAAGTAAAAGTGCGCATGCCCGCGCCAGCAGCAACGCCGCGCGGTCAAGATCCTTGAGCGTCCTAAGTCGCTTTTTCTGCCCGGTTTTCTTCGCCTCCCGGGTAATATTGAGGATCAGCATATCCAGCACGTCAACGGCCTCGTCCAGCGCCGAGATTTCTTGCGCTTTCACGAATGCGGTAAGGATCGCCAGCCGCCGTTCTTCTGGCATTCTGCTGATATATTTCACCGATGCCATTCCGGCATAGCGTGCCAGATTGCGGAGCTGTATGGCGGGCAGCCCAGTGAAATTCAGACAGGAAAACTCCAGGCTGCGCAGGCGAGTGTAACGTTCAAGTGCTTCAGTGAACGCGAGGCCGCTGATAGTGACAGGGCCTCTTTTTAGGTGCTCCATCACTGAGAGTCGCTGTCCTTCGGGGATTTCAAGTAACCCAGCCAGTTGTGCGGTCTGCCAACGGTTTGGCAGCGCGGCCAATTTTCGCCACAAGCGGCGGGTCGCACGCTCACGGATTTCACCAATGACTCTCGTCAGGGTGGATGCGGCTGGCAACAACACTTTATTTTGAAGCAACCACGCGGTGGCAAAATCGAACATCAGTCCGGGGCGTTCATTACTGAGCCATGCACGGGTATACAGCAATCGCTTCAGTCTGAACGACCACGGGAAATCACCGAAATCATGATAGCTATAGTGCTGCCTGATAAGCCCGTGGTGCTCCCAACGTGTGTTTTCCCTTTGAGCATAGCGGGAAATGATCTCTGGATAGCGGATGTTAAGTTGCCTTGCGACATAAAACTGGACACCGGGCGGTATTTGCATGAGATCGGACAAGAAGGTTCCCAGAAAGCGGGCAGTTGTGAGTTGAAGGGCAATTCCCAACCGGTTATGCCTGCCCCTACGCAGGTTGATGAAAGTAAGGTCTCGCTCATCAAGATGAAAATACCGTGCCAGCTGGATCTCGTTTGGCTCTGCGGCATAACGCCCGTAGTTCTGTGTCTGTTTGTCGGTCAGAAAATCAGCAGCCATCACGCATCCTTTCGTAAACGGGTGTTCTGTTCTCTTTTTAACCGTCTCAAATGTTATAAATTAATAGACACTAAGAATGTCTCGCATTTTGAACAAGTATTGTTTGGGGGACGCATGCCCGTCGATTTTCTAACTTCGGAACAGAAAGCCAACTATGGACAATTCTCTGCTGAACCGAATGAAGTGCAGTTGGCCCGCTACTTTCATCTGGATGAAGCTGATCTGGCTTTTATCAATCATCGGCGCGGCAATCAGAACCGTTTTGGTGTTGCTTTGCAGTTGGGCTGTGTTCGATTTCTGGGGACCTTCATGTCCAACCTGCCACAGGTTCCGGTCAACGCCCAATGGTTTGTCGCACGACAGCTTGGACTAAATGATGTTGCGATATTGTCCACCTATGCGCAACGGGAGACCACACGAAGGGAGCACGCCGCCTTGATCCGGGATCAGTACCAATACCGGGAATTCAGCTGGCCGTGGTCGTTCCGGTTAAGCCGTTTGCTCTACACGCGCAGTTGGATCAGCAACGAGCGGCCCTGCCTACTTTTCGATCTAGCCACTGGCTGGCTCGTCCAGCATAAAATCCTTTTGCCTGGTGAAACCACTTTGACGCGCTTGATTTCCGAGGTACGAGAACGGGCTACTAATCGCTTGTGGCAACGGTTGTCGGCGTTGCCGACATCGAAGCAGATCGCAAAGCTTGAGACCTTACTTCAAGTTCCTGAGGGAACACGAACTTCCCGCTTTGACCGCTACCGCAAGGGGCCGGTGACGATTAGCGGTCCAGCTTTCAATGAGGCCATTGACCGTTATCAGGCGCTAAAAGCGTTCGGCATGCATGAGCTGGATTTTACCGGCATTCCTCCCGTTCGCTTTAAAAACATTGCCCGTCACGCAGGCATGATTTCCATGCACAAGATAGCTCGCATGCCGGAGCAAAAGCGCACTGCCATTTTAGTCGCCTTCGCTAAGACGTACGAGACCGTGGCCCTAGATGAAGCCTTGGATGTGCTGGATTTATTGATCACCCATATTGCCGGTGAGGCGAAAAAGTTGGGGCAGAAAAAACGTCTGAGGACATTGAAGGATTTGGATAAATCTGCGTTGGCCCTAGCAGAGGTTTGCACCCTGATACTCACTGAAAGCATGCAGGATGAGCAGCTGAGGTCAGCTATCTTTGCCAGAATGTCTCGTGAAAAACTGGCGACATCCATTGCCACCGTCCATGAACTTGCTCGCCCCTACGATGATAACTTTCAGGATGAAATGGTGGAACAATATGGCAGGGTCAGGCGTTTTTTACCGAAATTACTGCGTGATATCGTATTCAAAGCGGCTCCGGCAGGCAAGGCGACTCTGGAAGCCCATCAATATCTTGGTGGGCTGTTGGAATCGCGCAAGCAGTTACTGGATGAAGCCCCTCTGGACATTGTCTCTAATCCATGGAAACGCCTGGTGTTCGACAAAGAAGATAGAGTGACCAAGCGAGGCTATACGCTGTGCTTTCTCGATAAGTTACAAGACAGTTTGCGCCGCCGTGATATCTACGTAGAGAACAGCGACCGCTGGGGTGATCCACGGGCCAAGCTGTTACAAGGGCCGGAATGGCAAGCAAACCGCATTCAGGTGTGCCGTTCACTCGGTCATCCACTCAATCCCCAAGAAGCGATTGACGCTCTGGTGCGTCAACTGGATGCAAGTTACAGACAAGTGGCATCCAACTTCGACAACAACAAAGCAGTTGAGCTGGATCTGTCCGGCAAACGGCCCACATTGACCATCACGAACTTTGCCAAACTGGATGAACCGCCCAGCCTAACGCAGCTCTCCCTACAGGTCGAATCCTTAGTTCCCAGCGTGGATCTGACGGAGCTGTTGCTGGAGATCCACGCCCATACCGGCTTTGCCGATGAATTTACCCATGTTAGCGAATCTAATGCCCGAGCCGAAGGCCTGACTGTCAGCGTCTGCGCCGTGCTTTTGGCGGAAGCATGCAACATCGGCTTAGAGTCGCTGATTAAGCATCAAGTACCCGCATTAACCCGACACCGCTTAAACTGGGTCAAACAGAATTACCTGCGTGCCGAGACGCTGGTGAAGGCCAATGCCAAACTGGTGAACTACCAGTCTACTTTATCTCTGGCCAATAAGTGGGGCGGTGGAGAGGTGGCATCCGCCGACGGTATGCGCTTTGTCACTCCGATCCGCACCATCAATGCAGGGCCGAACCGGAAGTACTTTGGCTCCAGCCGAGGCATTACCTGGTATAACTTTGTCTCGGATCAGTTTTCCGGATTTCATGGCATTGTCGTCCCAGGAACACTGCGTGACTCCATCTTTGTGCTGGAAGGCCTTCTGGAACAGCAAACCGGCTTGAACCCGATGGAGATTATGACCGATACCGCCGGTGCCAGCGATATGGTGTTTGGCTTATTTTGGTTGCTTGGATACCAGTTTTCACCGCGTCTTGCAGACGCAGGTGAATCCGTGTTCTGGCGCGTGGACAAGGCCGCTGACTATGGCCCATTGGATGAGCTAGCTCGCAGTTGCGTCAATACCCACAAAATCGAACAACACTGGGATGACATGATGCGCATTGCGGGATCGCTCAAACTGGGTACAGTGCAGGCTTCCGAGCTGATCCGTTCGCTACTGAAAAGTGAGCGGCCTTCCAGCCTAGCACAAGCCATTATTGAAGCGGGCCGTATCAATAAGACACTTTACTTGCTGAACTACGTGGATGATGAAGACTACCGCCGTCGAATTCTGACCCAGTTGAATAGAGGAGAAAGCCGTCACGCGGTCGCACGGGCGATCTGCCACGGTCAGCGTGGTGAAATTCGGAAGCGGTATCGAGAGGGGCAGGAAGATCAACTTGGCGCGCTGGGTTTGGTGACTAACGCGCTGGTGCTGTGGAACACAATCTATATGCAGGCCGCTCTTGATCACTTGAAACAGCAAGGCGAGGATGTGAAAGTAGAAGACGAAGCCAGATTATCTCCGCTCAGCCATAAACACGTGAACATGTTGGGGCATTATTCGTTTACCCTTACTGAACAAGTACTAAATGGGCAACTGAGGCCGCTGAAACAACCACCGGAGCTGGACGAATGGCCTTAGCGTACGTTTTCGTACCATTGGGCTTCGTACCCC
>NZ_JBMKHJ010000071.1:0-6350 GCF_049237265.1 Enterobacter cloacae complex sp. IR5384 | reverse complement strand
TATGGTGATCCCCTGGGCGAAATGCGCCTGGTAAGCAGAGTTTTTGAAATGTAAGGCCTTTGAATAAGACAAAAGGCTGCCTCATCGCTAACTTTGCAACAGTGCCGCGCGACGAGCAGCAGCACCAGGAGCAGAAGCACGTCGAGAAAAAGCAACAGCAGATCGAGCAGCGCCCACGGCGGGCCGCTCGCATCGGATAAGTCGAAAAATCCGGCTAAAGTGGCCGAGCTGCACATCAGGCCGCGCGGTTTTCCTCCCTGATCGCCGGCGCGGTTTCTTCCTCCCTGAACCGCATGCAGACTTGCCGCCTCGGACACCCCGAGGCGGTTTTTTTTCGCCTCGCTCGAGCATCGCCGCATCCGACGATGCCGAGACGACCAGGCCGCGCACGTCGAGCTGCAGCATCGCCATTGCCGACGATGGCACCAGGTCGCCGGCGGTGGCCACCGACCTCGAGCTCGCATCGCCACATCCGACGATGCGCGCCGGCGTCGACCATCGCCAGGTCTGACGATGGCGGCCGCCCTGCCCTGGATCTCGCATCGCCATTTCTGGCGATGAGATCCACGGAGCGGCCATTTAGACCCGCCAATAACGACCCGGCCAAGATAAATCGCATGACGGCCTTTTTGGCCGGGGGTAGCATGACCGGACACTTTGCGTATGCCCAAAGGAGCCCGCAAGTATGCGCAGGACGAAGCCAGTAGCCGCGCCGATGGTGGCGCGGGTCTATCTGCGCGTCAGCACCGACGCGCAGGACTTGGAACGCCAAGAGGCGATCACTACGGCCGCGAAGGCCGCCGGCTACTACGTCGCCGGCATCTACCGTGAGAAGGCATCCGGCGCACGCGCCGACCGGCCTGAGCTGCTGCGCATGATCGGCGACCTACAGCCCGGCGAGGTGGTCATTGCCGAGAAGATCGACCGCATCAGCCGCCTACCTTTGCCCGAGGCCGAGCGCCTGGTGGCCTCGATACAGGCCAAAGGCGCAAGCCTGGCCGTCCCTGGCGTGGTCGATCTATCCGACCTGGCGGCCGAGGCCCAGGGCGTCGCCAAGATCGTGCTGGAAGCCGTGCAGATCATGCTTTTTCGCCTGGCCTTGCAGATGGCCCGCGACGACTACGAGGACAGGCGCGAACGCCAGCGCCAAGGCATTGAGTTGGCCCGCCAGGCCGGGCGGTACAAGGGCCGCCGTGCTGATCCGAAGCGCCGCGCCCAAGTTGTCGCGCTGCGCAAGTCCGGCTACAGCATCAACAAGACCGCCGAGCTGGCCGGGTACAGTGCGGCCCAGGTGAAACGGATATGGGCCGAGGTCAGCCAGGCCGAAGCGAAGCAGCACGGCGCGTTCGTGGAGGACGCATTGACGGAAGCCGATGCCCTGGCCGCTGTCGGCCAGGATGAGCGCCAGGAGGAAAGGGCATGAAGAAGCCGAACCAAGACGACGAGCCGTTTTTCATCACCGAGGAGATTGCGGCCGAAATGATCGCCGGCGGCTATGAGTTCGAGCTGCCGCCCATTCCTTGCACCATCCGCCTACGCGACGTGCTGGAGCGCATGACCGATGCTGAGCTAGCATTGCAGCCGGGCGAGATCGCCGACCAGGAGCGTGAACGCTGCCGGCGCAAGCCGTGTTCAACCTCATGATCTGGTCATGGTATTTTTCATGGCACTGAGCCTGATAGTTCTTGCAAATTGTTGTCACTAAAGGGTTTTGTGTGCTTGTTTACAATCGAGTGGGAGTGACGGGCACTGGCTGGCAATGTCTAGCAACGGCAGGCATTTCGGCTGAGGGTAAAAGAACTTTCCGCTAAGCGATAGACTGTATGTAAACACAGTATTGCAAGGACGCGGAACATGCCTCATGTGGCGGCCAGGACGGCCAGCCGGGATCGGGATACTGGTCGTTACCAGAGCCACCGACCCGAGCAAACCCTTCTCTATCAGATCGTTGACGAGTATTACCCGGCATTCGCTGCGCTTATGGCAGAGCAGGGAAAGGAATTGCCGGGCTATGTGCAACGGGAATTTGAAGAATTTCTCCAATGCGGGCGGCTGGAGCATGGCTTTCTACGGGTTCGCTGCGAGTCTTGCCACGCCGAGCACCTGGTCGCTTTCAGCTGTAAGCGTCGCGGTTTCTGCCCGAGCTGTGGGGCGCGGCGGATGGCCGAAAGTGCCGCCTTGCTGGTTGATGAAGTACTGCCTGAACAACCCATGCGTCAGTGGGTGTTGAGCTTCCCGTTTCAGCTGCGTTTCCTGTTTGCCAGCCGGCCCGAGATCATGGGGTGGGTGCTGGGCATCGTTTACCGCGTCATTGCCACGCACCTGGTCAAGAAAGCGGGCCATACCCACCAAGTGGCCAAGACGGGCGCGGTCACCCTGATCCAGCGTTTTGGATCGGCGCTCAATCTGAATGTTCACTTCCACATGCTGTTTCTCGACGGTGTGTATGTCGAGCAATCCCACGGCTCAGCGCGTTTCCGCTGGGTCAAGGCGCCGACCAGCCCAGAGCTCACCCAGCTGACGCACACCATCGCCCACCGGGTGGGTCGCTATCTGGAACGGCAAGGCCTGCTGGAACGGGATGTCGAAAACAGCTATCTGGCCTCGGATGCGGTGGATGACGACCCGATGACACCCCTGCTGGGGCACTCGATCACTTACCGTATCGCTGTCGGTTCACAGGCGGGGCGAAAGGTGTTCACTTTGCAAACTCTGCCGACCAGTGGTGATCCGTTCGGTGACGGGATTGGCAAGGTAGCCGGGTCCAGCCTGCACGCCGGCGTGGCGGCCAGGGCCGATGAACGCAAGAAGCTCGAACGGCTGTGCCGGTACATCAGCCGCCCGGCGGTATCCGAGAAGCGGCTGTCGTTAACACGAGGCGGCAACGTGCGCTACCAGCTCAAGACGCCGTACCGGGACGGCACCACGCACGTCATTTTCGAACCATTGGATTTCATTGCAAGGCTGGCCGCCCTGGTACCGAAGCCCAGAGTCAACCTAACCCGCTTCCACGGGGTGTTCGCACCCAACAGTCGGCACCGGGCGTTGGTCACGCCGGCAAAACGGGGCAGGGGCAACAAGGTCAGGGTGGCTGATGAACCGGCAACACCAGCACAACGGCGAGCGTCGATGACATGGGCGCAACGGCTCAAGCGTGTTTTCAATATCGACATCGAGACCTGCAGCGGCTGCGGCGGCGCCATGAAAGTCATCGCCTGCATTGAAGACCCTATAGTGATCAAGCAGATCCTTGATCACCTGAAGCACAAAGCCGAAACCAGCGGGACCAGGGCGTTACCCGAAAGCCGGGCGCCACCGGCTGAGCTGCTCCTGGGTCTGTTTGACTGACGAGCCTGAAGGCCAACGATACCAATCAAAATGCTGCGTTCACAGCGCCGCGGCAGGGATCCGCCGTGCTGGTTGTCGGAAAAGGAGCCGCTAGTGGGAAAGAGGAGGGTAAATTTTCAGCGTTGCTGGCTCCCCGTCAGCCGGATTGGGTTGCATCGCAGGGGTGTCGAAAGAGTCAACTGCGGTCCAAAGCTGTTGGACTTGGGTGAAAAGGGCGTTTATTCTTCCTATACGTTGTCGGCAGCGGGCCAAAAAGGAATACGTCCATGCCCATCGAGGTGAAACCGGCTGTGAGCGCGGGTTCAAGCATATAGCCCGACAGGCGCGTATCCTTGCCGATCACGACACGATGGCGGTGGTCACCGCGACGAAAGACACGGCCAGCCGCCATGCCGACGCGCAAGGCGGTTTCCGCCGTCATCGCGCCTTCGTTGGCTTTGCCACGAATACCGTCTGTGCCGAAATATTTGCGCACCATAAGGTCGATTATCCTGTCGTCGGGTCGCCCTCAAAGGGGACATGCCTGCTGAACCGCGAATATAGAGAAATATCCCGAATGTGCAGTTAACGAATTCTTGCGGTTTCTTTCAGCGCCGCCAATACCGCCAGCCCGTCGCGCAAGGGGCGCGGCTCGTGTGTGCGGATGAAGTCAGCTCCACCTGCGGCGGCGGCAAGCTCTGCAGCGAGTGTCGCGGCCCCGACATCCCCCGGACCACGGCCTGTGAGCGCGCGCAGAAAGGATTTGCGCGAAACAGACAGAAGCACCGGCAAATCGAAGCGCAGCCGCAATTCATCGAACCGCGCCAGCACCGAGAGCGAGGTTTCGGGAGCAGCCCCCAGAAAAAACCCCATGCCGGGATCAAGGACAAGGCGGTTGCGTTTGATACCGGCACCCGTCAGCGCCGCGATGCGCGCGTCAAAGAACGCCGCAATGTGATCCATGATGTCGCCAGCGGGTGCCTCGCGCCGATCTGCCTGCCCGTCTTGCACCGAATGCATAACGACGAGTTTGGCAGATGATTTCGCCAATTGCGGATAGAACGCAGCGTCTGGAAAACCGCGAATATCATTGAGATAGGCCACACCACGCGACAAGGCATAGGCTTGCGTCGCGGGTTGATAACTGTCGAGCGAGACGGGAATGCCATCTGCCTTGAGCGCGTCCAGCACCGGCGCGATACGCGCGATTTCTGTGTCGGACGAAACAGGCGCGGCGTCGGGATTGCTGGATGCCGGACCGAGGTCGATCACATCTGCCCCCTCGGCCATCAGCTTACGCGCCTGCGCAATGGCTGCGTCTGGCGCCAGATACCGGCCTCCATCGGAGAAACTGTCCGAGGTTATGTTGACGATGCCGAAAATGATGAGCGATTTATTCATGGGGGCTTCTATAATAATAATAATCGAGCATGAGTCTCATACGGATGCTCGGGTCGAAAGGGAATCCCCAGGCGAGTAACCTGTTTGCGGTGATCCATTAGCTGCAGGAGCAGAATAGCATACATCTGGAAGCAAAGCCAGGAAAGCGGCCTATGGAGCTGTGCGGCAGCGCTCAGTAGGCAATTTTTCAAAATATTGTTAAGCCTTTTCTGAGCATGGTATTTTTCATGGTATTACCAATTAGCAGGAAAATAAGCCATTGAATATAAAAGATAAAAATGTCTTTTTTACAATAGAGTGGGTATCGGAGACGAAGAAGGACAAGGTACATGCTGACCGATACCAAGCTGCGCAATCTCAAGCCCAGGGACAAACTCTACAAAGTGAATGACCGGGAAGGTCTCTATGTGGGGGTCGCCTCAGAAAACGGAATCTATGGTCACTCCCGTTTTTGCAACACCGATTTTGACGACAAGTTGGCTTGCTTGAATCTATCCGGCGTCTGAATGGGATTTTATTCCCGCGCCTCGATGAGTTCCGCGCCTGATGAACCTCCAGAAAATATACGGCTTCAATGAGCCTTTCCGTTTTACAGGTTCCTCAACAGGCCGGTGGGCCGTTAGTATCATCAATATCAGTATTCGCAAAACCAGATGAATGATTGTTTAAACTGGTGTATTTCTGCCTTTATGCTTCGTAAGTTTGCTGTCGCGCCGTCAGTGCCCAGGCTATTCTGGCCAGCTTGTTTGCCAGAGCACAGGTGACGACAAAGTTGCTTTTCCGACACAACAACTCCCTGACCCAGTCGGCCAACTTGCCAGACTGGTGTTCCAGTTTTTGTATGAATACCCTGGCACACTGAACCAACAAAGTTCGGATCTTTTTGTTGCCCCGCTTGCTAATCCCTAACAATGTCGTCCGACCTCCCGTGCTGTACTGTCGGGGTACCAGCCCTGTTGCCGCCGCAAAGTCACGGCTGCTGGCGTACTGCTTCCCGTCGCCAATCTCAGTTGAAATAGTACTGGCAGTCAGCGTTCCAACGCAGGGAATACTCAGCAAGCGCTGTCCAACCTCATCTTCGTCCAACTTTCGTTTCAACTGAGATTCCAGATCTTTAATCTGCTCAACAAGATAGTGATAATGCTGTTGTAATTTCAGCAGTAACTGGCTGAGATAAAGAGGCAAACTACTGTCCTCAAGAAGGGTACTCAGTCGACTAATAACGGCAGCACCTCGCGGAACGCTGATACCAAATTCCAGCAGAAAAGCATGCATCTGATTAGTTGTTTTCACCTTATCCTGAACCAGGGATTCACGGACACGATGCAGAGCTCGCATTGCCTGCTGAGATTCGGTTCTGGGCTGCACGAAACGCATAGATGGACGTGATGCTGCTTCACAGATAGCTTCAGCATCAACGAAGTCATTTTTGTTGCTTTTAACGAATGGGCGGACAAATTGCGGTGATATCAGCTTTGGAAAATGCCCTAACTCTTCCAGCTTGCGTGCCATAAAGGGCACTGTTGCAAATAGTCGGTGGTGATAAACTTATCATCCCCTTTTGCTGATGGAGCTGCACATGAACCCATTCAAAGGCCGGCATTTTCAGCGTGACATCATTC
>NZ_JBMKHJ010000070.1:0-6355 GCF_049237265.1 Enterobacter cloacae complex sp. IR5384 | reverse complement strand
TGAGCGCAATGTTTTCCATGATAGTTCTCCGAATGAAAGCCTGTCCTCAGCATAGTACCGGGAAGGAGGGAGTGACCATCTCATTAAATAAAGCACGCTAAGCCGGTTGCAGCGGCCGTAGCGGCCTGAACTTGCCCGCGCCGATCTTGGCGCTGCTGCGCCAGAGGTAATCGCCGGTCAGGTTGATGTGCTCCCAGCCGAGCGGCGACAGGTACTGCAACAGGCCGTCATCGACGGCTTGACCGTGGCCACGCAAGGCGTTCGCGGCCCGCTCCAGATAGACCGTGTTCCATAGCACGATGGCCGCCGTCACCAGGTTGAGGCCGCTGGCCCGGTAGCGCTGCTGCTCGAAGCTGCGGTCGCGGATTTCCCCCAGGCGGTTGAAGAACACGGCGCGGGCCAGCGCGTTGCGCGCCTCGCCTTTGTTCAGCCCGGCATGCACGCGGCGGCGCAGCTCGACGCTTTGCAGCCAGTCCAGGATGAACAGTGTGCGCTCGATGCGTCCCAGCTCACGCAGGGCGACGGCCAGGCCGTTCTGGCGCGGGTAGCTGCCAAGCTTCCTGAGCATCAGCGAGGCCGTCGCCGTGCCCTGCTTGATCGAGGTGGCCATCCGCAGGATTTCATCCCAATGGGCGCGGACGTGCTTGATGTTGAGCGTGCCGCCGATCATCGGTTTCAACGCCTCGTAGGTGGCATCGCCCTTCGGGATGTAGAGCTTGGTGTCGCCCAGGTCACGAATGCGCGGGGCGAAGCGGAAGCCCAGCAGGTGCATCAACGCGAAGACGTGGTCCGTGAACCCTGCCGTGTCGGTGTAGTGCTCCTCGATCCGCAGGTCGGATTCGTGATACAGCAGGCCGTCGAGCACGTAGGTCGAGTCGCGCACGCCGACGTTCACGACCTTGGTGTGGAACGGCGCGTACTGGTCGGAGATATGGGTGTAGAACGTCCGCCCTGGGCTGCTGCCGTATTTCGGATTGATGTGGCCGGTGCTCTCGGCCTTGCTGCCGGTGCGGAAGTTCTGGCCGTCCGACGATGACGTGGTGCCGTCGCCCCAATGCCCGGCGAAGGGATGTCGGAACTGCGCGTTGACCAGCTCGGCCAGTGCCGCCCCGTAGGTTTCGTCGCGGATGTGCCAGGCTTGCAGCCAGGCCAGCTTGGCGTAGGTCGTGCCGGGGCACGATTCCGCCATCTTGGTCAGGCCCAGGTTGATCGCGTCGGCGAGGATCGTGGTCAGCAACAGGTTTTTGTCCTTGGCCAGGTCGCCTGACTTCAGGTGGGCGAAGTGCCGGGTGAAGCCCGTCCATTCGTCTACCTCCAGCAGCAATTCGGTGATCTTGACGTGCGGTAGGATCATCGCCGTCTGGTCGATCAGGGCCTGTGCGGTATCGGGCACCGCCGCATCGAGCGGCGTGATCTTCAGGCCCGACTCCGTGATGATGGCGTCCGGCAGCTCGTTGGCCAGCGCCATGCGGTTGACGGTGGCGAGCTGCGTTTCCAGCAGCGTCAGCCGGTCATGCAGGTACTGGTCGCAATCGGTGGCCACGGCCAGCGGCAATTCGCTGGCCTGCTTGAGGCTGGCGAATTTCGCGGGCGGCACCAGGTAGTCCTCGAAGTCCTTGAACTGGCGCGAGCCTTGCACCCAGATGTCGCCGGAGCGCAGCGCGTTCTTCAGCTCCGACAGCGCGCACAGTTCGTAGTAGCGCCGGTCGATGCCGGTGTCGGTCATCACCAGCTTCTGCCAGCGCGGCTTGATGAACTCGGTCGGCGCGTCGGTGGGCACCTTGCGGGCGTTGTCGCTGTTCATGCTGCGCAGCACCTCGATGGCGTCGAGTACGTCCTTGGCGGCGGGCGCGGCCCGCAACTTGAGCACGTCGAGAAATTCCGGCGCGTAGCGGCGCAGCGTGGCGTAGCTCTCGCCGATGCGGTGCAGGAAATCGAAGTCCTCGGGTTGCGCGAGCCGCTGCGCTTCGGTGACGCTCTCGGCGAAAGCATCCCAGGACATGACGGCCTCGATGGCGGCGAACGGATCGCGGCCCGCTTGCTTGGCCTCGATCAGCGCCTGGCCGATGCGCCCGAACAGCCGCACCTTGGCATTGATCGCCTTGCCGGATGCCTGGAACTGCTGCTGATGCTTGTTCTTGGCGGCATTGAACAGCTTGCCCAGGATGCGGTCATGCAGGTCGATGATTTCGTCGGTGACGGTGGCCATGCCCTCGATGGCGAGCGCCACCAGGGTCGCGTAACGCCGCTGCGGCTCGAACTTCGCCAGGTCGGCGGGCGTCATCTGGCCGCCCTCGCGGGCGATCTTGAGCAGCCGGTTCTGGTGAACCAGCCGCTCGATGCCGGAGGGCAGGTCGAGCGCCTGCCACGCCTTGAGGCGTTCGATGTGTTCCAGCATGTGCCGCGAGTTCGGTTTGACCGGGGATTGCCGCAGCCAGGCCAGCCACGTCGTCTTGCCGTTGTCGCGGCGCTTGAGCAGATCGTCGAGGCGACGGCGATGCACGTCCGTCAGCGGCTCAGCCAAGGCGTCGTAGAGACGCCGGTTGGCGCGGGTAATCGCTTCGGCGCTCGCCCGCTCGACGGCGTTGAGGGCGGGCACAATGACCGACTGCCGCCGCAGGTGCTCGATCAAGGCTCTGGCCAGCACGATGCCCTTGTCGGTTTGCATGGCCAGCTCGGTCAGCAACTGGACAGCCTGCCGGTAGTGGCCAATCGTGAACGGCTGGAAGCCGAACACCGTTTGCAGCTCGACCAGGTGCTCGCGTCGGGTCTGCTCACGCTGCCCGTACTCGTCCCAGCTTTCGATGCCGACCTTGAGCTGGTTGGCGACCAGTCTCAGCAATGGCGGGAACGGTGGCTCATCAGCGCCAAGGATGACGCCGGGAAAGCGCAGGTAGCAGAGCTGCACCGCGAAGCCCAGCCGATTGGCCGGGCCGCGCCGCTGCCGGATGATGGAGAGGTCGCTTTCGCTGAACGTGTAGTGACGGATCAACTCATCCTTGGTGTCCGGCAACGCCAGCAGGCTTTCGCGCTCGGCGGCGGAGAGGATCGAACGGCGGGGCATGCGGTTTCCTTCTTCTTGAAAACGTAGGTTTGTGACAAGCCCGCCAAGGCAACCGGCGCGGCACGGGAATCAAGGCATTGCGATTCTCGAAAATAGTTCTTGAAATTCTATTCTTGATTGCATATCATCTCAACGAGTTTCGATAAGAAAGGATGCGCATGCGACCGTCTGTTGTGCTTGACATGAAGCGAAGCGCAGTGCGTGAAGCGGTAGGCCGCTTTCGCGCCGCGAACCCGCGCGTCTTCGGCTCGGTGCTGCATGGCACCGACCGGGATGGCAGCGACCTCGACCTGTTGGTCGATGCGCTGCCCGGTGCCACGTTGTTGGACTTGGGCGATTTGGAAGAAGAACTGAAATCGCTGCTCGGCGTTGACGTCGATCTGCTGACTCCCGGCGACCTGCCGCCGAAGTTCCGGGCCAAGGTGCTCGCGGAGGCGCAACCGATATGAGCGAGAACCGCCTGCCCGATTACCTCGACCACATTCAGCAGGCCGCAACCGATGCGCGCAGCTTCGTGGAAGGGATGGCCAAGGACGACTTCTTGGCCGACAAGCGCACCCAGCAGGCCGTCATCATGAGCCTGATCGTCATCGGCGAGGCGGCCACAAAGGTGATGGATGGCTACGTCGAGTTCACCCAGGCGCATGCCGACGTGCCGTGGCGCAGCATGCGCAATATGCGTAATCGCATGGCTCACGGCTATTTCGACATCAACCTCGATGTGGTGTGGGAGACGGTACAGGAATGGCTGCCGGCGTTGCTCCAGCAATTGCCCGCCGTGCGTCAGGATGCCGACGATGAAGACCGTAACGACAACTGTGAAAGAGGGATCTCCGATGACTGTTGAATCGAGAATATTTTCTGTAGCCGAGTATGTTCAGCCGTCCGAAGGCGAGCCTATTCGTTCCGTTGTGCTTGAAACCCGAGACTCAATTATCGTGGTTTGGCATGTCCATCCCGGGCAGGAAATTGCGGCTCACATTCATCCTCACGGCCAAGACACGTGGACTGTTTTGTCGGGAATGGCTGATTACTTTCAGGGCAATGGGATTGTTCGTGCCCTCAGGGAAGGTGAGATAGCCGTGGCAAGACCGGGCCAAGTGCACGGGGCGCGAAATACAGGTACCGAGCCATTTGTGTTAGTCTCGGTTGTGGCATCAGCCAATGCCGGTTTCGTATTGGCTGAGCGATAGAGCCCAATCTCTGGAGTTGGTCCAATGAGCGGTCGGGGAGATAGGTAACAGACATGCAGCGGACACGGCTGCTAAACCAGGTCGCAAACCTCCTTGCGTCGCAGCGTGCCGCAAGCGACGCGATCAATCGAATGGGGTCGGCATGAGACTGAACACCATCCAGTTCCCGACCGCGTAGCCGCCTGTCCTGCCGATCAGGTCTTGACCATCGACGCCTGGGATCAGTCCTGAATGTTCTTGGAGACCACTACGTTATGAGCCGCAGCCGCCGCAAAACACCCATCGTCGGGCACACGACCTGCGGCAGCGAGCGCGAGGACAAGAAGCTCTGGCATCAGCGCTGGCGCACCCGTGAGCGCACGGCGCTGACCAGCGCGTCGCCCGAAGCCCTGAGCGCCCATCTGCCCCTGCTGGAAAACCAGGCCAGCAGCGTCTGGTCGATGGGCAAGGATGGCCGCTCCTACTGGCCCGTCAAGCGCCAGGCCGCCACGGCGGATCGCATCGCCAATCACAAGGGACGCAACCCGCAAGAACGCGCCTCCCTGAAAAAGCGCCTGCTGCGCAAGTGGATGAGCAAATGAAGCTCTCCTTCCATCAGCACATTGCGCTGTTCTGGATGATCGGTGCTCCGGGCGTCTTCGCGCCCGTGATCGAGAACGCCAAGCGGCCCGATGCCGGCGCCGTCATGGCGTGGGGTGTCGCGATCGTGGCGGTGATGATCCTCTTCACCCCTTTGCTGCTGCGCTGTCCACCATTCCGGCGCTGGTATGGCCGGACGGATGCGCTGTCGGAGCGGCAGCGCCAGGCGCTTGCCGAGCGCGGCCTGCGCCGCTACTACCAGACCGCTTTCGATGACGGCTACGTGCCCCGCGTGATGCCCTACGTGTGGCGCATCATCTGGACGGTCGGCGGGTTGATGGCTGTGACCGCCGTACTGCCTACCAACACCGGACGGCCAGCCTTCGATGCCTTGGTGGTCTTCTCGACCTGGTATCCGATAGGCGTGATGCTGCTGGTTTTCGCGTCGAGGCCCCTTGGCCGGTTGATTCGCCAAAGAGCACAGGAGCGGCGGAAATGAGCACGTCAACCATCGAGGCGCTGGCCAGCGCCTGGGCAAGGATTGCCGAGGAAGCGGAATTCCCCGCTGACTACGAGGGGACTGCCACACCACAAGCGCATCGGGCTAGCGAAGCTATTCAGGAGCAGATTCGGGAGCGCATCGTCGCCACCAACGACATGCGGCTGTTCAGCCTGCTGCACCTGCTGAGTCAGGCGTCGCTGCGCATGGAGCAAGCGCTGTGGCCGGAGGATTACGAGCGGATGACGCGCGAGGTTGAGGAAGCCCTGCGGCAAGCCACCGACGCCAACGCCAGATCGTACACCCACGAAGAAGTGATGCAGGCGATGCAGGAACGCATCGACCGGGCGCGAGACAAGCCATGTTGATTGGCTATGCGCGCGTCTCGACGCAGGATCAGAACCTGGAGCTGCAACGCGAAGCCTTGAGCAAGGCCGGATGTAAAAAGGTCTTCGAGGACAAGGTGAGTGGCACGCGGGCAGACCGGCCTGGCTTGGCCAAGACGCTCGAAATGCTGCGCGAAGGCGATACTTTGGTCGTCTGGAAGCTCGACCGGCTGGGCCGGTCGGTCAAGCAACTGGTCGATCTGGTCGGCGATCTGCACAAGCACGGTGTCCAGTTCAGGAGCCTCACCGACTCCATCGACACCGGCACACCATCCGGGCGGTTCTTCTTCCACGTCATGGCGAGCCTTGCCGAAATGGAGCGCGAGCTGACCGTCGAGCGCACCCGCGCCGGGCTGGAAGTCGCCAAGCAGCTCGGCCGCAAAGGCGGCCGCAAGCCGAAGATGACCGACAGCAAGATCGAGTCGGCCAAGAAGCTGCTGGCCAGCGGGGTGCCGCCCAAGGACGTGGCCAAGAACCTCGGCGTGTCCATTCCGACGCTGTACCGCTGGGTGCCAGCCTCCACGCACGCTTAGCGTGCTTTATTTAATGAGATGGTCACTCCCTCCTTCCCGGTACTATGCTGAGGACAGGCTTTCATTCGGAGAACTATCATGGAAAACATTGCGCTCATTGG
>NZ_JBMKHJ010000069.1:0-6537 GCF_049237265.1 Enterobacter cloacae complex sp. IR5384 | reverse complement strand
GATGATCTGTTCGTCGGAAAAACGCTTCTTCATGGGGATGTCCTCATGTGGCTTATGAAGACATTACTAACATCGGGGTGTACTAATCAACGGGGAGCAGGTCAAGGTGTAATTATACAGAACTATTTTTCCATTAACTTTCTTAAATTCAATAAAATATCCATAAGCACCATCATCATCACATTTTTTTCGCATGTACTCTGGTAGCGCAAAAGATATATTCCATACACACACTTTTTTTTTGGGTAAACTGCCGAGGTGTTAACAGGATACTTTGTTTTTTTGTCAACACCCCAGCCATAGTAAACCTCAGATACATTAACAAGTGTACTGTATTCATTTTTGATCAATAAATCACTTTCAATATAATGCCTTACTTCTTGTGAAGACATTTCAATCAGCAACTTTTTATTGTTTTCCTTAAATATCTCTCTTAAAGAATTTATATTTGCATTATCCATACACTCTTCTGCCAGTACGCAGGAACTGTAACCAAGGAACACCGCTAAAACAAAATAACACTTCATATCCCCCCCCCTTATTTATTACCTCGTTCTTTCATCCTCATTCGAGGGTAGATTGGCTACAAGGCTTTCACGCAACTCTGCAATATTAGACATCGTAGTTTCCCTCATACCTGAACTTATTATTTTTTGTGCATAAAGGTAATATGACTTAGGTATATAGAATCCTATCAGTTCATAATTTAAATGTCCATTCATATAAACTTGATATAATGGATTTATTGTAACACTATTTCCTTGATTTCCGCCAAGCACACCTATTTCACCATCTTCAAAAAGACAGTATATAAAAGCAACATGCCCTGTCCAGGAGCCTTTTTTCCGCAAAACAACTATTGCACCATATATAGGCTCAGATATTTTTATGAAATTTTTGTTTTTTTGAAGGATTGAGAACTGGCGCTACCCTGCCTGCATATTCCGACCAAAACCAACCATTGATGCTATATTAATGCCAGTCTTCTTATGGTAGTTTATTCCACCATCTCCTTCCTTTACACGCTTCCATTTCCATCGAGCATCTCCTTCCTCTAATGCAACTGCCATCCATGGAGCCTCTCTCTGTTCATTGGGGAGTAACGCAATCGGATTTCCGCCCCCCCCCAACCGATTCCAGTATTTTTTACTGGTACTTATCTATCTATTTTGTCGTGGTTGTTTATTCACTGATTTTGAGGCTGGAGGATTAACTGCTGGTTCTTCAGACTAATCAGTAGTATTGCTACCACTTTTGCTTACAGAAATTGATTATCAAGGGTGCAATTCATTAGGAAATGATATATTATACTACCGAGCAATGCCGTATACATTCACACTAAATTCCTTCGATATCAAATACAATCGAAATAAATTTGCTTGATTCAATATCATCAAGGGCTAGGAGGGAGTATTTTTGAGCTTATTGACTGGCAAATAGATCTTCCCAAAAACTTAAAATTAATAATATCATTAATATTCAACTCATTTTTGAAAATATACACTGGAGATTTTGAATCAAACGTGTAAATAAACAATTTATTATCGTTAGCAGCATAAAAAAGAACTCCATCAAACCCAGAAATTTGATCATCAGAGTAAGATGATAATATTTTAGCAATCTGAGTTCTGGCCGATGAGTCTGTTATAGACTTTATTAAAACACTGTCATCAATATCTTTAGGAAGGGTATTCAGATATATATTATCAATATATGGGACATAATCTTTTTGATCACACGTAGGAGTACGAGGATTGTCCATACCGTAATAATTTCTAAAAAAGCCATCAAGAACATATTTATAATCACTAGCCGACGGCAAGGCCTTAACAAGTAAGGATATTCCACCGGGGTCTCCTGCCAGCACTCTAGATGACAACAACAGTAACACAATTATAATTCTATAATTTTTCATCGACCACCACCTTCATCATTCGCAGATTTATTTTCACTATCAAACCCGAATAAATTCTTATTAACATCGTCAACATCAACTAAAGGTAACTCCACCGAAATTTTTGAATAATATTCTTTATACGCCACAGGAATATAATACTTATAAAATTTTTGAAATACTGGGGTTTCTGCTATTTTTCTGACAGTCATTTTGAATCTGGATGTTGGTTTCGTGGTACTATACATTGATAACTTGATAGTACCTCCACCATATGCTTTACCTCCCTGGTTGCCGCCTAACCCAGCAATATCACCATTACTCGTTTTTCCATAAACAAACGTTACATGTCCATTTCCTGTAAATTCATCACTTGATTCAACATATGTACGAAAGACCATCAATGCACCATATACAGGATTTTTTATCTCGACAAATTTCGTTTTTTCATAAACCGGAAATTGAGAAGATGCAGTGCCAGAATATCCGCATGAGGATTATGCTGATAACCAGCATCGACGCCAGGATAATGTTTTTGATGGAACTGGTTGCATGTAACGTTCAGGAAAATATTTAAGGGAATAAGACATATTTTCTTAGCCAAAGATCTAGAATAAAATTTCAAACGCTATACTTAACAAGTTCTAAATCAAATACTCCAGCAAGCATATTACAAATGGGCATCTTTGATTTAAAATCAGATAATTATAACGTTTTTATTTTTTTACCAGACCTTGTCAATTGATACACTTCTTCAATTAAATACTTGTCTTTTAATAGAGTTAAATAATATTCAAAATAATCCATATCAGACTCGGTTTCACCAAATCTAGACGGTACACCAGTTTTAATTATAACGTGCTGATTGTTTTTTTGATGTTGATTACCTTCTCCCCTCCGGCAATACGCAAAGAATATTGCCCATAAAAATCATAACCAATTCTATCAGAAGATTGAGTGCAATATTTATTCAGTAATTTAATGTACTCGTCTTTCGCCTGAAAGCCTGTATCTTCACTTAAATTTTGCGTAGCAGATTGATTCCATTGCTCATAGTCACTTATAAAATCACTGACTATCTGTTGAGGAGTTGTCTTTGAATTTGAACTCATTGCAAAAAATGAGAAAAACATTAATACAAATAACACTATTAACAACTTTAAAAGTTTCATTTTTATTGTCATCCTTAAACCACTTGCTATGGAGGTGGTGATTGTTCCTGTTGGGCTACACCCGAAGCAAACCGATGTGGAAATGTTTCACCTCAGTCCCTGATGCTTCAGACATACAGTGAAACAATACAATAAGAAAAATTTTAAGAAACAGCGTATAAATGTTTTTAGCCCCCCCCCTTTTTAGGGGAACCGTGTCAAAGCAACCTGTTATGCGAGTGGATTCTTTACGCCGTAATGGCAAAATAATCGGATTCCTGGTCTGTAGAATCGTTAAGCATATACCAAGCATGCTTAAACGCAGGCCATCTGACGTCCTCAAATGCCATTCTCCCTGGATTTATTCTCCGTGCTACTGAGTCCTCCCATGATAGATTATTTATTCACTTAGCCCCATACCCAATGTTCTTGGGGAGGAGAATCCCTCCTTATAATTCATAGTTTACTCCCTAAAAATAGATCCTGGCACTTGCTTTCAACAACTGAATCATCTTTATCTGATGGAAATACATCCTTCATTTTAAAACCAACGATAAAAAACCACCAGTATCTATACAGTTATATGGGATCTCAGTTATCTTGTGAGGAGATTCTATTTCTGGAGGGGTTTTCTTCATGCCATTTTTTATATTCAGCATCACTCCACCATGAATTATCAAAGTCACTCTTACTCAGCCAACCACGATACACCCAATAACTTGAATACGTGTCCAACCCAGTAAGTATTTTAAATCCTCTTCCTCGAAATTTGTGAACATCTAAGTCTCCGCTGTTACCCTATTATCCAGCTATACGAACCAGCAATACGCCCACCTTTGGAGTTACATTTAATACCAGAATAGTATTCATCAACTTCATCCTGAACACTGCCATACCAATGGCCAAGCTCTGTATTTTTATTTTTCTTAGATTCAGGAATTAATTTACCACCAACAGTTATATCAATATTTACACCATTTTTTCACTGTCTTTTTTTACCTGTTACTAACTAACTCCCTGCATCGACAATAAATAACCAGACCCAACAACTCCTTAACCTAAAAACAGGCCAACTCTATTACTAGCGTTAACATCATACTTATTTAACATAATATTTAAAAATCAATTTACTTTGCGCATTGCTCGAAATCTTTCTTATCTAAGGCTATATTTTTTAGGCCTTCCATAGTAATTTTATTCGCTGCTAGCTTTACACTTGCCTCTTGAGAGAAGCAAAAATTACCATTTGTATAAAAGTAAACCTCTTCTGTTTTCTCCGGAGTATCACCTTCAGATTTGTATAAAGTATCAGTCACAAACCATTTAATATCTTTACTACCTTTAATAATCCACAATTTTTCCATACCGAGGCATGGTTCAGAATCTTCCGCATATCCTGAGTTATATTTCCTGTCCGGTATAAGATATTGGGCATTAAAGTTTAGTACTACATTGCACCGGCTATAAGGCTCATCTTTCCCTGGTACACCCTCGCGGTTAAAAACAAAAGGATATGCATACTCAACACCTAATTTCATAAAAATATAATAAGGAGGAAACCCAACATCTGGAGCATTAACCTTGTAAACTTGAGATAAGCCGTAAGCCTCCCCTTCTTTAAAAGTATAGTTCTTTACTGCAGCTGATACATCCGCAGCATTCGCAAGCACACCTGGCGAATAAAAATTAACCACACCAGCTAAGCTCAGCAATATAATTGCATTTTTCATAATCACTCAAGAACTCATTCACACTTCATCGTATAATTAACTGTAATTTTTACCGTAAGCATCAGGCTTCAGAATTGCAATTTTAAAAATCTTAATTTTCATCAAATGAGATAGACTCAAGAAGTTTCAGTGTCTTTTTAGATAAATCTTCACCAGCATTCATTACAGCACTGTTTCCTGAACCACAAAGAGCGTTATTTTTGTGAATCAAACAGAAATAAACACTTTCACCGACACTTCCATCATTGAACTTAGCCATGCGGTTGACAGCCATAAACCCATTTGAATTTTTACCTTTCACCTTCACTAATGATAGATGATTAGGATTTCCATTTTTAACATATGTTTTATCAGGGACTAGTTTCCAATCTTTGTTTTTATAATCGTAAATAATTTTATTGTCTGAACTGCTAACATTAATACCTTTATTGTTAACCTGCTGGCTATCATACCCGGCTTCAAAAGCCTCTCCTGAATATAGGCAACTCCATTCAGATATAGGATACTTTTTCTCGAAATATTCGTCATCAGTTAATTTTGGATATTCATAGTCACTGAAATGTACATTACATGAATCAAAGCTAGATGATGAAGAAATATCAGCATTAGAATCAGATGACAAACTTCTAATTACTGATGAACTTCCATCATTAGCAGTAGTCGCAGAAGCCATAGCGAAAGAACTGATGATACTAAGAAAGAATGACATGCAAACTAATTTCATAACGTTATTTCCTATGCTTTTATCCTTCCGGAAAATATACTACTAAACTACCGGAAGCATTCGGGAATTTATTTTCGGTTAAAACAGCAATTTCTACACCTTACGCACAGCATCTCGAATCAAATCCATTGAGTGAACGATGGTAAAGTGAACCGATTCGACCAGGCAAATTTACTGCTGCACTTGCTTCCCAAAAACTAGGACTCCTATAGTAATATTTAACCCCAGCATTTGAGTTAAGTGATACTCGTTCTAAAACATGCTCTTTATCAGCATATTTAGCCATTTTATTTTTAACCCAGTAAAAGCTGGCACTATCCGCAGCTAATATGCTAGATGAATCACTATTGCTAACATCGTTTCTCAACTCAATAAACTCTGTTGAAAGCGTAGGGAAGTGACGATCTTGCAGTGTAGCATTAGATCTATTTCCAGGAGGCTGAGCTGCGATTGAAGCATAGGTATTAACCAGGATTTGTCTAAGTGGTTCCTGAACAGTTTTCCCAATATATTTAAAATAATTCAAATAATTGTCTGGGTTAGTTAATTGGAGAAAACCTCGTCCATACCATGGTGCGTACCAAAGATTGCTACCATTTCCCTCGTGAAGAGTACTTAGCCAACCCGTTTCTTGTATTGCATTTCCTAAAAAACATGCAATTCTAAATGAAGTGTTAATACAATACTTCCTCATTGCATAGTTCAAATTTGAAATTTGATTGCTTAAAATAGAGCCGGACTCTCTTAAATTTGTATTAATCGCTTCCCAGGCATATCGATTTCTACCGGACTGTCGAAGTGCATGACTGGGTACTATTTGTTTCATTTCAGAAAAACTCAACCAACTACAGTTCCTTAAGTGGTTAATTATCACCTTAGGCTCGAAATGCCACAGTCTTCCGCTGCCGAGAGATCCGGAATCAAAGCACAACGCTTCTGCATGAGCTTTAAATTTTGCATAATCTGCTTCCGTCATCGGAGCACGCTTATCATCCCCCGTTTTCAGCCATGAAAAACGGGTGTCGATCGTACTTTTTT
>NZ_JBMKHJ010000068.1:0-6656 GCF_049237265.1 Enterobacter cloacae complex sp. IR5384 | reverse complement strand
TAACAGTAAGCGTCGGCATGGTTCTAGCGAACAGATGTCACCGACAGAATATGAAAACCAGTATTATCAACGGCTCGGAAGTGTCTAGATTATCCGTGGCGATTCACCGGGGCAAACAGGCCGATCAGGAACGACATAAGAAAGTTCTGTATTACCGACAGGTCAAGAAACTGAGCATAAGAGAAACTGCTGAAGCCACCAGTTACAGTACATCTCAGGTCTGCAGGGTTCAGGCCCTGTTCAGGCCTGAAAATTAAGCACATTTTCTGAGGCTGGAAATCAACTCATGCTGACAGCCTGAGCCTGTTGGCATGGTAAGCAATGTGCTCACCAATAAAGCTGGAAATGAAATAATAGCTGTGGTCGTATCCAGTATGATATCGGAACGACGCATTGAGGTTCATCTCATTGCATACTCTCTCAAGGATTTTGGTGCGCAGTTGCTCTTCATAAAAGGCGTCACTCAGCCCCTGATCAATGAAGATTTCTGGTAATTTTTCACCCTGTAA
Source organism: Enterobacter cloacae complex sp. IR5384 (assembly GCF_049237265.1). Lineage (NCBI taxonomy): Bacteria > Pseudomonadati > Pseudomonadota > Gammaproteobacteria > Enterobacterales > Enterobacteriaceae > Enterobacter > Enterobacter cloacae complex sp. IR5384. The sequence continues at coordinate 6,147 of NZ_JBMKHJ010000068.1, read as the reverse complement.
AATGAGGCTGACTGGATCGTAGGCTTCCCACGTTTTTCTGTTTTCACCCAGGTAAGCGCTAAATGCCTGTTGCCCCCATGGCACCTGAGAAGGCGATACTATCGGGGAAAATGCTGATACGCTCACATATTCACCAGGATTTCGCAGAGCCAGCACCAGAGCACCCAGCCCTCCCATAGAATGACCGGATATAGATTTTCTTGCCGTTGCAGGAAAATGATTCATGACGACATCCGGAAGCTCTCTGAGAATATAGTCATACATCCTGTAATGAACATTCCACGGCTGTTCCGTCGCGTTCAGATAAAAACCGGCCCCCTGGCCAAGATCGTAACTGTCGGCATCCGGGACATTATTACCCCGGGGACTGGTATCCGGGACAACAACGATGACGTTATGCCGGGCTGCATAATGCTGCATACCTGATTTGGTGATGAAATTCTGCTCAGTACAGGTCAGGCCCGACAACCAGTATAGTACCGGCAGTTTTTCTGTTACTGCTTTGGGAGGAAGATACACACCGAAATTCATTTCACAATTAAGGGATTGTGAATAATGCCGGTACACGTTTTGCCAGCCGCCAGAGCTGGCATGCTGCTCAATGAGTTCCATCAGCCGTTATCTCATGGTTATTTCCCCTGACCGAAGCCAGGGGAAGTATCTTTAAATCCGGACGTCAGATAAACGTATACGCCGTGATTTTGTTACCCGCCGGATCCCGCAGGTAGGCAGCATAGGCCCCGGGAAGGTGACCACGCGGGCCAGGTTGACCTTCATCAGCTCCACCGGCGGCAAGGCCGGCAGCATGGAAAGCATCAACCTCTTCCGGGGTGGCAGCAGCGAAGCCGACAGTCACCCCGTTAGCGGAAGGTGCTTCACCGTTGCCCGGACGGGCAATGATAAATGCCGGCTTTTCGCGGCCATAGAGTACCCAGCCGTTGCCAAACGGGCCGAGGTTATTGATACCAAGCGTGCCCAGGACGACATCGTAAAATGCGGAGGATTTCTCGACATCGGCTGCGCCAATGAACACATGAGAAAAGATGCCGTCACCAGAAATTACCGGAGTTGTCATTTTCCACTTCCTTCAGTTTGAGTTGATTAAAATTCTGATGGGATCAGTAATGAATCACTGTCCGGATAGATTTGCCTTCATGCATAAGCTCGAAGGCGTCATTGATTTCATCCAGTGTCATCGTATGGGTTACAAATGGCTCAAGGTCAATATCCCCCTTCATGGCATCCTCGACCATACCGGGGAGCTGAGTGCGGCCTTTTACTCCGCCAAACGCGGAACCTTTCCATACGCGCCCGGTGACCAGCTGGAAAGGACGGGTGGAAATCTCCTGTCCGGCCCCTGCGACACCAATGACAACGGACTGCCCCCACCCACGGTGAGCACTTTCCAGCGCTGCACGCATGACGTTAACGTTACCGATACATTCAAAGGTATGGTCAATACCCCACTTGTTGATATCCAGCAGAACATCTTTAATCGGTTTGTCATAATCATTCGGGTTAATGCAGTCAGTGGCCCCGAACTGACGGGCCAGGTCAAATTTTGTCGGATTAGTATCGATAGCGATAATACGTCCCGCTTTTGCCTGACGGGCCCCCTGTACCGCAGCCAGACCAATTGCCCCCAGACCAAAAATGGCAACTGAATCGCCCGGCTGCACTTTAGCCGTGTTATGGACGGCGCCAATACCGGTAGTCACGCCACAACCCAACAGGCAGACGTGTTCATGGTTCGCCTCCGGGTTAATTTTTGCCAGAGAAACCTCGGCCACAACGGTGTATTCACTGAATGTGGAACATCCCATGTAGTGGTAAAGAGGCTGACCGTTGTATGAAAAGCGAGTGGTCCCGTCAGGCATCAGTCCTTTGCCCTGAGTCTCGCGAACCGATACACAGAGGTTCGTTTTACCGGACTGGCAGAATTCACACTCCCCGCATTCAGCGGTGTAGAGCGGAATAACATGGTCACCCGGCTTCACACTGGTGACGCCTTCACCAACTTCAACGACGATACCGGCTCCCTCGTGGCCGAGAACCACCGGGAAAACGCCCTCAGGGTCATTCCCTGAGAGGGTAAAGGCATCGGTATGGCAGACACCTGTGTGGGTGTTTTTAATCAGCACCTCGCCTTTTTTAGGCGGAGCAACATCAATTTCAACAATCTCCAGGGGCTTCCCTGGTGCAAATGCAACAGCGGCACGTGATTTCATACGTAATATATCCTCAATGTAATAATGGCCTCACCTATTTAAGATAGGCACGAACCAGCTCAATCGTATCGTCAACTGATTTACTGACTTCATGACTGTAGCTGTCATTCTGGTCAAAGGTTTCCCGTATGTGGCTCTCCAGCACCTCTGCCATCAGTCCGTTAGCGGCGCCCCGGACGGCGGCGATTTGCTGGAGAACGGAACGGCATTCAGCGCCACTTTCAAGTGCTCTTTCCAGAGCATCAATCTGACCCCGGATACGGCGAACCCGGGTTAGGACCTTTTTTTTCTCTTCAGGAGTACTGGGCATTGCTTACCTCACTGCTCTGTATTTCTTATACTATAGGGGAGTATTACATTAAGATCAACACATACCCCACTATAGTATAATAAATATATCAGAGCACCGGTAATGACTCCAACTTACTGATAGTGTTTTATGTTCAGATAATGCCCGATGACTTTGTCATGCAGCTCCACCGATTTTGAGAAAGACAGTGACTTCCTGCCCAGCCTTGCCAGATGCTGCCTCAGATTCAGGTTATGCCGCTCAATGCGCTGCGTATATCGCTTGCTGATAACGTGCAGTTCTCCCTTCAGGCGTGATTCATAAAGCGGCCAGCCATCCGTCATCCATACCACGACCTCAAAGGCCGACAGCAGGCCCAGAAGACGCTCCAGCGTGACCAACGTGCGTTCACCGAATACGTGCGCCACAACCGTCCTCCGTATCCTGTCATACGCGTAAAACAACCAGCGCTGGCGTGATTTAGCGCCGACGTAACCCCACTGTTCGTCCATTTCCGCGCAAACAATAACGTCACTGCCCGGTTGTATGCGTGAGTTTACCGACTGCGGCCTGAGTTTTTTAAGTGTCGTAAAATCGTGTTGAGGCCAACGCCCATAATGCGTGCACTGGCGCGACATCCGACGCCATTCATGGCCATATCAATAATTTTCTGGTGTGTACCGGGCTGAGAGGCGATGTAAGTGAACTGTAGCTGCCATGTTTTACGGCAGTGAGAGCAGAGATAGCGCTGATGTCCGGCAGTACTTTTACCGTTACGCACCACGCCTTCAGTAGCTGAACAGGAGGGACAGCTGATAGAAACAGAAGCCACTGGAGCACCTCAAAAACACCATCATACACTAAATCAGTAAGTTGGCACCCTTACCCTGTATAGGTACTCTCTGTTTTTCGTGGCCTGCCTCGCCCACGAATTTCGCCAGTCATGACTTTGCTCCTGCATTTTATTAACGGAAAAGAATAAGTGATTTTGCGCGGAGGCTTCAATCAGTTTATCCCCGGCGGTGACGAGGTGGCCACCTATGCCGACTGGACAGGGGACTGACTATTGCCATAACGCCATCGCAGGTTGCTTCAGTAAACCTGCTAATCCCGTACAATGGCGAATTCGCTATATCCGCTTCTCGCACTTAGCTGCCATAAATCGGCCAGGCAATCACAGGTCATTTCTGTCTCGCAAAGAAGGTGCCGTTTCTGCTTTGCGTTGACACCCCTAAATATTAGAATTAAAAGGAGAGAGTTACTGGAAAAAGGCAGCGGAGGCAGTGACAATCGTGGCTTGAAGCCACTACTCGATGGATGCGGACATGTAGTTGGCGTCATTCGACAAAACTAGCAAACTTCTAATAGTCACCATTTCTCCCGTCTGGCGGGAGTGCTGTCAAATGCCCCCCTCATCTCTGTGTGGGAAATGAAGGGTGAAGGGGAAATAGATGACAGCGTTATTTCTACGCCCAGAATACTGAATACCTTGTACAGACGATCAATACTGGCGCTAGCAGGGTTTGCTTCCAGGCGGGCATAGGTTTGCTGCGTTACGCCAAGCCTCTCAGACACATCTTTTTGCGTGAAGCCCTTGATTTTGCGAAACCCGATTAGCACAGGTCTGAGCTGGTTCAGCGTTTTTATCGGGAACTGATTATTCATAAGTGACCTGCCTCGCAGACTGAGTAGGGAGTACCGCCCTGTAATACAGCAGGTAAGGTGTATTTTGTGTTATACAGACTATAGGCTGTAAAACCTTTATTGAAAAGATGCTGATGTTCCAGGGGCATGCCGAGCATGGACGATTTTCTGCGGGGCGGTATTTCGCTACGGGGGAGATTGCGTTCGGGCAATGTACCGGTGTAAAAAACGTCAATTTTTCAAAACCGCTGTTATCGGGATAAGCTGAAAACTCCGAAGGCAGACACAGCCACGAATAATGTCAGACTTAAGCTCTGTAGCTGTCTTCTTTTGCCTGTAAATAACGTCTAGTTTGACTCTGATGAAGGCTGTACCAGGCAGAGAACATGTCACTCTCGGGGCCGGATGATAAAATGTGTTCAACTGGCTGGGCAGGGTAATAGCGAAGAACGTTCTCTGAAATTCGATTCAGCTCAGCGTAACGTGCGCTGTAGGTATGTATAATCCATTGCATCAATTTTGCATCCGTATTATTCGCAGATTACACACAAGAAGCTTAACAATGGCTGAAAGAGTGAGCAGGGATATGTAACAAAAACAAGGGCTTCAAGATGAACTGGATAAAACCGGAGCAGAGCAAGCCCTGTTCCGGTTTGTCAGGCTTTGGAATTTCTTCCAGGCCCCTGCAGCTAGTCACAACAAACACATTAATGTTTTCATTGCTTCAATTCAATATTATTGTGTGAAAGGGATTCCATCGAAATCGGCTTATGCATGCTTAAAACTAAACTGCCCCGGCTGCAGTCATTTGGTTGCTGTGGGCTCTGTACTGTGTCTAATAGTGAAAGAATCTTACGTTATAACGAAGGAAATTGCTGAATGACTCTACGATTGCAGACGGAATCACCCGCTGACCAGGATATGTTTAGAGGCAGCAGTCATGAAAAAGTTGCAGAGAATGTGGCTCAGATCATCAGGACACCTGATGTCAATATTATTGGTCTGGAAGGTGAGCTGGGTTCAGGTAAGTCAACAATATTGAAGTTCCTGCAGAAAAAGCTTAAAGATGATTTTACGTTCATTAACTTTGATGCAGAACGTTACCATCATGGCTCAACTAAAAAAGCGCTTATCGATGTCATCCACCACGGGGTCAGCCTACAATGTCCGGGCTCCCGGGATGTGTTGGATAAGTATAAAAATCTGGCTCTGGGTAACATCGTTGAATACGACAAGAGGGTCAGCAGCAGGCTAAGCTGGTTGACCGTCGTTTTTATTTTACTGTCATTGCTTTCCGTGCAGATGCTTCGTTATGTGCTAACAGACCTTAATCAATATTTTACTAACAAGGAGTCATTATTAGGGTGGCTTTTTTATGTTGAGGTGGCCGCGTTTCTTTCTCCTGCCATTATGGTCGCAGGACTGGCATGCCTGCAGAACATGGAATGGTACAGAAAGAAAGGGTATTCGAGTATTGGTGATTTGTTCAAACGCAACAGTACTGACAGGATTGAAGAGACTTGGCTAGTTAATAAGGAGGTCGGAGCTATTGAGCTGGCTGAAGCTCTGCAGGGATTTACCTCCAAAGAGGTCATTTCCCATGGAGATCGCTTCATCCTTATCATTGATAATCTGGACCGAATCAGTGCAGACAAAGTGAAAGAGCTCTGGAGTGATATGGAGCTTATTGCCGGAGCCACTCATGAACACTTCAGGATAGTGGTGCCCTATTCGGCAAGACAGGTTTCAGCCTCACTTTCTGTGGCGGGTTTCAGCGGGCGTGAGTTTATTGCAAAGCGGATTCCTGTAAGTTTTCAGGTTCCTCCTCTTATTTCGGCAGGATGGCAGGAAGCGTTAAGGCAGTACTGGAAAGAAACAGTAAATGAGGATGCAGGGATAGCGTGCCGGGAAGCAACGGTGTTGCTTGAGCGCTGGAAACCCTCTGAGTATCCTCGTATCACACCGCGATTAATGAAGAAGTTTGTT
>NZ_JBMKHJ010000067.1:0-8551 GCF_049237265.1 Enterobacter cloacae complex sp. IR5384 | reverse complement strand
GAAGAAAAAGTCGATCACCATGGGTAAAGGATGTTAAAAAGTGTTCACCATGTCCCCGAACACCTGTCAACCATGTCCCCGGACTGTACACCCACAGGGAGAGGGAGCAAACCCTAAAAATGGCAACTTCGGTTGCCATTTTGCTTTTACCCCCGGGCTTTTTTACGCAAAAAAAAGCGGACCACGGGGTCCGCAAAAGTTCACGTTGGCTTTAGTTGTTCGAGTTTTGAGAGAAACTCGCTGACGGTGCGGGGACGTCAAGGGTCAAACACGTGCCGCCTCGTCTATGTGGTGTATTATTCAACAGAATGCTTGATAGGGATAATCGTTCGTTGCTATGCTATCTATCGCCATGAACTATCGTGGCGACGGAGGATGAATAATGAATATTCGTGATCTTGAATACCTGGTAGCGTTAGCCGAGCATCGCCACTTTCGCCGTGCGGCAGATTCCTGCCACGTCAGCCAGCCTACGCTGAGCGGTCAGATCCGCAAGCTGGAAGATGAGCTGGGCGTGATGCTGCTGGAGCGCACCAGTCGTAAAGTGCTGTTCACTCAGGCGGGTTTGCTGCTGGTGGATCAGGCGCGCACCGTGCTGCGCGAGGTCAAAGTGCTCAAGGAAATGGCAAGTCAGCAAGGGGAGACCATGTCCGGCCCGCTGCATATTGGCCTGATCCCAACCGTTGGTCCGTACCTTCTGCCGCACATCATTCCGATGCTGCACCAGACGTTCCCGAAACTCGAAATGTATCTGCATGAAGCGCAAACCCATCAGCTGCTGGCACAGTTAGATAGCGGCAAGCTCGACTGCGCCATTCTGGCGCTGGTAAAAGAGAGCGAAGCCTTTATCGAAGTGCCGCTGTTTGACGAGCCGATGATGCTGGCGATCTACGAAGATCACCCGTGGGCGAACCGCGATCGCGTGCCGATGGCCGATCTGGCCGGTGAAAAGCTGCTGATGCTGGAAGATGGCCACTGCCTGCGCGATCAGGCGATGGGCTTCTGTTTTGAAGCGGGAGCGGATGAAGATACCCATTTCCGCGCAACCAGCCTGGAAACGCTGCGTAATATGGTGGCGGCGGGAAGTGGTATTACGTTGCTGCCTGCGCTGGCCGTGCCGCGCGAGCGTAAACGTGACGGTGTGGTTTACCTGCCGTGCATTAAACCAGAGCCACGTCGTACTATAGGTCTGGTTTATCGTCCGGGGTCACCGCTGCGCAGCCGCTATGAGCAGCTGGCAGAGGCCATCCGTGGTGCGATGGATGGCCATTTTGACAACGCGTTAAAACAGGCGGTTTAAACCGTTCAGCGCGGCAACCCGATAGGCTTCCGCCATGGTCGGGTAGTTAAAGGTGGTGTTAACGAAGTACTCAATGGTGTTACCGCCACCTTTTTGCTCCATTATCGCCTGGCCGATATGAATGATTTCCGCCGCGCGTTCACCAAAGCAGTGAATACCGAGGATCTCTTTCGTCTCACGATGGAACAGGATCTTCAGCGTTCCCACGCTCATGCCAACAATTTGTGCCCGTGCCAGATGTTTAAACTGGGCGCGACCCACCTCGTAAGGCACCTTCATGGAGGTCAGCTGCTGCTCGGTTTTCCCCACGGAGCTGATTTCCGGAATGGTGTAAATCCCCGTTGGAATGTCTTCGATCAGATGCGCCGTCGCTTCGCCTTTTACCAGCGCCTGCGCCGCAATGCGTCCCTGGTCATAGGCCGCGGAAGCGAGGCTCGGATAACCAATCACGTCACCGACCGCGTAAACGTGCGGCAGGGCAGTCTGGTACATGCTGTTAACCTTCAACTGACCACGGCTGTCCGTCTCCAGACCGATGTTTTCCAGCGCCAGTGAATCGGTGTTACCGGTACGGCCGTTAGCATACAGCAGGCAGTCGGCTTTCAGCTTTTTGCCAGACTTCAGATGCATGATCACGCCGTCGTCGCAGCCTTCGATCTTCTCGTACTCTTCGTTGTGGCGAATCACCACACCGCTGTTCCAGAAGTGGTAGGAGAGCGAGTCTGACATCTCCTGATCCAGGAAAGCCAGCAGGCGGTCGCGGGTGTTAATCAGATCAACTTTGACATCCATTCCGCGGAAGATAGACGCATATTCACACCCGATCACCCCCGCGCCATAGATAATCACATGGCGTGGTTCATGGTGCAGGCTGAGGATGGAATCGCTGTCGTAAATGCGTGGGTGTGAGAAATCCACGTCTGCCGGATGATACGGGCGGGAACCACAGGCGATAACAAATTTTTCAGCGGTGAGGGTTTCAACCGAACCGTCGTGACACTCTAGCGCCAGCGTATGTTCATCCACAAAATGCGCGTTACCCTGAAGTATTTCGCAGTGATTACGCTCGTAAAAACCCTGACGCATGCGTGTCTGCTGGTTAATAACGGTATCTGCGTGATTCAGGATATCGGCAAAAGAGGAACGAAGAAGTCGGGAGTGGTCGCTGTAAAGAGGGTTCTGGTTAAATTCAATAATGCGGCTAACGGCGTGGCGGAGGGCTTTGGAAGGGATGGTGCCCCAGTGGGTGCAACCGCCGCCAACATTATGGTAGCGCTCAATGACCGCTACTCTGGCTCCCTGTTTTACCAGACCCATAGCAGCGCCTTCGCCGCCGGGGCCGGAACCAATAACTATTGCGTCGTAATCGTAGGAATGTGGCATGGCAAGGCTTACCTGTTCTTATACATAAAAGCAACAGAATCATAACATCATTGCCAGGGTAACCCAATTATCGTTGTGCTTTTTTCCGGCAGTGGAGCACAAAGCGCGCGTAAACAATCATTCACAAAGCCAGGTAAACAGATTAATTTTATTCTCTGGTATAGTGCCATCAGACCTTTGGAAGGATTCAACTATCGTGATGGGCGTAAGAGCACAACAAAAAGAGAAAACCCGGCGTTCGCTGGTGGAAGCTGCATTCAGTCAACTGAGTGCTGAGCGGAGTTTTGCCAGTTTGAGCCTGCGTGAAGTCGCACGCGAGGCCGGGATTGCGCCAACGTCCTTCTATCGCCATTTCCGTGATGTGGATGAACTGGGTCTGACCATGGTCGACGAGAGTGGGCTCATGCTGCGCCAGCTGATGCGCCAGGCGCGGCAGCGTATCGCGAAAGGCGGTAGCGTTATCCGTACCTCCGTGTCGACCTTTATGGAATTTATTGGCAATAACCCCAACGCGTTTCGCCTGTTGCTGCGCGAGCGTTCAGGGACGTCAGCGGCATTTCGTGCCGCTGTCGCGCGTGAAATTCAGCATTTCATTGCGGAACTTGCCGACTATCTTGAACTCGAAAACCATATGCCGCGTGCGTTCACCGAAGCACAGGCTGAAGCAATGGTGACGATTGTTTTCAGTGCAGGTGCCGAAGCGCTGGATGTCAGCATTGAACAACGTAAGCAACTCGAAGAGCGACTGGTATTGCAGCTCAGGATGATTTCCAAAGGAGCGTACTACTGGTATCGCCGTGAACAAGAGAAACTGGCACATCAAACCGAAGAGTGAAGGTGAGTAATGAAACAGTCAGGTCAGGATAAAGGGACGCTGTTGCTGGCATTGATCGCTGGCTTATCCATTAATGGTACGTTTGCCGCAATTTTTAGCTCCATCGTACCCTTCTCGATTTTCCCGCTTATCGCCCTGGTGCTGACGGTTTACTGCCTGCACCAGCGTTATCTGAACCGCACCATGCCGGTGGGGTTACCGGGTCTGGCCGCTGCCTGCTTTATTCTGGGTGTATTGCTGTACAGCACGGTGGTGCGCGCAGAGTACCCGGATATCGGCTCTAACTTCTTCCCTGCTGTTCTGTCTGTGGCGCTGGTGTTCTGGATTGGCTCTCGCATGCGCAGCCGCAAGAGCCAGTTGCCGGAGTAAGGAATTATTTGTAGGGCAGGTAAGCGAAGCGCCACCTGCCAAAAACGCCGGATGGCGCTACGCTTATCCGGCCTACAGATCACCGTGCGGTAAGTAAAACACCGCACTCCATATGGTGCGTATACGGGAACTGATCGAACAGCGCCAGACGTTCAACCTTGTGCGTCTGGCTTAATGTTTCCAGGTTTTTGCACAGCGTTTCCGGGTTACAGGAAATGTACAAAATACGCGGGTATGCCTGCACCATCTTCTCGGTTTCGCTGTCCAGGCCACTGCGCGGCGGATCGACAAAAATCGTCTCGCACTGATAGCCCTTCAGATCGATCCCCTCAAGACGGTTAAATTCGCGCACGCCGTTCATGGCCTGCGTAAATTCTTCTGCTGCCATACGAATAATCTGCACGTTGTCGATATGGTTGGCGGCAATGTTGTACTGCGCGGCCGCAACGGACGGTTTGGCAATTTCCGTTGCCAGTACGCGCTCGAAATTGCGCGCCAGTGCCAGCGAGAAGTTGCCATTCCCACAGTACAGCTCAAGCAGATCGCCCTTTGACCCTTCGGTCGCTTTCAGCGCCCACTCCAGCATTTGCACGTTCATCGCCGCGTTAGGTTGGGTGAAGCTGTTCTCTACCTGACGGTAAACCATCTCTTTTCCTGCCACCGACAGGCGCTCATCGATGTAATCCTGATCCAGCATGATTTTGGTTTTTGTCGCGCGGCCAATCAGGTGAACGTTGATGTTTTGCGCCCGTAGCGCATCGCGCAGCGCTTCTGCCTGCTCGCGCCACTCGTCGTTAAGCGCCTTGTGGTACAGCAGAGAGACAATGGCCTGATTGCTTTGGGTGGTCAGGTAGTCAATCTGGAACAGCTTATGGCGCAGCACCGGGTTGTTGCGCACACCGTCAATCATCAGAGTCATGAGCTGGTTAATCAGCTCACTCGCCGCTGGGAAGCTGTTAACCCGGATACGGGATTTAGTCTGCTGATCGAAAATGATGTGATACAGGTCGTCGCCATCGTGCCAGATGCGGAACTCGGCGCGCATACGGTAGTGGCTGACGGGGGAACGGAACACCTCAGGAACGGGCGCGTTGAAAGGCGTCATCATACTTTGCAGGCGGACAACTTTCTCTGCCAGCTGTGCGTCGTACTGTTCTGTCGGGAGGTGTTCGGGGGTCATGATGCGTCCTGAGTGATAAAGAATTACGCGGGGATTGTAGGGAATGTGCACTGGATGTCCAGATTTAATGGCTAATAGCTATCTGGACATCTATACGTGTCTAATTGTAGCATTCTGTTTCCGGTCTCCTGAGAGTGAAAAGGGAATCCAGTGTAAATCTGGAGCTGACGCGCAGCGGTAAAGACTGGCGGGATGAGAGTTGCAGACACTGTGAAAATGGGAAGTCTTCATCCACAAAACGCCACCCAGCCCGAAGACCTGCCGGGATCACGTCGCATTTGGTTTCATCATCGCGTGCTATAGATGAGGCCTGCGGCATCCTTCTTATATTGTGGATGCTTTAACAATGATTAAAAAAGTATCGCTCTTAACGGCGTTGTCCGTTACGGCATTTTCGGGCTGGGCGCAGGATAGCGCTGACTCGTTGGTGGTGACAGCAAATCGTTTTGAACAACCGGCAAAAACAGTTCTGGCACCGACGTCCGTGGTGACGCGTGAAGATATTGAGCGCTGGCAGGCAAAGAGCGTTGTGGAGATTATGTCACGTCTGCCGGGCGTAGATATCGCGCAAAGCGGTGGCCTAGGTGCCACCTCTTCTACCTTTATTCGCGGCACTGAATCCCGTCATGTTCTGGTCCTGATTGACGGTGTACCGTTGAACAGCGCCGGGATTAGCAACGTTCCCGATCTGAGCCAAATCCCAACCTCGCTGATTCAGCGAATCGAATACGTCCGTGGCCCGCGTTCTGCGCTGTATGGCTCCGACGCGATTGGCGGCGTGATTAACATCATCACCGGGCGTGATAAGCCGGGTGCGGAAATCTCAGCGGGCGTCGGCTCTAAGGGCTACCAGACCTATGATGGCGCTTTCCAGCAGGTGCTGAATAAAACCAAAATCACTATGGCGGGTAACTACACCTATACCCGCGGCTTTGATATTGCTGCCCAGGATGCGCCGCGCCAGCCTGACCGCGATGGTTTTATGAGTAAATCGTTGTACGGCTCCGTGGAACAGCAAATTACCGACAGCGTGAGCGGATTCTTCCGTGGCTTTGGTTATGACAACCGCACCGCGTATGACGGTTACGATCATTACGACGCCAATTTTATGGTGGATGGACGACCTGATACTCGTCAGCTTTACAGCCAGAACTGGGATACCGGTTTGCGTTACAGCCAGGGGATTTTCCAGTCACAGCTGGTGGTGGGTTACGGCCGCAGTAAAGATCAGAACTATGATCCGAAGAAAGGGCGCTACGCTGATTCCGCAACCATGGATGACGTGAAGCAGTACACCACCCAATGGCTCAACACTATAGAAGTCGGCCATGGCAATATCGGTGCAGGCCTGGACTGGCAAAAGCAGAAGACGCAGGCTGGGACCGGTTACCTGGAAAAAGGTTACGAGCAACGTAATACCGGCGTGTTCGCGTCTGCGATGCAGCAGTTCAACAGCGTGACGCTGGAAGCGGCGGCGCGTAATGACGACAACTCCAACTTTGGCAACCATGGCACGTGGCAAACCAGCGCAGCGTGGGAGTTTGTGGATGGCTATCGCGTGATTGCCTCCTACGGCACCGCTTTTAAAGCACCGACGATGAGCCAGATCCACAGCGCTTCTTACGGCAATCCGAACCTTAAACCGGAGGAGAGTAAACAGTGGGAAGGGGGCTTTGAAGGCCTGACGGGACCGGTCAACTGGCGTATCACCGGTTATCGTAATGATATCGATAACCTGATCAGCAGCGATCCGCATACGTATCGGTACTACAACGTTGACGAAGCGCGTATTAAAGGTGTGGAAGCGACGGCACAGTTCGAAACTGGACCGGTTGGACACCAGATCTCCTATGATTATGTTGACCCGCGTAACGCCAAAACTCATGAAGTGCTGGCCCGCCGTTCTAAGCAGCAGGTTAAGTATCAACTTGACTGGCAGGTATGGGATCTCGACTGGAACCTCGCTTACCGTTACCTCGGCACCCGCTATGATGTCGCAATCGATCCAGACACGTATGCGTCAGAACGCGTGAAAATGGGCGGGGTAAGCCTGTGGGATGTCGCAGTTTCATATCCTGTCACCTCTCACCTTACAGTTCGTGGTAAAATAGCCAACCTGTTCGATAAAGATTACGAGACAGTTTATGGCTACCAAACTGCAGGACGGGAATACACCTTGTCTGGCAGCTACACCTTCTAATCCGCGTCCCACCGTGCTGGTATTTGATTCCGGCGTTGGTGGGCTTTCGGTCTATGATGAGATTCGGCATCTCCTGCCGGATCTCCATTATATCTACGCCTTCGATAACGTCGCTTTCCCTTATGGGGAGAAGAGCGAGGACTTTATTGTTGAGCGTGTCGTTGAAATCGTCACCGCGGTACAGCAGCGTTATCCTCTGGCGCTGGCGGTCATCGCCTGTAATACGGCAAGCACGGTATCGCTGCCAGCCTTGCGCGCAAAATTTCAGTTCCCGGTTGTGGGCGTCGTTCCCGCAATAAAGCCTGCTGCGCGCCTGACTGCGAATGGTATTGTGGGTCTGCTGGCTACGCGCGGCACGGTGAAGCGTCCTTATACGCGTGAATTGATCGATCGTTTTGCCAATGAATGTCAGATCGCGATGCTCGGTTCGGCAGAGCTGGTGGAGATGGCTGAAGCGAAGCTGCATGGCAAGACGGTGCCACTTGAGGAGCTGCGTCGTATTCTTCGCCCGTGGCTGCGTATGCCGGAACCGCCGGATACCGTCGTTCTGGGCTGCACTCATTTCCCGCTCTTACAGGAAGAATTGTTAGAAGTACTGCCGGAGGGGACGCGTCTGGTGGATTCCGGTGCGGCTATTGCCCGTCGTACTGCCTGGCTGCTGGAACATGAAGCGCCGGATGCCAAATCTGCCGATGCGAATATCGCGTTTTGTATGGCACTAACAAACGAGACTGAACAACTTTTACCCGTTTTGCGCCGTTATGGGTTTGAAACGCTCGAAAAACTCGCGCTGTAGCACGGTTTTGAGCAAAAAAGAGACGGTTGAACGTTTTTTTTTAAAGAGGGGTTGTCAACGTCTGAGAACTCCCTATAATGCGCCTCCACTGACACGGAACAACGGCTTGCAAGCCGCCGGGTTAGCGGGGTTCAGAGATGAATGCCGACAGAGAAAAGTAAAAATAATCACTTGACTCTGAATGAGGAAAACGTATTATACGGGACCTCGCAACGGTGAGCGAAAGCCGCGTTGCACTGCTCTTTAACAATTTATCAGACAATCTGTGTGGGCACTCAAAGTGACATGGATTCTTAACGTCCTCGGACAATAAATGAATACCAAGTCTCAACGAGTGAACACGTAATTCATTACGAAGTTTAATTCATTGAGCATCAAACTTTTTAAATTGAAGAGTTTGATCATGGCTCAGATTGAACGCTGGCGGCAGGCCTAACACATGCAAGTCGAACGGTAGCACAGAGAGCTTGCTCTCGGGTGACGAGTGG
>NZ_JBMKHJ010000066.1:0-8805 GCF_049237265.1 Enterobacter cloacae complex sp. IR5384 | reverse complement strand
CTGCTTCAGTTTTAAACTCTTCAGGATAACGCTTACCGCTCATGGGCACCTCTCTTTAAGTCATCTTAAATGACTCTGAGGTGTCTGTTAAACGCGTGGCGATTCACAACTGATCCGTTTGGCAGTCCATTTGTATTCGATCAACCCGAAGATGATCTTGATAATAGTTTCATCATGAAACAACTCGTACCTTTATTCAAAAAGATTAAAAAATACCGACAAGTTATAATTGTTACACATAATGCTAACTTAGTTATTAACTCTGATTCAGAACAGGTTATTGTAGCAAATTATGACGGCAGTATGATTAGCTATGAAGTCGGAGCTATTGAAGATGGTGATATTAAACTTCAGGAAGGGATAAGACATCATATATGTTCTATTCTTGAAGGAGGGCATGTTGCATTCTCAGTTCGTGAAAAAAAATATGGTATCCAGTAGTTCTATCCCCCCGGCATCGGGGGGATCATTCTAATCTAATAGTAGATTTGAATAACTTTGCATCATTTCCCTTCGTTGCTCTAAATATTGCGCATGATTATATACTCCTCGAATCGAGTTTTTATCCACATGTGCCAACTGCATTTCAATCCACGCGGTATTAAACTCCTGTTCATGGAGGATAGTCGACATTGTGTGTCTAAATCCATGTCCAGTAAGTCTGCCACCGTATTCGATCCTTTTTATCACTTGGTTGATACTGGCTTCACTCATAGGTTTATTAGGATCATTTCTTCCGGGAAAAACATAGCAATAATGCCCTGTTATACGTTTAAGCTCATGCAATAAATTTAATGCCTGAACTGACAATGGCACTAGGTGTGCCCTACGCATTTTCATCCTTTCAGCAGGAATTTCGTGGCTATCTGGACAAGCTTATTCCCGGTATAACCCTCTAAGGCACGCAGAAAATCAGGTATCTCATCAGCTTTTAGGAACGGGAAATGATTGGATTGGTGTACTTCGAGAGCGCTGGAGAGATCCGCCGCAGGATTGTACTCCGCCCTACCTGTTGCAATTGCGTAGCGAAACACTTCTGAGCAACGCTGCCTAACTTTTCGCATTTTCTCCAACGCACCACGTTTCTCAATTTTACGCAGAACGTTCAGCAGCTCTAACGGTTTAATCTCTCCCACTGGCCTTGTTCCGACATAAGGAAAAATGTCGTTATTAAACGCTTCCATGATATCTGATGCATATCCCGCCAACCATTTAGCAGATTTAAGTTAATGCCACTCTCTGCCTATGTTTTCGAAGGCGTTATCTGACTCGGTTTGTAGAGCCAGCTTTTGCTCTTTTCGAACCACGCTAGGGTTCTTTCCTTCTGCTGCAAGTCTTCGAGCTTCATCACGACGGGAACGAGCATCGGCAAGGGGGATCGTTGGGTAAACGCCAAGCGAGATCATCTTGGGTTTACCAGCAAATCGATAGCGGAACCGCCAGCTCTTGCTTCCATTGGGTTCTATAAGCAATGACAACCCTTGCCCATCCCCAAGCGTATAGGGTTTATCTTCAGGCTTAGCGCGGCGAATCTGCATATCGTTTAAAGGCATGTGTATAGGAATCCAGGACCGAACAGGCACAATTACACAATCCTATACACATTCTGTATCGGATTTTACTGGATGGTTACGGACAACGATGTACTGAAAATCAGTAAAATCGTTATAAAACAAGGAAGTTAAGGATGCATGCGGATCTTTGAAGAAGTTGAGATGGTGCGATAATAGGAGTCGAACCTACGACCTTCGCATTACGAATGCGACGTTATTATATTTTTACCCCTTTAAAAACCTACTCTTAAAACAAGTAATTCATTATAAAACATTGTGTTATTAAAAACACCTGTTGATAAAAATTGACAGGTGTTGATGTTTATTCCCCCATTTTACTTACACCAGCAGTTACATTATGGTGATGTAACATTTCTCATCTGGAGCCCCAAAATGGCACTTCCAAGACAAAAACTCACCTTCGAGCGCATTCGAAAATTTGCTTTATCTGAAGGAAAAACCCAGGCATTTCTTTGGGATGCGGACGTAACTTCCCTGGCATGTCGGGCAACTCGCGGAACAAAAGCTTTTGTGTTCCAAAGCGTATATGCGGGAAAAACCCTTCGCATGACCATTGGCAACATTAACGATTGGAGGATTGATGATGCCAGGGCCGAAGCCAGGCGGCTGCAAACATTAATCGATACTGGAATAGATCCGCGTATAGCTAAGGCAGAAAAAATTGCTGAAGCGGAATCACAGCAGGCTGAATCTCGTAAAACGAAGGTAACCTTCACAAGCGCTTGGGAAGATTACCTTGAAGAATTGAGAACCGGAATCAGCGCAAAAACTAAACGCCCATATTCTACTCGATACATTGCCGATCACATTAACTTGTCCAGCCGTGGAGGGGTAAGTAAAAAAAGAGGCCGGGGCCCAACCTCGGCTGGACCATTGGCTAGCTTACTCGACCTACCGTTATCGGAACTAACACCAGAGAACATTGCCGCATGGCTAAGTACAGAGAGACAAAATCGGCCTACCGTCACTGCTCATGCCTACCGGCTGTTGCGTGCATTTATCAAATGGGCTAATTACCAGAAAAAATATCAGGGAATAATCCATGGCGATATTGCACAAGATCATAACGTGAGAAAAGTGGTTCCAGTATCAGCGAGTAAAGCGGGAGATTGCTTACAAAAAGAACAGTTAAAAATCTGGTTCAGTGCCGTACGTAGCCTCAATAATCCCATTGCATCGGCCTATCTCCAAGTACTTTTGCTCACCGGTGCACGGCGTGAAGAAATTGCGTCACTTCGGTGGTCTGACGTAGATTTCAAATGGTCAAGCATGAGGATTAAAGACAAGATCGAAGGCGAACGTATCATCCCTCTCACTCCTTATGTTTCTGAGCTGTTAAGTGCGCTAGCGCAATTCCCAAATTCTGACGTAAATAAGGAGGGTTGGGTTTTCAGAAGTAACAGCAAAAGTGGCAAAATTATTGAACCGCGTTCAGGACACAACAGAGCGTTAGCTCGAGCTGAGTTACCACATATCAGCCTTCACGGCTTACGCCGTAGTTTTGGCACTCTTGCTGAATGGGTTGAAGTGCCAACAGGTATTGTTGCTCAAATTATGGGACACAAACCAAGTGCACTGGCGGAAAAACACTACCGCCGTCGTCCGTTAGATCTGTTGCGCAAATGGCATGAAAAAATTGAGAGGTGGATCTTACAGCAAGCAAATATTGTAAAAAAATAACCGTTGATATGCGTTGATTTCATTTAATATCAATAGATTACAGAACAACATCCATCGTTGACATAAGTGTATTTTAAGGTTTAAATTCCATCGTCCACTTTTAAATCAGGAGATAAAGCATTATGTCTAATTCTTTGATGAGTTCTGCGCAAACTAGCTCAAAGGCTCGAATAGTACGGGTCGTGGGTAAGATCAAAGTTGTTCGTTCTAGTAAGCAGCGACAAACCTGTGCTGAGTCCATATTTCAGGAAAGACAGATGAACATCAGGATTCGAGCTGCTCTTGGACACCTCAATGAAAAAAACTCTTTATACAATAAAAACAATCGACATAAAACTTTGGGCGTTTTTTTTGCACGTATCATCTCGCACAAAAATCTGGCCGAAAACTCGCAAGGTAATGCGTCTAAATCAACTAAAAGTACCTCATCCGGCTCAAGCGAAGGTAGTGACCCTGACCCTGAAGCTTATTCAAGCTTGGCTTTTTCGTTTTCTTTTTGGTCCTTTCTTTCCCTTCTAATTTCATTACTTTTTGTATATGCCTGCATCTCAATCATTGAGGTGGTAGCATGAGCATATATGAGCAATCCAGAACATCTTTATCTGAACTTGTTTCCACAAGTGAGTTAGCACATCTATTAAACCTTAAAGCCCAAACAATTCGAAAATGGCTTTGCCAAGACAAGCTGCCTAATGGTTTACCACGCCCAAAGAAAATTAACAGCCGACATTATTGGTTACGCAAAGACATTGATAGGTTCCTATTAACCTTCTCAGTATATTGTAATTAACAGCAGCCTCAAAATCATAACTCCCCAGCTATTCTAAAGAATAGCTGGCTTAATTAACAGAAACAATCCGTCAATAAAAGATACTAAATCACCACCGTTTATCACATTTTACATTAACGAAAGTCAAGGATACATATGAAAAAACGCATCACTTTCAGCGCAAACAAAAAATCAACTATTGATGCAATCGACGACTATAGCAATGCAAAAGGATACTCTAGGTCAGAGGTGATATCATTTTTGTTAAACGCCACAGCCCCAGCATTGAATAAAATAACATCGCAATATCATATAGCTCAAACTTTGGAGTCAACATTAGGCTGTATTTTTGAAGAGAAGGCCCCCTCAATCGCACGGGGTGAGCCAAAATTAACTTACGAAGAGTTTTTTTATTCCGTCTGGAACACTCACATTCGACACCGGAACGAGGTTGTCGATCAAGATTTTTATGCGCACAAAATACCTCATGATAAGATGGGAAAGAGCGAAAAAAAATTAATTCATGAAAAGCTCTCATACATTATAAAAAGTTTCAATGTAAAAAAAGCAATTTTTATTTACACAGATCGGCGCGTGAACCGCAAACATCTCATTGCAGGAGGGTTATCTAATATCATACTGATAAAGGACACAGTCTACGATGGTTGTTTTTTTGATTTGAGCAGCATTGTGATTATGCCAATCTTTGAACTTATTACATTTGGAGTTGAGGCAGTATTGAAAAGAAATAAAACTCCCCCTAAACAATCATGCTATTGCTGGATACCAATTTATTACACAAATGATCTAGCGGTAATGGTTCCGGTAATTGCCGAAGGCGATACACCTCAAAAGGCGATGAAAGGAGGAGATGCCATCATTATTAATCCCTTTAACGGTGAAGTAAACCATACATTCTGATACCAATGTTAAGCATAACCACTTAGTTTACATACATCTCGACAGTATGGAGTTATTGCCTAATAGCTAGATGAGAGCAAAAGATGCCTACTAACAAAACAAAACCAAAGAAAATGCAGGGAAGACCTGAAGGAAGTAAATATTCTTATCTAATTCAGAATGAGAAGGCTAAGCATTACTCTCAATCCAAGGTGGCAAAGATCTTAGGAATAAGCATTTCCACGGTAAAAAGATACTGGGATAATGGTATCTTTGGATGATCATAATTGCAGAGTTACTTTTTAAGTATTTTACTGCACGGGTAATGGGTTGATAACAAGTTTTATTGTTGGAAAGGTATTATAAAGCAATCATTACTACCAACAGTTAATTAACATAACTAATTACAGACATTCAACTATGTCTTATCATATTACTATATACGGCTATCGAAAGCCGTAGGACTAGCTACAGGATCGAAACATGGAATTATATCATGGTTCACATGGTGAGCATGTGCTCGCCTATAAAAAAAATATTGAACGAGTCGTCAATGATGCACTCAGTGAATTCCCCAGAACAATGGCATTACGTGTTGATGTACATTACCCCCCCATTCTAGACAGAGGTGATACTGTTTGCTGTTTTCCTAATCTAGAGCCTGGTGCCATATCCCGTTTCCGTAATGCATTAAATGCCATGTTGGAGGCCAATGAGAGAGCCAGAGCCGCCAACGGTAAAAGAATATATCCAAACCGAGTTCGTCATGTTTGGGTAAGGGAGTTTTCCGAAGAGGGAAAATGTCATTTTCATATTGGTCTTTTTTTTAACAAAGATGCTTATTACCATTTAGGTGATTATGAGGCTGAAAGCAATTTAAGGATGATGATTGTAAGAGCATGGTATAGCGCACTGGGATTGGAACTGGATGATTATCCGGGATTGGCTCACTACCCTGAAAATTGTCGTTATATATTAGACGTCAATGATTTTAACTTTGAAGGAGAATACAATAAATTACTGAATCGTCTTGACTACCTGGCTAAACTTGATACAAAAGTATACGGAGATGGCGACCGTAGCTTCGGCTGCAGTCGCGGGTAATTTATTTTTTTACAGAAATGGCCTTTCTTATGGATGGAAAGGCCAAACCCATCAGTTAAAGATGGTTGTTTTACTATAATCCAACGACCTCATCCCCGATATTAGTCAAAATCATTAATTCTTTAATCTCTCGTTGTGCCAACTGTAATTCAAACTGCTCTTGAATTAACATCCACTTCGACCAACTTCCACCGACTACATGCGATAACCGGAGTGCCATAGCTTTCGTCAGTGAAACTGAACCGTTCAACAATTCAACTATCTCTTGCTCGCGACATCCCATGTAAACCGAAAATTTATTCAGTCCTATATTTGATACCGCTAGTATTTCGGCCAGTTTAATGCCGGGATGATCAGGAAGTAAGGTCATGCCGTATTCATCCTGATAAATTCCATAAATAGAACAGCCAGTTTCTCTCAGTTCTCGTAAATTCTTCCCTGCAAACTTCAGCTCGTGTGAAAGCCCGAGAAACTCACCAGTAAATTCATATTCTGCTTCAGGCCTATGGTGGCATTTGATCAATGCAAATGCCGCCCCTACTTTTTCAACTGTTACAGTACCTTCGGTTTTACGATACATGTCTGGTCGGTTGATCTGCCAGACAAAGTCTGGTCGGTTCAACGGGAGATACCCCATTTTCTGGTATAGCCAAGGGGCGCTGTCAGTGACCAGCATTATCCGTCGCAGGCGTGACATCAATGGATGGGCGTGACAGCATTCAATCAACCAACGACCGAGGCCACTTTTCTGATAGTCGTTCAGCACGTAGACGTCGCACAAATAACCAAAAGTGGCAAAGTCTGTCACCAGACGGGTGAAACCGATCTGTCTTGTGCCATCCAGTAGGCCAAAACAAAGGCTGTTCTGGATAGATACACTGACCGTTTCTATATCAATACCAGGAGCCCAGGACGATTGCGAAAGGTAATCATGAATGGCTTCCAGCTCAAAAAAGCGGGATCGGTTGTGACCGTAAACAGGTCTTTAGTAAAACTGAGATGCGGGTTATCCACTGATTAACTCCTTGTAAACGAATATGTGACGAGACAGGACCGAACGGTATGTTGGGTAACTCTCAGGATGATTTCTCATGTACCGTCATGATGAACACCAATGGGCTCGCTCCTCGGTTTTCATAGCAATGCGCAACGTCTGTTCTCGCGGTTGCCGAACAGTTGGTGTTCACTTGATACAGGTGATCTTGTACACCCAGTGTGAGTGTGCCTTCCTGGACGTAAAACAATTCAAGCGTTCCATCTGTGTGGCCGGGGGAAGCAAACTTTTCCCCCGGTTGCATTTCCCACATCCACATCTCGGTCATATCAGGGCCACCTGATCCTGCAAGCAGTCTGGCTCGTCCGCCTTTTTCGCCTTGCCATAATTCGGGGATTTCCTCTTCAGCGATGAGATGCACCGTTGGTTTCGAACTGACATCCACAAAGTCTGCCACCGAAACCCCCATCGCGACGGCCAGGCGGCACAACAGAGCAATACTGGGATTTGCCCGGCACCCCTCAATTTCAACCAGTGCACCCTTGCTGACGCCCGCCCGGCGGGAGAGTTCATCAAGGGAGATTTTTTTTGTTTGCGATACAGCTTAATCCGCTGAGATACAGCTTCATTTACTGTGCTGGCAATCGAACCAGCATCGGTCATTAAATTGACTTTTTTAGTCATTGGTCATTATCATGATTTAAATTGGTCATTACAGGATTATTCCGTGTTAACAGTATCTCCGTCAATTGCCCCTGAAATTTATCGTATTGCACCCGGTTTCCGGGCACTCAGTATCTATGTAAACGCTGCGCCGGTGCTGAACCCTGATATTGGTGAAACAGCGCTGAGAGAAGCTTGTGAAGCGGTTCTTGTCGGTGAGCCTGAGTGGGCAGAATCGCATTTAGCTGCATGGGCTGAGATTTTTCAGACGTTTGGCGCTAAGCCTAAACGCACCCCTTGTTCAGCTGATGCGTTACGTAAGCGTGTATTACGTGACGGCGCGATGCCAGCACTTGACCCCATCGTTGATCTCTATAATGCCGTTAGCCTTCGCTACGCCGTGCCGGTGGGGGGCGAGAACATTGCTGCCTATCAGGGGCTACCACGCCTCGTTGTGGCAACAGGCACTGAGCCGTTTGATACGGTAAAAGAGGGTGAAATCGCCGTTGAATATCCTTCGCAAGGTGAAGTTATCTGGCGTGATGATGCCGGTGTGACCTGCCGTCGCTGGAACTGGCGACAAGGAGTCAGAACCCGCTTAGATGTGGAAGCACAGCACATGTGGTTTATTCTGGAGAGTCTGCCGCAAATGCCACTGGAAAAACTTCACGAAGCCGGGAAGATGCTGACCGATGGCCTCGAAGCAATGACGCCAGGTCTGCGGGTTGACGTAACTCTCATTGAAGAGCAACAACCGTAATACCATTGAGGAGAAACACCATGTTCACCGGCTTGTCTGCTTTCCCAATGACCCCTGTTACCGCCAACGGCGTCGATGAAAAGGGATTCAATAATATTTTGGCCCGCCTTACGACGGCACGGGTGGATTCAATGGGTATTCTGGGGTCTACCGGTAGCTACGCCTATCTAACCCCGGAGCAGCGCAAACGTGTCGCGACTCTGGCAAAACAGGTTGCTGGGGATATCCCTGTTATGGTGTGTGTGGGGGCAGTCAGGGAAGGTGCGAATAAGCAGGTCATTTCTTCCCAAGCTGACTCGCTGATTAAAATTTCGCGGATCTGGGCCGATTTTTTTCCCGCAAACACATCGAATCAGCCTAT
>NZ_JBMKHJ010000065.1:0-8983 GCF_049237265.1 Enterobacter cloacae complex sp. IR5384 | reverse complement strand
CGCGGTCGCCTTCCATGCCCTGACGGGCATAAAAACATGTAAATAAATTCCGTACTTGTATTGACTTTAAAGGCGTAATCACCGATAATTAAATCATCGGGAGGCAATACCGCCACCCGAAAAATTGCCGGTATCGGATCACTAAGGAGTAAGCATGACCACTGTTACCACCCCTTCCCAGCTGAAAAAAGAAGTCGAATCTCAGAAAGAATTATTGCTGCGCGCCTGCCTCGAAGCGTTCAACCAGCTGCCTAATCAGCGCCTGCAAGGCGCTTTCACATCGACGTATGCACTGGCGGCAAAATTAGACCAGCTGCTGCAACAAACTAAATAGCACTGACGACCCGGCCAAGCCGGGTCTTTAACAGAAAGATCGAGGACAAACGACATGACCACACAAACCCTTGAGCAGACTCTTGAAGATTTTCGTCGCCAGTGTGAGAGTTTTGCGCGCGAACAGCAGCCCCGCTGCGGCCTGATTTATGAACTGTATCAGCGCCGCCTGAGCGCGGTTATTGACGGCTATCTTGCTGGCGTTCCGGCCGAGTATCGGGAAGAACTGATCGCGGTAGCGCGGCGTGAATTTGACTATCTGACCCAAGACGAGATCGCGGAAGAAATCCGGCAGGATCGGGAAAACGATTATTGCAGCCACGGTATTGAGCGTAATTGTTGCCCGCTGGGCTGCGGAGATCTAGACGATTACTGAGCCGCCGAAAGAAAAAAACCCGGATTGACCGGGCTTTTTTCTTTCCGCTGCGCGGCCGTTTCAGTTATTACTCCGCGCTGCTTTTGGCAATTTCTGTATAGCACAATACACTACACATTAAGCTCGTTTGCTTCGACGGCTAGCCAGCAGTTAAAGGTTTCGCTCTGCCGTTCGCCGCCGCAACCTCCCTCCGCTTTCAGCTTTCCGCAAGCCTGGCATTTCCCCAGCTGCGCCTTTTGCTCCTGCCACTGTTGCCAGTTTCGGATCAGCAGCAGTTGGAAAAACTCATTCGTGGAATAGGCTGTTCGTCCTGGACGACGAACCCGGCAAAGCTCCTGTAACATTGCTTCTTCCTGTTTTGTTAGCGTGACTGTCACGCTAGCGCCTTCCTCTTTGAGTCGCGCGCGGCGCCGGGCCTGGCGAATACGGGCTTGTTCACGCTGTCGGTCATTCATATTTTTCCTCCACGTGACTGTCACGTTGAATTAAACCGGGCATTACCCCTGCGGGGCCGTTCTGCCGTGCTGCGCATCGAGCCGCTACGCGTCTCGCCCCTTCGGGCGGCGGCCACTAATGCCTCCGGCCTGCGGCCTCCGCGCTTCGCTTGAAAAAAAACCGGGACATGCCCGGTTTACATTATCTCAGTAGAATTATGGCTATCGCGGCACCCACGGCGGCGCCCACAATAGTGCAGCCAGCTGTAATAAAAAGGATCTGACGGGTTAACGTCTCAGCTCTGGACGCCTGCGCGCGGCGGAACTTCGTCAGAAATTCCTCACGCGCCTTAGCATCATCACTAATTGCCAGGCTAATTGAACGCTGGTTTTCTACTAAAGTCCGTTTAAGAGAGTCTGCCGTCTCTCCTAAACTTTCGGTGTCTTTTGCCAGCTTTTCCGAAAGCGCAGAAAGTATCTCAGTCATTTCTTTCTGACTTGCGGTGATTTCCTTCGCGTCACCTAAAAACCAATCCATCAGAACTTCAAATTTATCTGGCTGCTTTTCCATTTTATTCTCCCATTAAAGCCGCATATGCTTTATCGAGATTAGCTTTAACAGGAATTGCCTGTTTCATGTAGGTATAACGGCGGGCCAGTTTTTTGCGCTCGTCAGCATCCGTTGTTTGTTTAGCGCGGGCTTTAAATTCTTCTGGATCTTCAGCGGTCAATGCTTCGAATGAGATACGGTGATACGCGAGATATTCGAAAACTTCACTGTTATAAATAACAGATTTCTTGCTGATTTTGCCAACTTTCGTTCGTTTGACAAATTCAAATACCGGCGCCAGTACATCCTCTACTTCACTATCTGGACTAATGCGGTTTGGAACAAAGATGATTTTATCGCTGCTTACACCTGCCTTACTTAACGTATGTGCTGTTTTCAGGCTTTCATCAATGGCCTTATTATCAGGCGTAACCGGGATTACATACTTATCAAATTCATTCGCGCCACTGTCAAAGCGGGACATTGCCATCAGGAACGCTTCTACGTTTGACGCACCAATATCAATAATCCCGGCATCTTCAAAAACAATATCTTCAATCAACCGTGAAAAGTCATCACCTTTAAAAATGGAAACATTCTCAATCCCCAGATCGGAAGCAGACTGGTTGATAGTTTCAACCGCATAGAATTTTGCTCCAGTCAGACGCGGGGCTAACAGGTAGGATGAAATTAAGGTTTTACCAACGCTGCCACTGTAATTAATTACCGCTACTTTCATAAATCACCTCAGAATTTTTTATTGAACATCTTAGGGTCGAAATCTTCACTGATTTTATTGAAGAACTCTTTATCAATAATGCCGGGACTTTCTTTTTTTTCACTTCCTTGCGGTTCAGGCTCAGGCGGCGTTTGTGTATTGTGCAATACACTTTCCTCTGCACCTTTCTCGCTACCTCCTTTTTGTGTATTGTGCAATACACTATCATCATTGTTCGGCATCCTTTCATGTGTATTGTGCATTCCATTTTTCCGGATTTGCCGCGCTCTATATAGGGACGTATCAAAGCTACGAACGTTCACACCTTCCAGGCCGAAGCGTTCAGAAACTGCCTTATAAATTTCCTCCCTGGAAACTCCCAGTGACAGCATTTCTTCTATTTCCGGCAACATCAACTGAAGTGCCGCCCTGATACTTTTGGGCTTCATAGTACCCTCATTTAGAATGATGTAATTTTGATGTAATTTTGATGTACTTTTGATGTACTTTTGTTGTACTGGCTACCTCATGACCAAAGAATGATGTAATTTTGTTGTACTGTCAACCTTCAAGTGATGTAATTTTGATGTAATTTTGATGTACTTTTGTTGTACTGGTATTCATGCAAGCATGAATACGGAATATTGAACGCTTTTTAGCCAGTTAGTCCTTAACCTACGTAGATCGCCCCTACCAAAAAAGATGATTTTTTATCCCTTAACCTGCTATACACCTAACGCAGCGCGATAAATCACGCTATCATACTGATTTAAAAGATAAAAAAATAAATAGCAACAATATTCGGTAATAATTAGGTATTAAAAACACCCAATAACTCATTGTTTTATAATGAGTTTGCTTTATTACTTTGGTAATACTAAGATTTCAGCTTGTTAGATCCCAATTTTTTGTTTAAAAAATGCACAATGTGAGGACTGAATGCCAATAATAACCGCAAAAGTATCAGATGAACTTTTGGCCTATATAGACCTGGTTTCAGGAGGTAATCGGTCAGATTATCTGCGGCGCTGCATTGAAGCTGGCCCAGGTGATCGGGAGTCCGGGTTGAAAATAGTTGCCGACCGGCTGAGCGACGTAAATCGCAAACTGGATTATCTTTTTGACCGTGCTTCAGATGCGGATTTTGGCCCACTGCGCGATGAGCTGAAGGCAATAACCGAAACGCTATCTGGCGTAAAATTCCCACCGGCAGGACAGATGATGTTGCATGAATCACTCGCTATTGAAACGCTAATCCTCCTGCGCTCGATAGCAGAACCGGGCAAAACCAAAGCGGCAAAAGCAGAGGTTGAACGTAACGGCTACAAAGTCTGGGAACCAAAAAAGGAGCGCTGAAATGGACGATAGAGAAAGAGGCTTAGCATTTTTATTTGCAATTACTTTGCCTCCAGTGATGGTATGGTTTCTAGTTGCAAAATTTACCTACGGTATTGATCCATCCACGGCTAAATACCTGATTCCGTATCTGGTTAAGAATACTTTTTCGCTATGGCCTTTATGGTCAGCTTTAATTGCTGGCTGGTTTATTGGTGTTGGCGGTCTGATCGCTTTTATCATTTATGATAAATCACGCGTGTTTAAAGGCGAAAGATTCAAAAAGATTTATCGTGGTACAGAGCTTGTTCGCGCCAGAACACTCGCTGATAAAACACGCGAAAGAGGTGTCAACCAGTTAACCGTGGCTAATATCCCCATACCTACATACGCTGAGAACTTGCATTTTTCGATTGCCGGTACAACCGGTACTGGTAAAACCACAATTTTCAATGAACTGTTATTTAAGAGCATCATTAGAGGCGGCAAAAATATTGCTTTAGATCCAAATGGGGGCTTCTTAAAGAATTTCTATCGTC
Source organism: Enterobacter cloacae complex sp. IR5384 (assembly GCF_049237265.1). NCBI lineage: Bacteria > Pseudomonadati > Pseudomonadota > Gammaproteobacteria > Enterobacterales > Enterobacteriaceae > Enterobacter > Enterobacter cloacae complex sp. IR5384. The sequence continues at coordinate 4,698 of NZ_JBMKHJ010000065.1, read as the reverse complement.
CCGGCGATGTTATTTTAAACGCCTATGATAAACGCACTGAAGGCTGGGTGTTTTTCAATGAAATTCGCCGTTCATATGATTACGAGCGCTTAGTGAACTCTATTGTTCAGGAAAGCCCTGATATGGCTACTGAAGAATGGTTCGGCTATGGCCGTCTTATTTTTAGTGAAGTTTCGAAAAAACTTCACAGCCTATATAGCACAGTAACTATGGAAGAAGTTATTCACTGGGCCTGTAACGTTGACCAGAAAAAATTAAAAGAATTTTTAATGGGGACGCCTGCCGAAGCTATTTTTTCCGGGTCTGAAAAAGCAGTTGGAAGCGCGCGATTTGTTCTCAGTAAGAATCTTGCCCCACATTTGAAAATGCCGGAAGGTAATTTTTCCCTGCGTGACTGGCTTGATGATGGAAAGCCGGGAACCCTGTTTATCACCTGGCAGGAAGAAATGAAAAGGTCACTTAATCCGCTAATTTCCTGCTGGCTGGATTCGATTTTTTCTATCGTGCTGGGTATGGGTGAAAAAGAAAGCCGCATTAATGTATTTATTGACGAGCTGGAATCACTCCAGTTTCTGCCAAACCTCAACGATGCACTGACCAAAGGGCGTAAAAGCGGTCTGTGTGTTTATGCTGGCTATCAAACCTATTCTCAGCTGGTTAAGGTTTATGGTCGGGATATGGCTCAGACAATTCTGGCTAACATGCGTTCTAACATCGTGCTGGGCGGCAGCCGTCTCGGTGATGAAACGTTGGATCAAATGTCGCGCTCACTCGGTGAGATAGAAGGCGAAGTTGAGCGTAAAGAATCCGATCCTCAGAAGCCCTGGATTGTCCGTAAACGCCGCGACGTTAAAGTTGTTCGTGCCGTAACGCCTACCGAAATATCAATGTTGCCAAACCTCACCGGCTATCTGGCGTTGCCTGGTGATATGCCCGTCGCTAAGTTCAAGGCTAAACACGTTAAATACCATCGCAAAAACCCTGTTCCTGGCATTGAACTGAGGGAGATCTGATGCTTGATATAACCACGATTACCCGCCAGAACGTCACTAGCGTTGTGGGCTACTACTCTGATGCAAAGGATGATTACTACAGTAAGGATTCATCATTCACGTCCTGGCAGGGAACCGGAGCTGAAGCCCTCGGCTTATCCGGGGACGTTGAATCAGCCCGGTTTAAAGAGCTGCTTGTCGGAGAGATAGATACCTTCACGCATATGCAGCGACACGTGGGTGATGCCAAAAAAGAGCGTCTGGGCTACGACCTGACGTTTTCAGCGCCTAAAGGGGTATCCATGCAGGCGCTGATACACGGCGATAAAACCATTATCGAGGCTCATGAAAAAGCTGTTGCCGCTGCTGTGCGTGAAGCTGAAAAACTCGCGCAGGCCCGGACGACTCGCCAGGGGAAATCAGTAACCCAGAATACCAATAACCTTGTCGTCGCTACTTTTCGCCACGAAACGTCCAGGGCGCTAGATCCTGATTTGCACACCCACGCTTTTGTCATGAACATGACCCAGCGCGAGGACGGCCAGTGGCGCGCGCTCAAAAATGATGAGCTGATGCGTAACAAAATGCACCTGGGCGATGTTTACAAACAGGAGCTGGCGCTGGAGTTGACCAAAGCCGGTTATGAGCTGCGTTACAACAGCAAAAATAACACGTTCGATATGGCCCATTTTTCAGACGAACAGATTCGCGCTTTTTCCCGCCGGTCGGAGCAAATTGAAAAGGGACTCGCTGCAATGGGCCTGACGCGGGAAACCGCCGATGCTCAGACGAAAAGCCGCGTCTCGATGGCGACGCGTGAAAAGAAAACAGAGCATTCCCGTGAAGAAATTCACCAGGAATGGGCCAGCCGCGCCAAAACGCTAGGCATTGATTTTGATAACCGTGAATGGCAGGGACACGGTAAACCTCTGGAGGCTGATATTGCGCGCAACATGGCCCCGGATTTTACCAGCCCTGAGGTTAAAGCTGACCGGGCTATCCAGTTTGCAGTTAAGTCGCTGTCAGAGCGCGATGCCAGCTTTGAACGCCAGAAGCTGATTCAGATCGCTAATAAGCAGGTGCTGGGCCATGCCACAATGGCCGATGTTGAAAAAGCGTACCTGAAGGCGGTACAGAAGGGCGCCATCATCGAGGGCGAAGCCCGGTATCAATCAACGCTGAAGGTCGGTGCTTCAGTTATGGCCGAAACTCTGACGCGCAAAGAGTGGATCGACTCGCTGACGAATAGCGGGATGCGTGCGGATAAAGCCCGTTTTGCGGTAGATGATGGTATTAAAAACGGCAGGCTTAAAAAGACCAGCCACCGCGTCACTACCGTGGAGGGTATTCGCCTTGAGCGTTCCATTCTGACTATCGAATCACGCGGCCGGGGGCAGATGCCGCGACAGCTGACCGCAGAGATTGCAGGCCAGCTGCTCGCCGGGAAAACCCTCAAGAATGAGCAGATGCGCGCAGTTACAGAAATTGTGACGAGCAAAGATCGTTTTGTGGCCGCACATGGTTACGCCGGTACCGGTAAAAGCTATATGACGATGGCCGCTAAAGAGCTGCTGGAGTCACAAGGGCTGAAGGTCACGGCGCTGGCCCCCTATGGGACACAGAAAAAAGCGCTTGAAGATGATGGATTACCGGCCCGCACCGTTGCCGCCTTCCTCAAAGCGAAGGATAAAAAGCTGGATGAAAAATCAGTCGTATTCATTGATGAAGCCGGGGTTATACCCGCCCGGCAGATGAAACAGCTGATGGAGGTGATCGAGAAGCATAACGCTCGCGCGGTATTCCTGGGGGATACGTCACAGACGAAAGCGGTAGAAGCCGGTAAGCCTTTTGAGCAGCTGATTAAAGCAGGTATGCAGACCAGCTACATGAAAGACATTCAGCGACAGAAGAATGAAGTTTTGCTTGAGGCGGTTAAGTATGCCGCTGAAGGTAATGCCGCGCGCGCCCTGAAAAATATCACCGGCGTGAACGAACTGAAGGAAGAAGCGCCCCGACTCGCTCAACTTGCCGATCGCTACCTGTCTCTGTCCTCAGAACAACAGGATGCCACCCTGATAATCTCTGGTACGAACGCCTCACGCAAAACCCTCAATGACTACATCCGGGGCAATCTGGGGCTTGCCGGAACCGGCGAAACGTTCACGCTACTTGACCGCGTGGATTCGACACAGGCGGAACGCCGCGACAGCCGTTATTTCAGTAAAGGGCAAATCATTATCCCCGAACAGGATTACAAAAATGGTATGAAGCGGGGCGAGTCTTACCAGGTTCTTGATACCGGGCCGGGCAACAAATTGACGGTTGAAAGCAGCAGCGGTGAGCAGATCGCTTTCAGCCCGCGTACACACACCAAGCTGTCTGTATACCAGGCAGTCAGCGCCGAACTGGCGCCGGGCGATAAGGTCATGGTAACGCGTAACGATAAAACGCTGGACGTTGCCAACGGCGACCGCTTCACGGTGAAAACCGTGGAGGGTGAAAAACTGACGCTTGAGGACAAAAAAGGGCGCACGGTTGAGCTGGACAAAAAACAGGCTTCTTATCTTTCCTATGCTTATGCAACCACCGTCCACAAATCCCAGGGGCTTACCTGTGATCGCGTGTTGTTCAACATAGATACCAAATCGCTTACCACTTCTAAGGACGTTTTTTATGTTGGTATTTCGCGTGCGCGTCATGAGGTGGAAATTTTTACCGACGATAAAAAATCTTTGGCATCGAGCGTGAGCCGCGACAGCCCGAAAACCACGGCCGCAGAAATTGACCGTTTCTTTGGGCTTGAGGCCAGGTTTAAGGATATTGGCCGCGATACCAGTTTAGAAACCCGATCAGCTGAAAAAGGTCTGCCAGAAGCCACGGGGGAAAGCATGGCGTTTAACCAGAAACCCGATGAACATAACATGACAACCGGCACTGATTATCAGCCGGTGAGCAACGCAGAGGACGCCTTTCATCTTAAGCAGAACCCTATGGATGATTCCGTTGGCCTGCGGCGTCATGAAGCACAGCAAAATGATGCAGAACTGGCCCATGATTATGCTGCTGCCGACGATCAGCAGTGGAGCGCGCAGGAGTATGCCGATTACGAGCATTATGCCGAAGCATCAGACTACGACTTTGACAGCAGCATTTACGACGATTACGCCATGCCGCAGACGTCTCAGGCGGAACAGAGCCATACCGGAAAAGAACACACCCATGAGCATGAGCATGAAGAAGGGGGCCATGAAATCTGATGGAGCAGACCGACAAGCGCAAGCAGGATAAACTGAAGTTCGACCGGGTAATTAATCTGGCGCGCAGACTGCCGCAACCGGCGATCCATGACTTACTACGCGCGCTGATACTGCCAATTCAGGCCGATTACTTGCTGGCCGTTGGCACGGAGGGCCAGGACGCGCGCCCGGACATGAACGAGCGCGAGTTCTTCTTCACAAAAATCATCTGGGCGATGGATTACACGCACATGAAATCACTCAGGCTTGCAGCTGAAGATTTTCCCCTGGCGCTTGCGACGGCCAAGATCCTGCCGTGGCCGTGGGGTGAATCAAGCTACCGGAGTGCTTTAGCCGATATAGGAGAGCATAAAAAATATTGGGGCAGCGTGAGCTATGCTGCCATCGCTGGTCCCTTCCCGTCACTTTGAAAACCCGGATACCAGCAGACAAATTTATCCTGCAGTTCG
>NZ_JBMKHJ010000064.1:0-9129 GCF_049237265.1 Enterobacter cloacae complex sp. IR5384 | reverse complement strand
GGCAGCACCTGGCACGGCTGGGACGGAAGTCGCTGTCGCTCACAAAATCGGTGGAGCTGCATGACAAAGTCATCGGGCATTATCTGAACATAAAACACTATCAATAATTTTGAGTCATTACCCAGTTAGCAATAACCCCCGCTTGCGGGGGCCATACCCACCAGGAGCAAACGCAGAAAGCCCGAGATACTTCTGCTGTACCGGGGGCTGGCGACATTTCAGGCAACACTCATAGTTGACATCCTCCCCGCCCTAAAGGGCGGGGAGGATGTCAATAATAGCAGACCACATCATGATGTCATTCTGACCGACAGATGCCAGAAGCAGAGGATCCATCCCATTTTATACCTACCTTATAACACTTAGAAAAACAACATGTTAAAAATGTTTATTGGAAACAATTTTATTTCCAATTGTAATGATAACCATTCTCATATTAATATGGCTACGTGATAATTAACTTTTGATGCACTCCGCATGTCTGACCGTGCCACTTCCACAGCTTCCTTAACGTTCGAGTCGCTTTATGGCACCCATCACGGCTGGTTGAAAAGTTGGCTGACGCGCAAACTCCAGTCTGCCTTTGATGCAGATGACATTGCCCAGGACACTTTTTTGCGGGTAATGAGCAGCGAAACGCTCTCGACGATCCGCGATCCTCGCTCTTTCCTGTGCACTATCGCCAAACGCGTGATGGTGGACCTGTTTCGCCGAAACGCGCTGGAAAAAGCGTATCTGGAGATGCTGGCGCTTATGCCGGAGGGGGTAGCGCCTTCACCTGAGGAACGCGAAAGCCAGCTCGAGACCCTACAACTCGTCGACAGCATGCTGGACGGGCTAAACGGAAAAACACGTGAAGCGTTTCTGCTTTCGCAACTGGATGGCCTGACATACAGCGAGATTGCGCACAAACTCGGTGTTTCCGTCAGCTCCGTGAAAAAATACGTGGCGAAAGCCGTCGAGCACTGCCTGCTGTTTCGTCTGGAGCATGGGTTATGAATCCTTCGTTAACCGATTCCCGCCGTCAGGCGCTGCGTTCAGCTTCCCACTGGTATGCCGTGCTAAGCGGCGAGCGCGTCAGCCCACAACAGGAAGCGCGCTGGCAACAGTGGTATGAACAGGATCAGGATAACCAGTGGGCCTGGCAGCAGGTTGAAAACCTGCGCAACCAGCTTGGCGGTGTGCCTGGCGACGTTGCCAGCCGGGCGCTGCACGATACCCGCCTCACCCGCCGTCACGTGATGAAAGGATTACTGCTGTTGCTCGGCGCTGGCGGAGGCTGGCAACTCTGGCAGTCGGAAACCGGCGAAGGTCTGCGGGCAGATTACCGCACCGCCAAAGGCGCAGTCAGCCGTCAGCAACTGGAAGATGACTCCCTGCTCACGCTGAATACCCAAAGCGCGGCGGATGTGCGTTTTGATGCGCATCAGCGCACCGTCCGGCTCTGGTACGGTGAAATCGCCATTACTACCGCGAAAGATGCGCAGCAACGCCCCTTCCGCGTCCTGACCCGTCAGGGCCAACTCACCGCTTTAGGGACAGAATTTACCGTCCGCCAGCAGGATAATTTCACGCAGCTTGACGTGCAGCAGCACGCCGTGGAAGTGCTTCTCGCCAGTGCCCCCGCGCAAAAACGCATCGTGAACGCTGGTGAAAGCCTGCAGTTCAGCGCCTCTGAGTTTGGCGCAGTGAAACCGCTGGATGACGAGAGTACAAGCTGGACGAAGGGCATCCTGAGCTTCAGCGATAAACCGCTGGGTGAGGTGATAGCCACGCTAAGCCGTTACCGCAACGGCGTGCTGCGCTGCGATCCCGCCGTTGCCGGGCTGCGCCTGAGCGGGACGTTCCCGCTGAAAAATACCGATGCGATCCTGAACGTTATCGCTCAAACGCTTCCCGTTAAAATTCAGTCTATTACGCGGTACTGGATAAACATTTCACCGCTGTAAGAAAAATAATTCTCATTTCGATTGTCCTTTTTACCCTTCTCGTTCGACTCATAGCTGAACACAACAAAAATGATGATGGAGAAGGTATGACGCCGTTACGCGTTTTTCGTAAAACAACACCTTTGGTTAACGCCATTCGCCTGAGCCTGCTGCCGCTGGCCGGTCTCTCGTTTTCCGCTTTTGCTGCACAGGTTGATATCGCACCGGGATCGCTCGACAAAGCGCTCAATCAGTATGCCGCACACAGCGGAATTACCCTCTCGGTTGACGCCAGCCTGACGCGCGGCAAGCAGAGCAACGGCCTGCACGGAGATTACGACGTCGAGAGCGGCCTGCAACAACTGCTGGACGGCAGCGGACTGCAGGTAAAACCGCTGAGAAATAACAGCTGGACGCTGGAGACCGCGCCCGCGCCAAAAGAAGATGCCCTGACCGTGGTCGGCGACTGGCTGGGCGATGCGCGTGAAAACGACGTATTTGAACATGCTGGCGCGCGTGACGTGATCCGCCGTGAGGATTTCGCCAAAACCGGCGCAACCACCATGCGTGAGGTGCTTAACCGCATCCCTGGCGTCAGCGCGCCGGAAAACAACGGCACCGGCAGCCACGACCTGGCGATGAACTTTGGCATCCGGGGCCTGAACCCACGCCTCGCCAGCCGCTCGACCGTCCTGATGGACGGCATCCCCGTCCCCTTTGCCCCTTACGGTCAGCCGCAGCTTTCACTGGCTCCCGTTTCGCTCGGCAACATGGATGCCATTGACGTGGTGCGCGGTGGTGGTGCGGTGCGTTACGGACCGCAGAGCGTGGGCGGCGTGGTGAACTTTGTTACCCGCGCCATTCCGCAGGACTTTGGTATCGAGGCGGGGGTGGAAGGTCAGCTCAGCCCAACCTCTTCACAAAACAACCCGAAAGAGACGCACAACCTGATGGTGGGCGGCACAGCGGACAACGGTTTTGGCACCGCGCTGCTCTACTCCGGCACGCGCGGCAGTGACTGGCGCGAGCACAGCGCCACCCGCATCGACGACCTGATGCTGAAAAGCAAATATGCGCCGAATGAGGTGCACACCTTCAACAGCCTGCTGCAATATTACGATGGTGAAGCCGACATGCCCGGCGGCCTGTCCCGCGCGGATTACGACGCCGATCGCTGGCAATCCACCCGCCCGTATGACCGCTTCTGGGGCCGTCGCAAGCTGGCGAGCCTGGGCTACCAGTTCCAGCCGGACAGCCAGCATAAATTCAACATTCAGGGGTTCTACACCCAAACCCTGCGCAGCGGCTACCTGGAGCAAGGCAAACGCATCACCCTCTCGCCGCGTATCTACTGGGTGCGCGGTATTGAGCCACGCTACAGCCAGAGCTTTATGATCGGCCCTTCCGCGCACGAAGTGGGCGTGGGCTATCGCTATGTGAATGAATCAACGCATGAAATGCGTTACTACACCGCCACCAGCAGCGGGCAGTTGCCGTCCGGCTCAAGCCCTTACGACCGCGACACGCGTTCCGGCACCGAGGCGCACGCCTGGTATCTGGATGACAAAATCGACATCGGCAACTGGACCATCACGCCGGGTATGCGTTTCGAACATATCGAGTCATACCAGAACAACGCCATCAAAGGCACGCACGAAGAGGTGAGCTATAACGCACCGCTTCCGGCGTTGAACGTGCTCTATCACCTGACTGATAGCTGGAATCTTTATGCAAACACTGAAGGCTCGTTCGGCACCGTACAGTACAGCCAGATTGGCAAGGCTGTGCAAAGCGGCAATGTGGAACCGGAAAAAGCGCGAACCTGGGAACTCGGTACCCGCTACGATGACGGCGCGCTGACGGCGGAAATGGGGCTGTTCCTGATTAACTTTAACAATCAGTACGACTCCAACCAGACCAACGACACCGTCACTGCACGTGGCAAAACGCGCCATACCGGGCTGGAAACGCAGGCACGTTACGACCTGGGTACGCTAACGCCAACGCTTGATAACGTTTCCGTCTACGCCAGCTATGCGTATGTGAACGCGGAAATCCGCGAGAAAGGCGACACCTATGGCAATCAGGTGCCATTCTCCCCGAAACATAAAGGCACGCTGGGCGTGGACTACAAGCCGGGCAACTGGACGTTCAATCTGAACAGCGATTTCCAGTCCAGCCAGTTTGCGGATAACGCCAATACGGTGAAAGAGAGCGCCGACGGCAGTACCGGCCGCATTCCCGGCTTCATGCTCTGGGGCGCACGCGTGGCGTATGACTTTGGCCCGCAGATGGCAGATCTGAACCTGGCGTTCGGTGTGAAAAACATCTTCGACCAGGACTACTTCATCCGCTCTTATGACGACAACAACAAAGGCATCTACGCAGGCCAGCCGCGCACGCTGTATATGCAGGGGTCGTTGAAGTTCTGATGTGTTAACGCCCGGCTTGCCGGGCTTTTAGCTGGAATGTGACTATGTTGGCATTTATCCGTTTTCTTTTTGCAGGCCTGCTGCTGGTGATCGGCCACGCCTTTGCCGCCACGGTTCAGGACGAACACGGCACGTTTACACTCGATAAAACGCCACAACGGATTGTGGTGCTGGAACTCTCGTTCGCCGATGCGCTGGCCGCCGTGGACGTCAGCCCGATCGGTATTGCCGACGATAACGATGCAAAACGCATCCTGCCCGAAGTGCGTGCGCACCTGAAACCGTGGCAGTCCGTCGGAACGCGCGCGCAGCCGAGCCTGGAAGCCATTGCTGCCCTGAAACCAGACCTGATCATTGCCGACAGCAGTCGCCATGCGGGGATTTACACTGCCTTGCAGCAAATCGCGCCGGTACTGCTGCTTAAGTCCCGCAACGAAACCTACGCTGAAAATTTGCACTCAGCGGCTATCATCGGCGAAGTGGTAGGTAAAAAACGAGAGATGCAGGCGCGTCTGGAACAACATAAAGAGAAGATGGCGCAGTGGTCCAGCCAGCTTCCCACAGGGACACGCGTGGCCTTTGGCACATCACGCGAACAGCTATTCAACCTGCATACCCAGGAGACCTGGACCGGCAGCGTGCTGGCTTCTCTGGGGCTGAACGTTCCCGCTGCGATGGCGGGCGCGTCCATGCCGTCCATCGGCCTGGAGCAACTGCTGGCGGTCAATCCTGCCTGGCTGCTGGTTGCCCACTATCGCGAAGAGAGCATTGTTAAACGCTGGCAACAAGATCCGCTCTGGCAGATATTAACCGCCGCGCAGAAGCAGCAGGTTGCTTCAGTCGACAGTAACGCCTGGGCGCGGATGCGCGGTATTTTTGCCGCAGAGCGTATTGCCGCTGACACGGTAAAAATCTTCCACCATCAGCCGCTTACCGATGTGAAATGACCGCGCTAAAACACCCGGTGCTGCTGTGGGGGCTTCCCGTTGCAGTACTTATTATTATTTTCTGGCTGAGTCTGTTTTGCTACTCGGCCATTCCTGTTTCCGGAGCAGACGCAATCCGCGCCCTGCTGCCTGGACACACGCCAACGCTACCAGAAGCGCTGGTGCAAAACCTTCGTTTGCCGCGAAGCCTGGTCGCCGTTCTGATCGGCGCAAGCCTGGCGCTCGCGGGCACGCTGCTGCAAACCCTGACCCACAACCCAATGGCCTCTCCTTCACTGCTCGGCATTAACAGCGGCGCGGCGCTGGCTATGGCGCTTACCAGCGCGCTGAGTCCGACGCCGGTTGCAGGCTATTCCCTGTCGTTCATCGCGGCATGCGGGGGCGGCGTGAGCTGGCTGCTGGTCATGACCGCAGGAGGCGGGTTTCGTCATACCCAGGACAGAAACAAACTGATCCTCGCGGGTATCGCGCTGTCGGCCTTTTGTATGGCCCTGACCCGCATCACCCTGCTGCTGGCCGAAGATCATGCTTACGGCATCTTTTACTGGCTGGCAGGCGGAGTGTCCCACGCCCACTGGCAGGATGTCTGGCAGCTCTTGCCGGTGGTGGTCACTGCAGTCCCTGTCGTGTTGCTGCTGGCGAATCAACTGAACCTGCTCAACGTCAGCGACAGTACCGCCCATACGCTGGGAGTGAACCTGCCGAGACTACGTTTGATCATCAATATGTTAGTGCTGCTTCTGGTTGGCGCGTGCGTCAGTGTGGCAGGTCCGGTGGCGTTTATCGGCCTGCTGGTGCCACATCTGGCGCGCTTCTGGGCAGGCTTCGATCAGCGCAACGTACTGCCGGTGAGCATGCTGCTGGGGGCCACGCTGATGCTGATGGCAGATGTACTCGCACGCGCGCTGGCCTTCCCCGGCGATCTGCCCGCAGGCGCAGTGCTGGCGCTGATTGGCAGTCCTTGCTTTGTCTGGCTGGTGAGGAGGCGAGGATGAAAATTGCGCTGGTCATTTTCATCACCCTTGCCCTGGCAGGTTGTGCGCTGTTATCACTCCATATGGGGGTGATCCCCGTGCCGTGGCGCGCGCTGCTGACCGACTGGCAGGACGGACGCGAGCATTATTATGTATTGATGGAGTACCGACTGCCGCGCTTGCTGCTGGCACTGTTTGTCGGTGCAGCCCTCGCCGTGGCGGGCGTGCTGGTACAGGGGATTGTGCGTAACCCGCTAGCATCACCGGATATTCTCGGCATTAACCATGCCGCCAGCCTTGCCTCTGTGGGAGCACTGCTTCTTATGCCATCACTATCCGTGATGGTGCTGCCGCTGCTGGCCTTTGCGGGCGGTATGGCGGGGTTGATCTTGCTGAAGATGCTGGCAAAGACCCACCAGCCGATGAAGCTGGCGCTCACCGGCGTGGCGCTTTCCGCCTGCTGGGCGAGCCTGACGGATTACCTGATGCTCCTGCACCCGCAGGATGTAAACAGTGCCCTGCTGTGGCTGACGGGTAGCTTATGGGGGCGCGACTGGCACTTTGTGAAGATTGCCGTGCCGTTGCTCATTCTGTTTTTGCCGCTGAGCCTGCGCTTTTGTCGCGATCTCGACCTGCTGGCGCTGGGCGATGCACGAGCAGCCACGCTCGGCGTGTCGGTTCAGCGCACCCGGTTCCAGGGGCTGATGCTGGCTGTCGCGATGACAGCAACCGGCGTGGCCGTCTGTGGCCCGATAAGTTTTATTGGTCTCGTCGTGCCGCACATGGTGCGCAGGATCGCCGGCGGGCGTCACCGCTGGCTGATGCCCGTTTCGGCCCTGACGGGCGCGTTGTTGCTGGTCATTGCCGATCTGCTGGCACGAATCATTCATCCGCCGCTGGAGCTTCCGGCAGGCGTGCTGACCGCCATTATCGGCGCACCGTGGTTTGTCTGGCTGCTTGTGAGAATGCGATAAATGAGATTACGTACTGAAAATCTGACCGTCAGCTATGGCGCACAAACCGTGCTGGATGGACTTTCTCTCGCCCTGCCTGCCGGAAAAATCACGGCCCTGCTCGGCCCTAACGGTTGCGGGAAATCGACGCTGTTGAACTGTTTTTCTCGCCTGTTAACACCAGACTCTGGCGAGATATTGCTTGATGAAAAACCCATAGCCGGTTTTTCCGCCCGCCAGCTGGCTCGCCGCCTGGCTTTACTGCCGCAACACCATTTATCCCCCGAGGGGATCACTGTACGGGAACTGGTTTCCTACGGCCGCAGCCCGTGGCTGTCGTTGTGGGGGCGACTCTCCGCGGAAGACAACGAGCGGGTCAACGTGGCAATGAGTCAGACCCGGACGCGCAATCTGGCTGACCGCAGGTTAACCCAGCTTTCCGGCGGCCAGCGCCAGCGTGCGTTTCTGGCGATGGTGCTGGCACAGGATACCCCACTCATTCTTCTTGATGAGCCTACGACCTACCTCGATATCAATCATCAGGTTGAACTGATGCGCCTGATGGTTGAACTCAAAAGGCAGGGGAAAACCGTAGTGACGGTACTCCACGATCTGAATCAGGCCAGCCGCTATTGCGATCATCTGGTGGTACTGGCAAGCGGTCGCGTGATGGCGCAAGGTGCTCCGGAAGCAGTGATGAAACCAGAGCTTCTAAAGACGGTGTTCAGCGTAGAAGCGGAAATCCATCCCGAACCGGTATCTGGCAGACCCATGTGTGTGGTGAAGTAGTCTGGCGAAGTCATAAGGATCATCACAGGACAGATAAAGGAAGTGATAACCACCTGCCAACAGGCACCAAAATCTGGCTGGTTGCCGGTATCACCGACATGCGCAACGGCTTCAATGGTCTCGCCGCAAAGGTGCAGACGATGCTGAAAGATGACCCGATATCCGGCCATGTCTTCATCTTCCGGGGCCGCAGCGGCAGTAAGGTCAAACTGCTGTGGTCCACCGGCGACGGGCTGTGCCTGCTGACCAAACGGCTGGAACGCGGCCGCTTCGCCTGGCCCTCTGCCCGCGATGGCAAAGTGTTCCTGACCCCGGCGCAGCTGGCAATGCTTCTGGAAGGCATCGACTGGCGGCAGCCTAAAAGACTGCTTACGTCCCTGACCATGTTGTAGGCCTCTTTATCCTGGTTGTCGTTGAATAAGCCTGGTAAAATGCGGGCTTATGAACAACACCTCCCCCTGACGACATCCTTCTGCTGAAACAGCGCCTGTCCGAACAGGAAGCGCTGAACCGCGCCCTGCTGGAAAAGCAGGCCGACCGGGAGCGCGAAATAGACCATCTGCAGGCGCAGCTGGATAAGATTCGCCGGATGAACTTCGGCAGTCGTTCTGAATAAATCTCCCGCCGCATCGCGCAGATAGAAGCCGACCTGAACCGGCTTCAGACAGAAAGCGATACGCTGACGGGTCGGGTTGCCGATACGGGCCGGGCCCCGTATCGTTTTAACCCTGAATATTCATCGCAGATATTGTTTCGGGTTTTCCGGTATACCAGCCCTGAACTAGGTAACCGGGGCCAAGAGAACGGACGAATTCAAACTGTCCTGGCGTTTCCACCCCTTCAAACACCAGTGGTTTGCCAGTACCACGTAACCCTTTCACCACAGAAACAAGTAGCGCTCGCTTCACCGGGTCATCAATATTGGCAATAAAAATACGGTCTATTTTTATCTCATCGAAATCCAGTACCGTCAGCCATTCAATATGGGGGCCGCTTGGCAAACGGAATCTATGGTCACTCCCGTTTTTGCAACACCGATTTTGACGACAAGTTGGCTTGCTTGAATCTATCCGGCGTCTGAATGGGATTTTATTCCCGCGCCTTGA
>NZ_JBMKHJ010000063.1:0-9448 GCF_049237265.1 Enterobacter cloacae complex sp. IR5384 | reverse complement strand
CACTACCGGAGGATATTATGAAGGGGGAATTGAGGCCGTTAAATCTCAATTTAAACAATGAATTATCTCCTTAGCGTGGTTTTTTACATCATTGGCCCTCAAACCCCATGATGATGGTTTCGAAACGTCTTAAGGCCAAAGACTATCGAACGGTTTCCACGGGATTTAACGTCCTGAGCTCTAAGCCAGGGCTGATAACTTTGGCCATAGCCCACTCCTATGCCGTCACCTAGCGCATTTTCATAATCCAAATAGGATTTGAGACGCCTACCCCTACCCATGATCGTACCCAAAAAACGACATTGATACGTACCTATATGTGCATTTTATAGTCTCCAACCCTATAACCACACATTCAGTAAGCATACAACATTAGCGTCGTTTTTTGAGAATGGTTACAACTTTAGTGCTTTGTGTACAACTTTATTGTCTTCGGACAGTAGGACCCTCTAAAACCAATAGAATTTACGTAGAAACGCGTTTAGTAAAGGCTTTACTAATTACTAATGACTAACATATTAGCACTTTCAGATCTGTCAGCAATAACCCCGGGCGGCGAAATAATGAGAAGAGTTCTTCCGGAGAGCTTTTTCTTTCTATCTGATTGATTTTTAACACTTTTAAATGTCAGCTTTATGTAAACCTGTGGGATTTACTCCTAATTAAATCCCATAGTATGAAAATTAGGCATTTGCAAACCTTAATGACGTGACGTTGTCACGTAAATCAATGGAATTTAGTCTCTAGTAAAGAGTTAACTAGTGACTAACTGCCTGATCGGTGTGCTTGAACGGTGCACTTCAGGCCGGATATAAAAATTGATGAGAGATATACAGAAAATGATGGACCGGCTTAATAAGCCAGCCTTTCTTGGGATGATTGATGATGTTGAACACGCTATAAAGCGAAAATGCCCCTTTTTAACCTATAGGTTGGGCACTATGAGTAAGATACAATCAAATCGCCAGTCAGATGGCTAATTTCATTTTGACCAAAGCGGGCTATTTCAAGCGTTATCGCTGAGACGAGGCTTCAATGACAAGTACACTTGACCCATCACACAAGCAAATTGAAATGTGGCGCAGAGCTACCGGTTCCGAAGGTGGACTCAACGAATACCGCAACTGGGTTCTGGAAAATAGTATGAGATTTACAGCATACGGTATCCATACCGTTATCGTCGAAGGTGAGGCGAAGCATATAACAGCGCTTGATGATGTTACCCTCTGTAACGAGTGGGCGAAGCTTAAAAGAGAAAACAATAGGCTTTACGCAGCAAATGAAAAAATTTGCTCTGGCTGGCGTGGTTTTGTGTTGCGTTTGTTAGGAATAACACTGTCATGCAGAAAACCGGTCATCTTACTGGGGGCAGACGCGAAGAATCAAAATGATGCCGTGAAAGGGGCTGATTTGTAATTTTCAGGCGAGCCCACCGTTCTTAGAAAGCTGTTCTATGGGTATGTAAGGAAGATAATGTTCTCTGAACGCTCAGTACACTTAATCACTTCCTGTACAAAGGGCAAGAATCATCAGGGCCACGTCTGGCCGACATTGGACATAGATCCAAAACAAACCCCGGACGACGCAGCATATGCCTGGAGTAACATTGTAGACGACGCCAGAAGTAATCAGGCGGTACCGGCATTGTCCTTGTATTCAGGTAATCACTGGTCTACGGCAAAGGAAATTTTAAACTCAACCAGAAATCTGGAGTTGTGGATAATCTCTGCCGGGATGGGGTTTTTAAATAGTCGAGATCGGGTGCCCTCTTACGAGGCGACATTTCATCAAGTACCATTCAGGCATGATCTCTGGTGGAAAGCCATCACAAAATCACTAGGAAAGCATAACCGTTGCGCAACTATAAGCCAGTTAATGCAGTCCAGTCCGAATGATGAATATTTGATTGCGGCTTCGCCTGTTTATATTTCTGCTGTCCAGAATGACATCCTGAAGGGCATTGAGAGTTTGACTCATCCTCTTACGCAACTAACGATCGTGACATCAGGGGCATATGCTGGCCCACTTGAAGAATACTTAATTAAGAGTTCTTCTAGGATGATGAAAGAGCTAGAGTGCAATATGGTGTGCCTGAATATAAAACTGGCTCAATACATACTTAAAAGTGGTAGTCGTTAGAACTAGACTGTTAATGATACAATTCTCCTGTTATTTTATTTTTATAAAAGGTCTCAAATATGCTCAAAAACAGATTTTCTTTATTGTGTCTTGCTGTGGCATCGTCACTTACTCTTACTGCTTGCGATGTAGTTGATGCTGCCTATGACGAGACTTTAAATGATAATGCACCCGAAATTGTAATAGCTGGAGGATTCAAAATTGATATCCAAGGTAATGCAGTTCCGGTTGAGGGATATGATAATTGCTCTTTGAATACTCTTCAGGGAAGCGTTGATACGGATAAATCAAATTGTATTGTTCTGGATAGAACACGTAAAAAAGTACCGGTTCTAGTTCATTTGTCATCCGGTCCCGTCAAAGAAGAATGGAAGATCGAGCACCAGGTTGAAAAAACCAAATCCGGCAAAAATTTCATCCAAACTCGTATGATTAGACCTGACGGTAACTTTGTAGTGCCTGCATCCTCAGAACGAGGGATCTTTAGTGGCAAACATTACAGTCAAGCCAGCTAAGTCAAGTCTATCCGTTCAAACAGAAAAAGGTTTCTTAAAAATGACGTTATCCGCTGCATTGCAAGGCACTTTTAAAGAGATGAGGAAAGACAATACAGTAGGCATCACAGTTCAAACTTGTTCAGATATTTTTGACAGCAATGTTCCTCCGGCTTATGTTTTCTGGCTTTATCGTCTCAAAGCGGGAGAAACTTTGCCGCGCGGAAGGTTCTTCAGAAAAAGAAAGCCAATCATCAATGTTATGGCAGTTGTTCATGATGCTGCATTCGAAAAATAACTGCGCTATCAGGAAAGTTACTTTTATGAACGTAATTGCAGCTGGAATTTTTTGCTTTATTTTTTACCCTACAGCTTTCGCTTATGCTTGTTATAAAAAGAGATGGCTAGAGTGGATTTTTCTTACTTTAATTATAATTTTTGCTTCTGCCATTTCGATTCAACAATACAATGAAGCGAATTTTGTAAGTGAGTTAAATTACCCTATGTTTATCTCCGCCATATATGGCCTGTCACTGGCATGGTTTCCTTTTCCGATTGCTTATGTTGTTCTGCGCTTCCTTCTTGATGATTTACAGCATGAGTACCCTAAACAGTGAGCAGATTTTAAGACTCATGAACAACATCGAAAGCACGAAACAGTCTGCACAAGGAAGATAAGGAGTATTCTTAGCAAGATATCTTTGTACCTGAAGACATAAAGCTGGCATCTTTTTCCTTATAGAGTGTATTATGATTAAGTAAATCCTTATCAAAGAATTAGAAAGTGAGGTCGTATGTCTGAAGCACTCAAATCGTTAAACAATATTCGTACTCTTCGCGCCCAGGGCCGCGAGCTGCCTTTAGAAGTACTTGAGGAAATCCTCGAAAAGCTTAATGTCATTGTTGATGAGCGTCGTCAGGAAGAATCATCCAAAGCTGCCGAACTGCAAGCTCGTCAGGAGAAACTTGACGCCCTGCGTAAGTTAATGGAAGAAGATGGTATCAACCCGGAAGAGCTGCTTGGCTCATTCCAGGCCAAATCTACGGCTACCAAGAAAAGCCGTGAACCACGCCCGGCCAAATACTCATTTACTGATGAAAATGGCGAAACAAAAACGTGGACTGGACAGGGCCGTACCCCCAAAGCTCTGGCAGAACAAATTGCAGCCGGTAAAAGTCTTGATGATTTCCTGATCTAACTTTTGCCACCAGTTTTGATAGAGGCCACTTCGGTGGCCTTTTCTCATACGGAATCAATTTCAGGTACAGAACATATGAAAAATTCAGAACCTAAGAGCTGTGATCCCTATGTGGACAGTTTGATTAGAAATGCAGATGCAAAGGAAGCCAGGTCATTTCTCAAAATATTGAAGCCCTTACCATTCCTTATCGTTATCATCGCTGTATTCTTTTTTTGGGTATCGTTTTCCCGTTTATTATCCCAGGTCGCGTAAAACCTTTTTAAAGACTCTTCTTTACCAGATATGCTCCCTCACCGGGATGGTTTCAACCTCTTCAGTTTCCCATATTGGCAAAACCTTCAGGAAATAAGACGATACCCTCCACGCTTTCCATTAAAGCGGGATGACGACGCCCAGTTCTTACGACCAGACTCCACGTTTTCGATTAGGATGCCTTTGGGCCCTTCTAACGAGGCCACCTCAACAACTCGCACTTTCCGGATCAGTCTTGGATCCACTTCTTCCCAGATCTGGCCAACTGTAATATCTTTTTGGGTTTGCATTTAATCTCTCGCTGTCATTTAGTGAACAAGACTAATCCTCGCCGTGGTTCAGCTTATGGCTTTATTTACGCTGACGATCCTTAGCCTTAAATTTTTGCCATCGTATCCGAAGGTTTTCGATGTTAACCGGAACCTGCATGCGTGTCGTCTCTATCTCATTCCCATGCCATTTCAGGAGATCATCATCCAACTCCCGGGCCTCCCGGCTGAAGTAAATTTTCATAGTGTCAGGGTTTATGGCGCAATGGTCATTGTCGAACAGTGTATGGATATCACGGCGAAGTAAAATTCCGTTCGTTACGTCGGGAATGCCTTCTTCATGACGTGGCGTTAAGTGCGCGGCCTCAGTACGCCAGGGGGACCTTACGCCGGTGACAACACATCGCCCGTAGCAATTCAACCTAACATCCCGGGCGAAAGGACCTTGGTCAGGACTGGTGACAGAAGTACATTCCTGGCCCTCTTTGTAGATACGCTTCGGGAAGTCGATAGTGGTTTGAGCTGTTTGGGAAAGTGACACATACGTAACCCCTTTGTATCTCTTTATCCCACCATTAAAAGTGGTAGGAATCGAGCTGGTTATGGCCACCAGTTTCACATCGCCCATTTCGACGATCTTAAGGCTCTTATTAGCGGCTACATGTAACTGGATGAATTTACCTACGTACACATCATGGTTCTCATCTTGTCTTTCAACACACAGGGGTCGTCTCAGAATTCGGAAAATAAAGCACGCTAAGGCGTAGTCACCCCGTGACTCCCCCGCGCCGATGCAGCGAGCTTCGTTCCGTCTTGCAGTGACGCAATCAGCGGGCAGGAAACGTTCCCTTTCCGCGCATGGCAGGCGCACACCAGTTCAGACAGCACGGCCTCCATGCGTGCCAAGTCGGCCATCTTCTCGCGCACATCCTTGAGCTTGTGCTCGGCCAGGCCGCTGGCTTCCTCGCAATGGGTGCCATCCTCCAGCCGCAGTAGCTCGGCGATTTCGTCCAGGCTAAAGCCCAGCCGCTGGGCCGATTTCACGAACCGCACTCGTGTTACATCCGCCTCGCCATAGCGGCGAATGCTGCCATAGGGCTTGTCTGGCTCCGGCAGCAGGCCCTTGCGCTGGTAGAACCGGATGGTCTCCACATTGACCCCGGCCGCCTTGGCAAAAACGCCAATGGTCAGATTCTCAAAATTAATTTGCATATCGCTTGACTCCGTACATAACTACGGAAGTAAGCTTAAGCTATCCAAACCAAATTTGAAAGGACAAGCGTATGTCTGAACCACAAAAGTCTGAACCACAAAACGGGCGCGGCGCGCTCTTCGCCGGTGGGCTGGCCGCCATTCTTGCGTCGGCCTGCTGCCTGGGGCCGCTGGTTTTGATCGCCTTGGGGTTCAGCGGGGCATGGATCGGCAACCTGACGGTGCTGGAACCCTATCGCCCGATCTTCATCGGCGCAGCGCTGGTCGCGCTGTTTTTCGCCTGGCGGCGCATCTACCGCCCGGCGCAAGCCTGCAAACCGGGTGAGGTCTGCGCGATTCCCCAAGTGCGAGCTACTTACAAGCTCATTTTCTGGATCGTGGCCGCGCTGGTCCTGGTCTCGCTCGGATTTCCCTACGTCATGCCATTTTTCTATTAATCACAGGAGTTCATCATGAAAAAACTGTTTGCCGCCCTCGCCCTCGCTGCCGTTGTTGCCCCCGTGTGGGCCGCCACCCAGACCGTCACGCTGTCCGTGCCTGGCATGACCTGCGCCTCTTGCCCGATCACTGTCAAGCACGCGCTTTCCAAGGTTGAGGGCGTGAGCAAGACCGACGTAAGTTTCGACAAGCGCCAGGCCGTCGTCACCTTCGACGATGCCAAGACCAACGTCCAGAAGTTGACCAAGGCGACCGAGGACGCGGGCTATCCGTCCAGCCTCAAACGCTGATCCGTTAACCGAACTCGGGAGCGACACATGGGACTCATCACGCGCATCGCTGGCAAAACCGGCGCGCTCGGCAGCGTCGTTTCCGCGATGGGCTGCGCCGCCTGTTTTCCTGCCATCGCCAGCTTTGGCGCGGCCATCGGACTGGGCTTCTTGAGCCAGTACGAGGGGCTATTCATTGGCATCCTGCTGCCGATGTTCGCCGGCATCGCGTTACTCGCCAATGCTATCGCTTGGCTCAATCATCGACAGTGGCGACGCACGGCGCTCGGCACGATAGGCCCGATCTTGGTGCTGGCAGCGGTGTTTTTAATGCGGGCTTACGGCTGGCAGAGCGGTGGACTGCTCTATGTCGGCCTGGCCTTGATGGTTGGGGTGTCGGTCTGGGATTTCATCTCGCCAGCACATCGCCGCTGCGGGCCGGACAGCTGTGAATTGCCAGAACAACGTGGCTGACGGCAACAGCCGTAGCCACCACAGAAAAGGAAAAATACATGACCACCCTGAAAATCACCGGGATGACCTGCGACTCGTGCGCGGCTCACGTCAAGGAAGCCTTGGAGAAAGTGCCCGGCGTGCAATCGGCGCTGGTGTCCTATCCGAAGGGCACAGCGCAACTCGCCATTGAGGCGGGCACGTCATCGGATGCGCTGACTACCGCCGTGGCCGGACTGGGCTACGAGGCAACGCTTGCCGATGCGCCACCGACGGACAACCGCGCCGGCCTGCTCGACAAGATGCGCGGCTGGATAGGGGCCGCTGATAAGCCCAGTGGCAACGAACGCCCGTTGCAGGTCGTCGTCATTGGTAGCGGTGGAGCCGCGATGGCGGCAGCACTGAAGGCCGTCGAGCAAGGCGCGCAGGTCACGCTGATTGAGCGCGGCACCATCGGCGGCACCTGCGTCAACGTCGGTTGTGTGCCGTCCAAGATCATGATCCGCGCCGCCCACATCGCCCATCTGCGCCGGGAAAGCCCATTCGACGGCGGCATGCCACCCACACCGCCGACGATCTTGCGCGAGCGGCTGCTGGCCCAGCAGCAGGCCCGTGTCGAAGAACTCCGTCATGCCAAGTACGAAGGCATCCTGGACGGCAATTCAGCCATCACCGTTCTGCACGGTGAAGCGCGTTTCAAGGACGACCAGAGCCTTATCGTTAGTTTGAACGAGGGTGGCGAGCGCGTCGTGATGTTCGACCGCTGCCTGGTCGCCACGGGTGCCAGCCCGGCGGTCCCGCCGATTCCGGGCTTGAAAGAGTCACCCTACTGGACTTCCACCGAGGCCCTGGCGAGCGACACCATTCCCGAACGCCTTGCCGTAATCGGCTCGTCGGTGGTGGCGCTGGAGCTGGCGCAAGCCTTTGCCCGGCTGGGCAGCAAGGTCACGGCCCTGGCGCGCAATACCTTGTTCTTCCGTGAAGACCCGGCCATCGGCGAGGCGGTGACAGCCGCTTTCCGTGCCGAGGGCATCGAGGTGCTGGAGCACACGCAAGCCAGCCAGGTCGCCCATATGGACGGTGAATTCGTGCTGACCACCACGCACGGTGAATTGCGCGCCGACAAGCTGCTGGTCGCCACCGGCCGGACACCGAACACGCGCAGCCTGGCATTGGAAGCGGCGGGGGTAGCCGTCAATGCGCAGGGGGCCATCGTCATCGACAAGGGCATGCGCACCAGTAGCCCGAACATCTACGCGGCCGGCGACTGCACCGACCAGCCGCAGTTCGTCTATGTGGCGGCAGCGGCCGGCACTCGTGCGGCGATCAACATGACTGGCGGCGATGCGGCCCTGGACCTGACCGCAATGCCGGCCGTGGTGTTCACCGACCCGCAGGTCGCCACCGTGGGCTACAGCGAGGCGGAAGCACATCACGACGGGATCGAGACCGACAGTCGCCTGCTAACACTGGATAACGTGCCGCGTGCGCTTGCCAACTTCGACACACGCGGCTTCATCAAGCTGGTCATCGAGGAAGGTAGCGGACGGCTCATCGGCGTGCAAGCGGTGGCCCCGGAAGCGGGTGAACTGATCCAGACGGCGGTGCTCGCCATTCGCAACCGTATGACCGTGCAGGAACTGGCCGACCAATTGTTCCCCTACCTGACCATGGTCGAAGGGCTGAAGCTCGCGGCGCAGACCTTCAGCAAGGACGTGAAGCAGCTTTCGTGCTGCGCCGGATGAGGAAAAGGAGGTGTTCAATGAGCGCCTACACAGTGTCCCGGCTGGCCCTTGATGCCGGGGTGAGCGTGCATATCGTGCGCGACTACCTGCTGCGCGGATTGCTACGGCCGGTCGCGTACACCACGGGCGGCTACGGCTTGTTCGATGACACCGCGTTGCAACGGCTGCGCTTTGTACGGGCTGCCTTCGAAGCGGGTATCGGCCTGGACGCACTGGCGCGGCTGTGCCGGGCGCTGGATGCTGCGGACGGTGACGGTGCGTCTGCGCAGCTTGCCGTGTTGCGGCAACTCGTCGAGCGTCGGCGCGAGGCCCTGGCCAGCCTCGAAATGCAACTGGCCGCCATGCCAACCGAACCGGCACAGCACGCGGAGAGTCTGCCATGAACAGCCCAGAGCACTTGCCGTCTGAGACGCACAAACCGATCACCGGCTACTTGTGGGGCGCGCTGGCCGTGCTCACCTGTCCCTGCCATTTGCCGATTCTCGCCATTGTGCTAGCCGGCACGACGGCCGGCGCGTTCATCGGGGAGCACTGGGGTATTGCAGCCCTCACGCTGACCGGCTTGTTTGTCCTGTCTGTGACGCGGCTGCTGCGGGCCTTCAAGGGAAGATCATGACCGCTTCCCAGCCAGCCGAGAGTGGGCAGCTTTGAGCTTCGCTACCAATCTGGAGGAGTACCACCATGAACGCAAACGCCCCGAACACTGCCAGTTGCACCACCTGCTGCGTATGCTGCAAAGAAATTCCGCTCGATGCCGCCTTCACCCCGGAAGGCGCGGAATACGTCGAACATTTCTGCGGGCTGGATTGCTATGAACGCTTCCAGGCACGCGCCAAGGCCGCGACAGAATCTGACATTGCGCCTGTCCTGTCATTTTCAGAAGACGACTGCACCAGTTGATTGGGCGTAATGGCTGTTGTGCAGCCAGCTCCTGACAGTTCAATATCAGAAGTGATCTGCACCAATCTCGACTAT
>NZ_JBMKHJ010000062.1:0-9556 GCF_049237265.1 Enterobacter cloacae complex sp. IR5384 | reverse complement strand
GAGGCCGAAGGCCGGAGGCGTTAGCGGCCGCTGCCCGCGTAAGCGGGGCGAGACGGGAACCGGCTCGATGCGCAGCACAGCAGAGCGGCCCCGAAGGGGTAACGCCCTGTGTGGCATCAGGATTTAGCACAATGTCAGAACATAAACTGGAGAGATCACCGGCAAGCAGCTGCAAAGGGGCGGCACAGCCGCCCCGATGGCTGTTACTTGTCTTTGTCGCGTAGCACTTTGATTAGGCCGGTTACGGCCGTAATCAGAGCGGCCAGCGAGGTGATGATTTGCGGTAGGTTTTCGAGGATGGTAGAGGTCATATAGCACCTGTAGAGAAGTTGGCGGGGTGTCGTTTCCGACGGCCGCACTGTAACCGGGCGAATAAGGCAGGTTGTCAACAGCTTGAGCGAAGCGTCTGTTGACAACCTGCCGCGCCCGGTTTCACTGCGGTCATAGGCGGAACGACCCACGCCAACGGAACGGCTTTATGACCGGGCAGCTGAGATACCGGCGAACCTGGCTGGCGGCTGACGCCAGCCGCCAAGCGCCAGCGCGGAGGGCGAAGCCCGGAGGCCAAGCGGAGCGCGGAGGCCGAAGGCCGGAGGCGTTAGCGGCCGCTGCCCGCGTAAGCGGGGCGAGACGGGAACCGGCTCGATGCGCAGCACAGCAGAGCGGCCCCGAAGGGGTAACGCCCGGAGTCTGCCGCTGTTTATCTCTCGTTCCATCTGAAATCGGCGGTAAGGCCATTAAAAGGGTCAGTTTATCAGGGGGGCGTTAGCCCCCCATGTTGTTAATCATCAGGCAATATCGTCTTTGTAGCAGGCATAACCGAAGCTAAGCTCTGTTTTCATATAGTGGCGGGCAAAGTCCCAGGCATCGTGGCCGAAGTCCTCATAATCTGCCAGGACGATTTCGCGGGCTTTGTGCCATTGCTGTACGGAAGAAAGCGGCAGAACAGGGCAGGGAAGCGACCAGTCAGTGACGGTGTTGCAGATCATATCTGCCAGACGCTCCAGGGAGCCGTAAACCAGCTCTGTGCGCAGATCCGCCACCATGCGTTGTTTACGCAGTGATGCCAGATAATCAATCTCTTTGGTTATATCAGAATTTAAGCGGGTCTGGTAATCCATGATGTACTCCTTTGCGCGCCGATACCGGCAATTTTGCGGGCGACGGTGTTGCCTCCCGATGATTTAATTATCGGTGATTATGTCCTCAAAGTCAATATAAGTACTGAATGTGCATACAAAATTTTATATCTTGCAAAGCGTTCATAGAGTGCCTGAATCGCTTTCTGACAGCCTCAATAAAAAAGGCGGGGATTACCCGCCTTTTTTCTTACAGCTGCTTACGTGGCTTTTTACGCGTCATATACAACGGTATCGCGCAGTCTACCGCGTACAAAAAGCACGCCAGCGCGCCGCAACCGTACAGAAACGCAAGCGGCTTATTATCGAAGTAGCTGAAAACCCCTGTCGCCGCACACAGGCCCAGAACAGAGACGCAGGCGCAGGTGATCTGCACCAGATCCCTGTATCCCGCACGAACGATAAACCAGGGCAGGGCAAGCGCAGCGGCGCTAAAAATTAATGCGAGAGGGACAAAAACGAGATAGTGATACATGTGAACTCCTTGATGGTTGCCGATACCGGCGATTGTTCGGGCGGCGGTATTGCCACCCGATGATTTAATTAGAGGTTTTGCGCGTCCAGGAGATTGACCTGAGCCGGGGTAACGTGAAACTTTTCCCCTTTATGGATCACGTTATGCGGGGCGCTAATTTCATCACTGATAAAGCTAACCGGGTAACGTTTTTTACCGCAAATCCGCTCGCTAAACCACGCCACTTTTGCCGCTGGCCGATCCACTGGATGAACAATCACACCGGCCATGCTGCAACCCGTTGCGGGTTCGTCCAGCGTAATGCTTACCGGGACTGTATCCCGGTAAAAAAACTTAACCGGCGGCACACCTGCCTGCGTAGCGGCTGCGACAACTGCAAGCCCGATAACCGCTATCCGATTAATAAGCATTTTATTCCCCTTACTCATGCTGATATCACCTTGCCAGCTGTTACCAGTTTACGAAATTCGCTTTCATGAATTTCACGCCCATGCTCAAGCGTTGAATACACGTTGCCGATAAGCCAGTTACCAGCCGTTTTTGTCTCGGTATACCACCATGCTTCTGTCAGAGTAAGCAGCGGTTCGCTATCCTCGCCCTTCTCATAGATCCAGATTTTAGTGACGTCTTTACCCGTTTCGTTGCTGCCCTGAATGGTAGGGTCAAAGGTATGTTCAATCTCTATATCGAAGTAACGCTGAAGGAAGTTAGTAAAGTGCATGACGACTCCTGTAAGCGCCGATACCGGCAATTTTTCGGGTGGCGGTGTTGCCTCCCGATGATTTAATTATCGGTGATTACGCCTTTAAAGTCAATACAAGTACGGAATTTATTTACATGTTTTTATGCCCGTCAGGGCATGGAAGGCGACCGCGCCGGACTCCACCGGACACCGGCCGCAAATCGCCGGAAACTGCGGGACTGACCGGAGCAACAGGCCAACCCCCCTTCCTGCTAAGCCATAACCCAGCCCGCCGCCACGCAGCTGCCGCACGTCCCCCACGGGGGTGCGCAGTGGGCGCCGCGCGCCTGCGCGCGGGTACGGCGGCCCGCCTGCGGGTCGCGGCGCCGTACTGCGAGTTAGCGGCCGCCGCGCGGCCGGTTACGGGGGACACCGCACCGTCACGGCCAGCGCCCCACTGAGCTGCACAATCCACGGATAATGCAGGAGACGAATCATGATAGGAGGCTGAAGGGGAAATGAGCGGCAGCAGGGGAAGGGGTTGCCAAGCGGAGCGCGGAGGCCGCAGGCCGGAGGCGTCAGTGGCAGCTGCCCGCGTGAGCGGGGCGAGACGCGTAGCGGCTCGATGCGCAGCACAGCAGAACGGCCCCGGAGGGGTGACGTCCGGGGGTTCGCTTTTAAAGATTTTCGACCACATCAGTAAATCGTAGTGACACCATGAAGCAAAAGTATCGTGCAGACCAGAATCAACAACAGTAACAGCAGACCTTTTTTTCGACGTAATAAAACCGGCCCCAAAGCGCCCGCAAGAAGCACACTCAACACGATTTCCGTTATGCTAATCGTATTCATAATCTCTCACGTTTCCCTTTTTAGAACTCTGCCACACACGGATAAAACCTTATAACAAAGCAACAAAACCCGTTATTCAGACACGGTAATGCCTAGTTTTTTTGCCAGAATTTCAGATGACAAAGAAACCCTTATCGACTTCCCGGTTACAAGGTGAATGATTGTGGCTTCATGCCCTTCAACAGAGTGGGATATTAACTCACGCTGAATGATATGCGTCTCTCCATCATTTCCCGTCACGGCTATTAGGCTCTCTGTAGAACAGGGGTTGATACTACTAATGTTGGTGTTGTTTTCGGTTTTGTTCAGCATCGCTGATCCTCAAATATCGGTTTGTGTTACGTCTGCCGCTTTGCGCTGGATAAGCGACTTAAAGAAATCCGACGCCTTCAGAATATCGCTATCCTGGAAGTCGGGAAATGTCGCTTCTGTCAGCTCCTGCGCCGTACCTGCCCGTATAACGGTTTCATCGCGGATCATCGTTCGCTTAACGCCATCAGCCTGTTTTTTGCTGAAGGAGTGCCGGAAAATAATCGCGTATTGGCCGCCGCTATCCTGATGAACAGAAGTATCCCAGCGATGATTACCCTGTTTACGATAGTGGTGATAGATTTGCTGGCCGTAGCGCTCCTGATCGGAATTACGGTAATCGAACATTAACAGTTCCAAAAGCATTAACCGATCTGGCAATTGCCAGGCGGTAGGGTGTTGAAGTGTCGCTAACATAGTTTCCCCTGAGCGTGACAGTCACGATAAGGCGGGCTTTGCCCGCCTGGTTATCAGTTAATCAATGGCACGATAAATACGATTCTGGCTTTCGTTCTCCAGCGTATTAACGTACTCCCGCAACAGGTGATACCGGTTAGCCATCGTTTCGTTCAGTTCGGCTTTGCCTTCTTCATATGCCAGCCCGCAAAAGTAACTGTAGGCATACAGACAAACAATAATCCCTACTTCGCGCGCGCTGCATTCACCTTCAAAATAGTTAGGTAACGAGAGCCAAAGAGGTTGGGGCGCTTCCATAAAAAACGCGCCATTGCTGGCCTGAAGGTATTCCCAATACCCTCCCTGGTAGTCTTTAGCGTAACGATTCAGAAAGGACTGAATGAAGTGATCTGCGCTGAAGAAAGCGCCACGAAATGCCGCAGGCATGAAGTTCATGCGGGCGTTTTCAGAAATGTAGCGGGCGGTGATTTCGATAGTTTCCATGATACTTCCTCTTTAAGCCGATACCGGCGATGGTTAAGCGGCAGGCACATCACCTGCCACTTTTTAATTATCGTACAATGGGGCGTTAAAGTCAATACAAGTACGGATTATATTTACCTAATTTTA
The DNA here is from genome assembly GCF_049237265.1 of Enterobacter cloacae complex sp. IR5384. Classification (NCBI taxonomy): domain Bacteria; kingdom Pseudomonadati; phylum Pseudomonadota; class Gammaproteobacteria; order Enterobacterales; family Enterobacteriaceae; genus Enterobacter; species Enterobacter cloacae complex sp. IR5384. The sequence goes on along the minus strand of NZ_JBMKHJ010000062.1, from coordinate 5,073 downwards.
TGCCCGTCAGAGCATGGAAGGCGACCTCGCCGGACTCCACCGGACACCGGGGGCAAATCGCCGGAAACTGCGGGACTGACCGGAGCGACAGGCCACCCCCCTCCCTGCTAGCCCGCCGCCACGCGGCCGGTTACAGGGGACACTGAGAAAGCAGAAAGCCAACAAACACTATATATAGCGTTCGTTGGCAGCTGAAGCAGCACTACATATAGTAGAGTACCTGTAAAACTTGCCAACCTGACCATAACAGCGATACTGTATAAGTAAACAGTGATTTGGAAGATCGCTATGAAGGTCGATATTTTTGAAAGCTCCGGCGCCAGCCGGGTACACAGCATCCCTTTTTATCTGCAAAGAATTTCTGCGGGGTTCCCCAGCCCGGCCCAGGGCTATGAAAAGCAGGAGTTAAACCTGCATGAGTATTGTGTTCGTCACCCTTCAGCAACTTACTTCCTGCGGGTTTCTGGCTCGTCAATGGAAGATGGCCGCATCCATGATGGTGACGTACTGGTTGTGGATCGCTCGCTGACGGCCAGCCACGGCTCAATCGTAGTCGCCTGCATCCATAATGAATTTACCGTGAAGCGGCTACTGCTGAGGCCCAGACCCTGCCTGATGCCGATGAACAAAGATTTTCCTGTGTACTACATTGACCCGGATAATGAGAGCGTTGAAATCTGGGGAGTGGTTACGCATTCCCTTATCGAGCATCCGGTATGTTTGCGCTGATTGATGTCAATGGCATGTACGCCAGCTGTGAGCAGGCATTTAGGCCAGATCTGGCAAACCGAGCAGTGGCCGTTTTATCCAACAATGACGGCAACATTGTGGCCCGTAATTACCTGGCGAAGAAAGCGGGCCTGAAAATGGGCGATCCGTACTTCAAAGTCAGACCCATAATCGAGCGTCATAACATCGCTATTTTTAGCTCTAATTACACTCTCTATGCCTCCATGTCGGCCCGGTTCGCGGCCGTAGTTGAGTCCCTTGCAAGCCACGTCGAACAGTATTCAATCGACGAGCTTTTTGTTGACTGCAAAGGGATAACGGCCGCCATGAGCCTTGACGCTTTCGGGCGCCAACTGCGCGAGGAAGTCAGGCGACACACAACGCTGGTATGCGGGGTCGGTATTGCCCGTACTAAGACGCTGGCGAAGCTGTGTAACCACGCTGCAAAAACATGGCCCGCTACTGGCGGGGTGGTTGCTCTGGACGATGGCGCCAGACTGAAGAAATTAATGAGCATCCTGCCGGTTGCGGAAGTCTGGGGCGTCGGCCATCGTACAGAGAAAGCACTCGCCACAATGGGGATCAAAACGGTGCTGGATTTAGCCAGGGCAGATACGCGCCTAATCCGTAAGACGTTTGGTGTTGTGCTTGAAAGAACGGTACGGGAGCTACGCGGCGAGGCTTGCTTCAGCCTGGAAGAAAACCCTCCGGCGAAGCAGCAGATTGTTGTATCGCGCTCATTCGGCCAACGCGTAGTAGCCCTGGCGGATATGCAGCAGGCGATCACCGGATTTGCAGCGCGCGCAGCTGAAAAACTGCGTAATGAGCGGCAATACTGCCGCGTCATAAGCGTCTTTATCCGCACCAGTCCTTATTCAGTGCGTGATACACAGTATGCCAATCAGGCAACCGAAAAACTGACGGTGGCAACCCAGGACAGCCGCACGATAATTCAGGCGGCACAAGCCGCGCTGGCGCGGATCTGGCGGGAAGATATTGCGTATGCAAAAGCAGGGATCATGCTGGCCGATTTCAGCGGAAAGGAGGCCCAGCTGGATTTATTCGACTCTGCTACGCCTTCAGCTGGCAGCGAGGCGTTAATGGCTGTTCTCGATGGCATAAACCGGCGTGGCAAGAGCCAGCTGTTTTTTGCAGGCCAGGGCATCGATAACTCCTTTGCCATGCGCCGTCAGATGTTGTCACCTGATTACACGACAGACTGGCGCTCGATACCAACAGCAACCATCAAATAATTACCGGCGCCGCACGCGGGCCGGTCAACCCCTCAACCGGCCGAAACGAGTTTCGGCGCGGTTTCGCGGTTTTCGGTAAAAGGCGTTTCATCTGTATAAAAGATCAGCTAAATTATGTGTATTGCACAATACATATATGTGAGGTTAACAGTGAATTTGCCTACGCCCGAAACCTACGATGAACTTCAGAGAGCCTACGATTTTTTTAATGAGAAGCTATTCAGCAACGAGCTGCCGCCATGCCTGATAACGTTGCAGCGTGAGAAGCGAACGTATGGCTATTGTTCCTTTAAGCGTTTCGTCGGCCGTGAGAGTGGGTACACGGTAGACGAGATCGCTATGAATCCGGTGTATTTCTCGATCAGAACCATAAAGGCCACGCTTTCAACACTGGTGCATGAGATGGTTCATCAGTGGCAATTCCATTTTGGCGAGCCTGGCCGCCGTGGCTATCACAACAAACAGTGGGCGGCCCGGATGGAACGGGTAGGACTAATGCCTTCTGATACCGGCGAACCGGGAGGCAGGAAAGTGGGCCAGAGCATGACCCATTATATTATTGCCGGTGGCCCTTTCGATATGGCCTGTGATGAACTGCTGACAGGCCATTTCCGGCTTTCCTGGATGGACAGGTTTCCGCCTTACCAGCCTAAGCCTGGCGCTGTGCTAAGCCCTACAGGAAAAGGCTATATTGACGACGAGGAAGATGATAGCGAACACGAACAGGAGGTGGAGGAAGGGCGCGACCCGGTTGAACTCGACGACGAGATCATAGAGGCCATGCGATTTGTAACCCCGCCGCCTGAAGCGCCGGTGAACAAAACAAACCGGGAAAAGTACAGCTGCCCGGTGTGTCATATCAATCTCTGGGGTAAACCGGGGATAGTGGTTTACTGTGGTGGCGAGCACTGTAATAAAGCCGCGTTAGTAGTCTTAAAATAAAGTCCTTTCGGACTTTATTTTTTTTCCATTTCCGAGGTCGTGATGTTATTAATGCTGTACTTCGCGGCTTCTTTTAAAACAGTTTCAGCAAGGCTTGCTGGTATCCAGACCTGAACTAATTTTAATGGTTCGCCGTTCTCGGCTTTAAGAGTGGTGTTCTGGTACAAATCCCAGATTCGCTTAACGGTGCTGGAAATGTTTTGCTTGGAACGGCCTACTCGCGTGGCTACGTCTGATGATTTCTCACCTTTGACAAGCACGGAATAGCCAATATCTGTTGTGATGTGTGCAAAGGAAGCCATTTGCGGCAGCAGCTGTTTCCATTCTGTTTCTGAAATTCTGTTTTTCTGAGCCATCTGTGGCGCCTCCGTAGTTTTGGTTACAGAAAGGATATACTCAGAATAAACTGGGGTCAATACAAGTACGATTTTTATAAACTTTATTTTATTTGAGGGTGAGGCCCGGTGCGGCAGCAGCGCGGGCCTCGATGGTGCCGCGAAGGTGCTGGCGCCATGCTTGGATTAAAACATGAACCGTGAAGAACTGCGAAACTTGTTTTCGCGGTTCTGAGGGGTTGACCGAGCCGCGAAGCGGCGCTGGTAAGCGATGATATGCACATATCCACAGGCATATTTTTAAAAGGTATTTTATAGATTTTTTATCTTTTTAAAGTCTTTTAGAGCTATATAACTCATTGATTTAAAATCATAAATAAGTGTTATCTCTGGGAATCCGCCCACCTTGTTATGGGAATTGGCCCACCTATCTATGGGAAACACCCCACCTTACTATGGGAATTAGCCCACCTTGTTATGGGAATTGGCCCACCTTAGACGAAACTGTAAAAAATGTATTTACTTGTTTGAACTTTGTGGTAGTGTGGAGAGTAATTTTTAACCCACAAAGGCAAGGCTCATGGATAAGTTGCTGAACAAAAAGATAAAAGTTAAGCAGTCTAACGAGCTTACCGAAGCTGCTTACTACCTCTCGCTAAAAGCAAAGCGCGTTCTCTGGTTATGTCTTATGCAGACGTATTTCACAGCTTCAGTAAGCGAAGATGATGATGAGATGGCTGTACTCGGTGACTCTACTTTCAAAGTAAAGGTGGCTGACTATGAGCAAATTTTTCAGGTAAGCCGTAACCAGGCTATCAAGGATGTTAAAGAAGGCGTGTTTGAGTTAAGCCGTTCTGCGGTAATCTTTTACCCGAAAGAAGGAAGTTTTGACTGCGTCGCGCGCCCCTGGCTAACAGAGGCTGGCAGCCGATCAGCTCGTGGTATCTGGGAAATCGAATTTAACCATAAACTCCTGCGGTACATTTACGGCCTGACGAACCAGTTCACCACCTACTCGCTCCGCGATTGTGGCAGTCTTCGAAATCCACGGACGATCCGCCTTTATGAAAGTCTTGCTCAATTCAAATCTTCAGGCTTATGGGTTACTACTCATGCTTGGTTAAATGACCGTTTCCTTTTGCCGGAATCCCAACAGAAGAACTTGGCAGAGTTGAAACGATCTTTCCTTGATCCTGCACTCAAGCAGATAAATGAGAAAACACCTTTACTTGCTAAGTATAGTATTGATGATTCAGGAAAATTTCTGTTCTCAATAATTGATAAGCAAAATCCCGTCTGACATAAATCAGCACACATGAGCCTGTCATTTGACAAATTTTTGTCATGAAGATGGGCGAATTTCCACACAGCACCGGCGCCCGGCAAGGTGGGCGGATTCCCACACGGCACCGGCGCCCGGCAAGGTGGGCGGATTCCCACACGGCACCGGCGCCCGGCAAGGTGGGCGGATTCCCACACGGCTCCGGCGCCCGGCAAGGTGGGCGGATTCCCACACGGCACCGGCGCCCGGCAAGGTGGGCGGATTCCCACACGGCTCCGGCGCCCGGAAAGGGTGGGCGGATTTCCACACAGCACCGGCGCCCGGCAAGGTGGGCGGATTCCCACACGGCACCGGCGCCCGGCAAGGTGGGCGGATTCCCACACGGCTCCGGCGCCCGGAAAGGGTGGGCGGATTTCCACACAGCACCGGCGCCCGGCAAGGTGGGCGGATTCCCACACGGCACCGGCGCCCGGCAAGGTGGGCGGATTCCCACACGGCTCCGGCGCCCGGAAAGGGTGGGCGGATTTCCACA
>NZ_JBMKHJ010000061.1:0-9963 GCF_049237265.1 Enterobacter cloacae complex sp. IR5384 | reverse complement strand
TATGGTGATCCCCTGGGCGAAATGCGCCTGGTAAGCAGAGTTTTTGAAATGTAAGGCCTTTGAATAAGACAAAAGGCTGCCTCATCGCTAACTTTGCAACAGTGCCCTTGAAAGCTACTTTTTAAACTTTCTCATTCTGAGAAGCATATTTAATTTTGCTGCGTCTGCTCGTGCTGCTGCTACAGAAAGGGCTTTATGCAGTGAAACTACCACGACAAACAAACAGAACATCGACCAGAATCCATCCATTTCGTTTACCTAATCGTTGAGGTTTTTATTCGGGATATCTGGCTAAATAGGACTACACAGATACCCAGTTAAACCCCCCGCTTACATAACACTCCGGTTCCTCACCAGACGTTTTATTCTATCGCGGTCTGTGGTTATCAGAAGCTGCATAAACCGGTTATTTAGTCCGTTACGCGAAAATTATTGAGGATCCGGGCTGTTAAACTGTTCTTCCTCTTTCGCTTCCGGAGAAAAGGGGAGGTGTCACCCTGCGGCCGGGTAGTGAAAGGGATTTGACGTAATTCAGGCGAAGGGCGAACAAGACCGCAAAGGACGCCCGGGCGACCGGATACCTGCCGGGTTGTGCGAAGTAAAAACCGGAAGCAGTGATAACACAAACAGGCCCCTACAGCGTAAGGATTGTGATGGACGATAAAGAGCAATTTACGAATCTTGTGGCAAAGCATGCCTCCGGACTCACCGAAGAGCAGCTGGCCGGTTACGATGCCTGTTCCCTGGATGGTGAATGCGTCACGCCTTCATACGAGGTTTTCCGGGGGTATCGTACCCGCCATACCCTGGATGAATTTCTGGAGATGGCCATATCGCTGAATGCCATCCACCCGGATGAATATTTAACGGATATGCTGCTTAAGCCTCATGAGGTGATCGGCGCTCTGGCCGATGAAGGCGACCAGCTGAACAACGCCACCCCGGTTTATTTCTTCCCGGATACCGGCGTCTATGCAGCGGCCGTCAGTGAAACCCGGGTGCTCGATGCCTGGCTTTGCTGGCCATGCTACCCGGCGAACTGGTAACGCGGCCGTTGGAATTGCACCGGCAGGATACGAATTTAACCGACCCCGTGGCGGGAAGGTTATCACAATTGCATGTCCTCATCCCTCAAGCCCCCTGCCAGGCCCTAACGTGCTGTCAGGCTTCGCCTGATTCCCGATCTGCGCCGGTACTTCAGCCGATAACTTTTTGTTTTCTTTTTATTTTCTCCCCATTTCCTCAAAGTTCGCGGGCGGCGTGGACAGGGCACCATTGCCGCATGTGGGGTCTTAATAAGGGCAGGGTGGTCAGGTTTGCTCGATGCCGGGGGTAGGCCCTACCCTTTATGGGATGAGGACATGCAATTCACTAAATTAATCGACAGCACCGGTGGTGACTTATCTGTAACGGGTCAGTTTTGATACGGGGAATGTTTCAGGGTTAAGATCTGGAATCATAAAAATATACGCTCCCGTTCAGGACATACGACTTGAAATGGATAATGCCATTAAAGGAATTCCAGCCTTTCGTCGATAACAGTTTCTGACCATCGCCATAACCATGTCATGGAGGAGACTAACCGTGTTTCAGAGGTGAGCTGGTGCCTGGCAAAACATACAAACTCAAATATCAGGAAGCGAGTTTAGTTGTTTATAACATGCAGCCGTGTAACTGATTAGGTACCGGCAAAAGGAGGAAATAATGTTTGAAAACTACGTTTGTAAAATCTATGTAAGCAATGATCCTCATTTTAGTAGCCATCTCGAAGCAACTGCGTTTGGTTTCGATAATGGTCAGCAGCAAAAGATTCTCACCGCAGCCCATGTTGTTACCAATGCTCTTGGAAAAATTTATCCCGTCAGCAATACACTTAAACTTTACGTCAAATTTCTTAACCATCAAGGACTGGTGAACGAAGAGCCTGTTCTAGTCGATTTCATTCTCAATGAGGCTAATGACAGGGCAGACTTTAAAGACGGCATTCCGTTTGTTGACAGTGCAGAAATCGTATTACCAGCTGGAATACAACAGCCTGTAAGTAGTTACTTTAAGGTCCTGGCTCCCGCAGCTGGCATGGGTACATTGGGTGTCGGATATCCAATGAATGAGACAACAATTTCGACATTCCCTGGTGAAGTTTCAGGCATTTGGCCTTTAAATTGCTCAAATCATTCTCCCCAACATCTCACAACTCGCTTTGTAATAGCACATTTCAACACCGATGGTTGCTCTGGTGGACCCTATGTCGTCTCCGAGAATGACGAGCATTTTGTCATTGGAAGTCTGGTTGGAATAATGTCTGGAACCTGCCCAGATTCAAATCCACACATGTCTGTTCAGTCCGCTACTGATTTTTAGCAAAGTCAGTTCCAAAATGACGCTGGCACGATAGTTATTTTGGGTCTGCCCGATATGGCGTCTGCCCTTACTAACAGCAACAGCATTGAAACTGACAAACATGAACTCGAAAGTGCCACAATAGTAAGTCATGATTTCTTCATCACTTTTATGGTGCTCTTTTTCACCTATCACACAGCAAGTTATGAATACGAGGCCTGTAATGGACGCTACCGAAACTGAAGAGCTCGAAAAAATTCGCAAGAAGGCAATGGATGAAGTTACAAGTGCTCTTCAGGCGCTTGAAAATAAGTTCCCGGGTATTACTGAGGGCGCAGCAGCTTTGGCGGGGTCAGGCGTAGGCGCAGCGGCTTCCTTCGGTGCTCTCTATACGCTTGGTACAACGGGAGTGTCAGCAGCAGGCATAACCTCCGGGCTCGCTACAGCAGGGTCTATCGTCGGTGGCGGTATGGTTGCAGGCATTGCGGTATTGGCCGCACCTGTAGCTGTGTTAGGGATTGGCGGGTACGCGATAGTGAAACACAAAAAAAATGCGAAACTGACAGCCGCCCTTAGTCAGGCCATCCAAAAGCTCTACGAAGTTCAGGAAAGGTTGATGTCGAATGCGGAATATTTTAAGGCAGAAATTGCTGGCATCAAGGCAACAATCGACATGCTTACTAAGAAAGCTCCAAAAGGTAGCCTGGTCGCGGTGAGGTAAACACATGAGTCAGTCTCCTTATGATGATGAGTTCAGGGCCATCCGTTATATTCAGCTCCGTGGTCAGGATATCGCGAACGCTCACGAGACAATTAACAGTGATATAGAGAGCCTTAAGGCACAGTTGACCGGGCTAATCAGCGGCACTGAACTTGATGAAGCGGAGCATCTGGCGCTTAAAGAACATCATCTGCGAGAAATGACCCCTTCAGATACTGCCATGCATTCTACTGGTCTCAAGACTATATATAGCGAGGCTAACCAGCGTGTATGCGGTGATATTGGACTGGCCACAATACTCTCCACGGATGACTTGGCTGTTGTAGATGCCCGGATCCAGAATCATATTAAAGAATTTAATGATCGCTACGCACTCGACGCCTGGGATTATGCTATTGCCTGCGGATGCGGGCTCATAGCATCCATGCTGGATTTACTTTGCGTCAGAGCCCCGCCAAAACCTACGGTGAGCTTTACGGCAGAAGTGGATGGTATTTTCAATAAACAGGTGCAGAAAGCCTTCAATGCCATTTTGCCGGAGGACCTGAGTACAAAACTCTCAGATTTGTTCCCTATAGGGGCACCAGACAGTTCGATCAGCAGCGATTTAGTGGGTGCGGCCGGTGGCGTTTTGTCTCCCACAAATCACCGCTTAAGAGCTTTGTCACACGATCCCGTACTGGGCATTATTTTCGGTATAAAGGATATGCTGAACGGGACCTGTACGGTGGTTCAGAATGGACAGATCGTGGTTTATCCTTCCAGTAAAGGCGTTACAGACGAAACCAATATTTTCAGGCTCATCGCCAGAATGTTTGGACACCTGGCATCGGATGTTAATGCCCCCTCAGCAAAAGGAAACCGTGGCATGGGGTTACCGGCTCCTTTTATGGGGCTACTTCGTATGCTTGAGGGGATCCCTGTGGGGAGTTCTAACTTCGGCAAACAAATAGAGTACATGTATGTCAACGGGTATGACTTTCGTCAGTTTATCGTGACAAGTATTCCGATGAGCATAATGGAAGTTTTGATGCGGGTTTTCTATGTGGCGAAACAGGTATCGCTGGGAAAAGGAGCTTTTGGGGAGACCTTACTGGATACCATGCCGTTGCGGCTAAATCCACGCTTCCGGATGATGCTTGCCCTGGGTTATGGAACTTCCAGTGCTGTTAACGCAGGTAAAATGTATATCACCGGCAATATTCTCAATGCGAATTACGCCTCCTGGATGGGGTTGGCCTGGAATGGTTTTCACTCACTCAAGTGGTCCCTTTATCAGCGACACTTAAAGCTTTGGGCCGGTATTGAAAAGGCAGAACTGGAACGGCTTCAGAACAATATAGACAGCATCGAGGCATTGACCATCAGAGCAGGAAACTTGCCAGTCAAGTAACATTCACCGGAGCACCTCCGGAACCCCATAGCCCACCAGCTGCTAAAAATGTCTGCCTTTGCTTTTAATACTCTCTCTGCCTCCTCCCCGAGGCAGAGAGTAGCTCGTAGTTATTTATACAGCTCACAACAGGGCCATAAGATACTCCGCTTCTCGTTTACCGATGATCCTGATCTGTCAGCTCTCTTACCGGATGCTGTACGAGCGTAACGGCTTATTATTGATAGTTCTCTCATATCAAACCTCATAAAGATTTATGCTGCCACTTAGTAACAGCCTAAAGGTTGTACTCTCTATTTAACAGCTTTTAGGCTGTTAATTTGATATTACAGCTTTTAGGGTGTATGTTTAGAAAACAGCGTACAAGGTGTATCAGAGGAACTACTGAGGCCAGCTTATGATCAATAATGATTACCCGTTAAACACGCTCAACCAGTTGCGTCCCTTGCTCATTGGTTTTCGCAAGGCGAATGGCCTGACGCAAAAAGACCTGTCCGAAAGGTTAGGGGTCACTCAACAGACATACTCACGTCTGGAAGCCAACCCTGCCAGTGCGAGCATTGAACGGCTATTCAAGGTGTTTTCTATCCTGGGCGTAAAAATCAGCTTCTCCTCGACAACCGCCTCTTCAGAGGGGAAGCAGACGGAAGAAATGCTTAAATCAAACTCACCTGCACGACAGGAGAAATGGTAACGATATGAGCCGGAAACAGCAGCGTCTGGCAATCTGGATGAACGGAATCAAAGTCGGATACTGGGAAAAAAGTAAAGGGGTAGACAGCTTACAATACCTTCCTGACTGGAGTGCAGACGAACAGGGAAGGCCGCTGTCATTGTCCCTTCCTTTTACTCCCGGGAACCAGGTCTGGCGTGGAAATGTGGTACGTGACTATTTTGATAATTTACTCCCGGACAGCGAAGGCATACGCAGACGTCTGGCAATGCGTTACAAGGCCGATAGCCTGGAGCCTTTTGATCTTCTGACGGAGCTGGGAAAAGACTGCGTGGGCGCGATACAGCTGCTTCATGACGGAGATGAACCCACAGATTTATATTCCGTGAAGTATCACCCGCTTACTGAATCAGAAATTGCGGCAACTTTGCGTAATACCACGGAGACATTGCTACCGGGCAGGCCAGAAGATAACGACGACTTACGTTTATCTATTGCCGGTGCTCAGGAGAAAACAGCCCTACTGTGGCATGAAGATCGGTGGTGTATGCCGGAGGGTAATACACCAACGACGCATATATTCAAGCTACCGCTCGGACTTGTGGGGAACATGAAAGCCGACATGCGCTCGTCGGTTGAAAATGAATGGCTCTGCTCGGTACTTCTCGAACAGTACGGGCTCCCCGTGGCAAGAACGCAGATTGCTCACTTTGAAGATCAGAAAGCGCTGGTGGTAGAACGTTTTGACCGAAAATGGTCAGGAAACGGACAATGGATCATTCGTTTACCCCAGGAGGATATGTGTCAGGCCCTGGGCATTTCGCCATTACGAAAATATCAGGCGGACGGCGGGCCAGGTATATCGGAAATTATGGAAGTTCTGAGTAATTCAGACCGTGCTGAGCGTGACAAAGCGCAGTTTTTTATGACGCAGATAGTTTTCTGGATGATGGCCGCAACAGATGGCCACGCTAAAAATTTCAGTATTTCTATTGGGCCACAGGGACGTTATCACCTTACACCACTCTATGATGTGTTGTCGGCATGGCCGGTGATCGGTCATGGGAACAATCAGATATCCTGGCAGAAGTGCAAACTGGCGATGGCCGTACGTGGCAGTAGCAACTATTACCAGATATATCGAATACAACGACGCCACTGGATCAGGCATGGTGAGATAACCGGCCTGAGTAAACAGCAGACAGAGGCGATGATAGAGGAAATCATCGCCAGAACCCCGGGTGTCATTGAACGTGTTAGCGGGCTTCTTCCGGACCAGTTCCCCCAGCAGCTTGCGGAAAGTATTTTTGATGGAATGAGGCAGCAATGCAGGCGCCTGGCTGAGAAATGACAGCCGCAATTTATAGTGTGCATGTTTTCAGAATAGCTGATGTAAGCGTGAGGATTCAGTATGACTGAAGAACAAAAAAGAATAGAGCGGGCTATTGAGTTGGCTTGTCGTTACGGCGGAACCGATGAAATGCATCATCTGCAATGGGTCGTGGATCAGATGGTAAGAGAACTTGCTGGAGAACGTTATGCACAGATTGTAGCAGATGCCACCAGCGGAGAAGATGGGCCTGATACTTACAAATGGAGTGTTGGGATCGCGCCTTAGCATCTGTCAGTCTGGGGATGAAAACGTACTTAACATCCAGCGAATTCCCAGACTTCACATTAAGACTAGAGTAACGGCCGCAATCACGTGAGAGAAAAAAATGGCAATTTTAGCAATCATTGCAGTTATCGCCCTGGGTGGGTACGCCTGCGGGTTTATTAAAGCCCGTGAGCTGAGCGCTTTGCGTAAAGAAATGAAACTATACGTGGATCGCATGGAAGCGGCGGAGCTGGACTTACACGCAATCAGAAGTGTAGCGGAGCACCGGTTGCACGGTGCAGGTAAACAGTTTGCCGACCTTTACAGCCGTATCGACGGTGCAACTGTGACGCTGACACCCGAAGATCAGCTGTTACTGGCAACGATGCCATTTAATATTCAGGATGTAGAAGACATCGTAAACGAGCGCGGTCCAAAGACAATTAGCGGCCGTCCATTCTGGGAAGTTGAGCCAGGCCCGCATGACTATGAATATGGCCCGCAATATCCGTATTTCCCAGACCAGCGCTAGGAAGAGATCAAGATGAGAGAGCCAAGACCCCGCCATACCTTGCAGGTCATTCGAGTGCCTTCTCTGGAGGTTCAGGATCTGGGGCTGACCAGCTTTGATAGCTGGCTTGACGAGAACGGTTATGACAAAACGAATGCCAGAAATAACCGTACCATCTGGGCGAGAGAAGGCGGATGGCATCTGAAACGTTGCAGAAATCTGGAAACTGGCACGGACGATTTCTGGTTTATCGCTTTCGATGGTAAAGGCGGAAAGATATACCCGCTGAAAACCCAAAGAGACTACCGGGCTGCATATCGTAAGCTGGAAGCAGAAGGTTATGCACCTGCGGTCATCGAGCAAATGACCACAGGCGCAGCATATAACCTGGCCTATCCACGTTCCACCCTAAAACAAGCTGAGACGGCCACCAGCGAACCAAAGCGGAAACCTGACGTAGATATCCAGGGTGAGCACTGCGAGCGCGTAGTGACGCAACGTAGTGGCGTGGCACAGGGTAAATTTAAAGCTCTGCTCATCGAGAATTTCGCGGGCCGTTGTGCGGTAACCGGTTGGGTTAATGGCGGTGTCCTGGATGCGGCACACATTGAACATGGAACCCGGTACAATCCGTCTAATGGCATCCTGATGACTCCAACAATGCATGCTCTGTTTGATGCCGATCTTATGGGCATAGATCCGGCCACCCTGACCGTTCATTTTAAGCCAGGCATTGAGCTGGGCGAGCTGTTTGAAGGCCGTAAAATCACACCGCTGGTGTACGATCTGGACTTAGAGCGGCTGGCCGTACGCTGGGCAGGATACCAGGGCCTGGCTCATGAACAATGATGGGTTACAGCCGGGATGTGTGAAAACCCGTCAGTGAAACCTGCATGCGCCATACCTTTAAATTTAAACTCAAGAGCCAGGCTCAAGATAAAACCGAAATGAAAAGGTAAAATCCGGTGCACCAGATCTCTTAGGTTTAATACCTGAGCCGGTATACTGGCAGGCGCAGGCATGTGGGTATTATCCAGTCCATACATCTCCACACAGTGTTAACCGCAACATTTAAAGTTCAATAAGGACGGTTTCAATTTTATGTATAAAACAGCATTAGTGATGATTATCGGGATCCTCGGATGCAGTAAAGCATTTGCAGCCACTGAATTACAGCTCCAGCAAAAACGCGTTATGCAGTTCTGTGCCAACGCCAGTCTTCCATTGTTAGTTGCGGGTACAACGTACGCGAATACGTCTGACAACGGGCGACCAGAAAAAGAAAGATTGGCAATCCTGAAAAATTCAGTTGCAAGCTCGACAGCTTATAAAATGGCATCTCCCGGAGTTCAGATTGCCATGATGAGCGTGGTGGAAGATATTGCCGATCCGAAAGAATTAGCTCTACATCAAAAAGAAGTTAGACGTCTTGGGGCTAGTTATCTTTCCGACAGCGGTGTTTCATGGGCTTCAAAAACTGTTTCACCATTTACAGCCTGGTGTAACTTTAACCGTTTAGAAAGTTAAGGCTGGCAAGGCGGTTCCTGTTCAGGAAAGTTACTTTCCGTGCGGGGACCGTAAGATACAGATAAAGCTTAAGGCCTTTGAATTTCTGGAAAGCATTTGAAAATTTCATTGCGCTTGTCTGATATGAAACAGCCCCTGCATTTCTGCAAAGGCTGAAAGAGTGTGTACGGACTTTGGAAGGAGTGATGATATACGCCTGAGCCATCCCATCACCGCAGACAGGGTAATTAACCCTGACTAAAGCTTTCACCTATTCCGTCGCTCGCAAGCGGCTTTCGCACACTAACGAAGGTATGGCCTTTCGTCGGTGTTAAATTTTTCAAACTTTGCTTACTTTGTCAAGGAAGGTGACCGCAGTAGTAGGCACAACTACTTTAATCTGTATGAATAATAAGGTAGAACCGGCCAGTGAATGAATGCTTTCCCTGAAATCAGGCGGACAACCTTCAGGAATATTGATAGCAAGACTGAATCTCTCGCTGCGGCGATAAACATTTCGCCATAACCCTGAACGAGAGTGGTTCATCCATCATATACAGGAGCGTTACATGCGCAAATTTAAGTACATAATCTGTCACCAGTGCGAAGGCCACGGGACCATGGAAAACCCGGCCTTTGAAAATGGATTCACCCAATCAGAAATGGCTGAGTGGGAGCCAGAAATGCGTGAAAAGTATTTTGCCGGAGCATTTGATGTTCGCTGTGACGTTTGTGCCGGTGACGGTAAGCTCAGCGTACCAAACGTAGCGGCTATGTCTTTTTCAGAACGACGGGTTCTGGCAGCACGGCGGCGTGATGAGCGTCTTCAGGCTGCTGATGAACGGCTGTCCCGCCAGGAACGAGCAATGGGGTACTGAGGTGTTACAGCAAAGATGAAAATGACGAAGCCAAAACCGGTAAGCCGGATGAAAAGACCGTTTATTAGTGAGCTTGCAGAGCTGGGTTTATCGGGTGAAATTCTTTCAATTCGAACTGACGGCATGCAGGGGACGCTCATACCCGATCTTACCGCAGGGGTGAGTGAAGCAGGCCGTGTGAAAACCGGCAACTGGGTAATCTCTGACAAGAGAACCTTCGACCATGTCGTTCTGTGTGGGGTCGTCTCAGAAAACGGAATCTATGGTCACTCCCGTTTTTGCAACACCGATTTTGACGACAAGTTGGCTTGCTTGAATCTATCCGGCGTCTGAATGGGATTTTA
>NZ_JBMKHJ010000060.1:0-10270 GCF_049237265.1 Enterobacter cloacae complex sp. IR5384 | reverse complement strand
CTTGTTGTCTGATTATTGATTTTTCGCGAAACCATTTGATCATATGACAAGATGTGTATCCACCTTAACTTAATGATTTTTACCAAAATCATTAGGGGATTCATCAGCGCCTGGCAGTGTCAATGATCCACGAGCAGGCGATTGCTGTGCAGAACACTGAATACCAGAATTATCCGGCTTATAGCTAACTGGTAACAACAATTACAGAGAGATACTTAAAATGAGCGTAAACCCAGAATACACCAGGGTTCAGCATGTCCAGATTATTCGCGAGCGAGATGGGCAGAAGGAAGTTGTTCGAGTCTATGATGAAGATGGCGACGTGGTTCTGTGTTTACCTGCCTACATTCAGGATGAGGAAATAAATCTTATTCTGCGCCGGTTGAATGACGTATATTCAGTCGGATATCGTGTAGGTGATGCAGCCCGCCGCCGCGCCATCAAAAAAGCGCTGGGGGATGATGAGGAGTAAGGCCATTTTTACTGGCAAGATATCTGTATACCGGAGTCTTTAGAGTACGTTCTAATGGCTCCGGATTATTAATACTGTTTTACTCATGCAATAAAAAGCAAACCAAAATTCTTTCGCTAATTCATTTTTAAATGCTCAAATCATTAAATGTAAGGAGCGTTATTTATCAATAGGTATGGCGTTCTTAATGGCTATTAAGCTAGTTCTGCTTTCGCTTGCTTCTGGAAATTAGGGAAACCTAATTTTACCCTATCAAAAAGTAACTTTTCTGGTTTTGTTGCATTCACGTAAACAAAAAAAGTCCCGCCGGGCAGAAAAGAAAAACATCAAAAATAGCTATTTTCCCGAAAAGATCACGAACACTGAAAAAGTATCATGGGGAACCTGATCAGGAGACAACCCATGAAAATCAAACTAGCCCTGCTTATTGCATTTGCAGGTTTCAGCGCAGGAGCTTCCGCTGAAATCGCAGAATTCAGCTTTAAAGATACCCTGAACGTTAAAAAGACCGTATCGCCTGCATCCGTATGGATTAATCCGGTAACGAGCTTTGACGTTGCCGTTATTTCCGGTCTGGACCGTTATATTACGCTCAGTCTGCTGAAAAGTGACGGGAGCCTCATCTGGAGCACGAAAAGCAGCCTGGTTACCGTTGATGACCGTACCACATCTTCGACAGGCTTTGATTATTACGGCAAGACTCTGACCGTACCAGCGATGGGAGAAGATAGCTTCACCCTCAGAGAGGTGATTACCGACTTGCAAGGGAAGGAGGTCTCCCGGCAGGATTACCCGCTTGCAATTGACCGAACGCCTCCGGCAACGGGTACCATAAGTTATACGAGAAATGGGTGGAACTTTGGCAGCGAAGCGATCTTCACTTCAGTACCAGCCGGTATGCAGTACGCCAGCGTCCAGGCACTGGTCTTTAATGGACTGAGTGATAAAGGTTCCGGGCTTGCTAATGCTGAATATTTCATAACCGATGCCGCTGGAGTGGAGCGTAAAAAGCCAGCGGAAATTAATACAGTGGAAGGTAGCGTAACCGTTCAAGTCGCCGACGCAAGCAGCAATGCCCTGGCACCGGAAAACCGCTCTGAATATAAAGTGGGGATCTACCTTTATGACAAAGCGGGAAACAGGAGCGAACTAAGCCGCCGAAGCGTAATTGATCGGGTTAAGCCTGACGATATCATCCAGGTGCAGGACGCCACTACCGGATCATGGGTCTCCTATCAGTCTGGCATGACCGTCTTCCAGAACCCTATTTCCGTACGGGTATTAAGGAAGAAAAGTGACTTTACTGCTGTTAACGGTTCCAAATATGGCTGGGCGGACTCGAATTTCCAGACGTCCGATAGCACTTATAATATCTATACTTTCAAATACATATATCCAAATGTGGGGGATACTTATCATGAATTTCAGACTCTGGCGGGAGGAGTAAGACGAATTCATCATAACTCCCTCAACTTCACTCCAGCCCCGGCGATGGAAATAGCCCCGAAGATAGTGGCTAAAGAGATGTACCGGAGTGATACCAGTGAGTGGTTAACTCAGGCCTCAATCAGCGTTAAAACCGCCACCATTAGCCGCATAAAGGTAACCGCAGAACCCCGACCATACGTGCAAAAGTTCAGAACGGTAAAAAATGCAGCCTGGTTCTGCACTATTCCTGTCGGACAAAGTTCATGCGAGATGACGGTTAACTTCAACTACACCAGTGACAAAGGATTTGAGTATCTGCATCTTTACTCGGGAAAAGATGGTGACAGCATATTCGATGCGCTTGCTGGTAATTTTACGGTTATCTGGGATAACAACCCACCGGTGGTTAATGTCGCTCAGGTAAACAAGGCCTCCAAGACAATCACTATGACGGCCACCGATAATGATCGCGTCAACGCCTGGAACATCAGCTACTGGGATACCAAAGTTTTCGAAGCCACCCTTAAAAATGCCCGGGGGGAAACTTTCACCCTGAAGCCTGTGACTGTCAGTGAAAGCGATTATAAAACCAAAAACGCCACTTTCTCATACGCTGGTCTACCGGACGGGGATTATACGGTTGTTAGCGTGTCTGCCACGGATCTTGTTGGAAACACAGGAACCAAAACGCTTAATGCACCGCTGAAAATTGACTCAACGCTTCCGGTTATTGCGTTCAGCTTTAATGGCGCAGACGCAGAAGGAAAACTGGTTAAAGGGCTTGAGAACCTACGCATAAGCGTTACTGATGCCTCTGGGGATGCTTCCCTGATATCGCTTCAGCTCGCTGGTGGACCTAACTCTGAAAAGGTCACCCTTGCATTCACGCCGCTATCCAAGGATGTCTTTATTCCTGAATACCCCAGAATCTTCCCCAATACTGACGAATCGGGACAGATGTATCATCTGGAGGCTCTGGCTATTGACGAATCAGGTAACCGGACCACTAAAACGCTTAATTTTACCTACCAGCCAGCTAACCTGATTATGCTGGATAATCTCAAGACGCTGGCCACAGCCGTAGCACTGAAAGCAACGGACAACACGCCGCTGGCCATCATCCGAACCAGTGTGTTGCGTCGTCAGGACGGTTCTATCATTACCGGACAGTTAAACGGAACCCTGACTGTTCAGAAAAACGCCCAGTTCGGCGTTACGGTTGCCGGAGTTACGGTCCAGCCTGGTGAAACTAAATCGCTGTCACTGGATCTTGGTAATGGTGAAGAGCGCACATATCCCGTTACTCCCGCTGTAAGTGGTCAATCTGGCACGGCCACATTTGCTATAGAATTCCCTCAAACATAAACCCTACACAAGGGTACGGTAGTATGCCGTACCCTGTTACGCCATCCTCAATGTAAAATGTAGAGTTGAGCATGACTTAATTATTACTTTCTCATTAAGTGTCTCTTAAACTGCAAACGGGAAAGTAATATTCCCGAGACGGGAAGGACTCCTTCCTTTTGGTTATAATCTATGATGCTAAACTGTGTAATTACACCGGAACAATGTCCTCGTTTAAATCGCTGGCACCAGTACATGATTTATCCATGAATGCTTTTTGATGCAATTTTACTTCAGAATGCTCTTAATTTTTTAAACAAATTATATTTGAATCCTTCGTGTATAAATTTGCAGACCCTCTCTCAATGTTTTTTTAAAATATTTACTCTCAGGTTATTAGCCAGTAGATTCATTCTGTCATGATTACTCCAGAACTAACCGGAGGAATCACATTATGACCAAATATTATGATCGCAGTGGAATTGAAATCTCCAGCGCAAAAATCCGCTGTGTTGATTCTGTAAAAGGTACTGCGGAATATACTTTTCGTATTGTTTGCGATAAATGCAATGGGCGGGGAGAGCGTAAGCATTTTTATAGAAGTCGCTGTATGGCTTGTAAAGCCACGGGTTACAGCCTCGAAACGACCCGTACTGCTTACACGCTGAATGCGCTGTACCGCATTAATGCGCAAGCTGCCCGCAAAGTGTCAGCATCCCTGCAAGACGAGCGTTTAAGGACTGAAAGCGCCCACAGTTCTGCGTTCACAGCATGGTGCAGGTCTCATCAAAAAATGGTTGATGCAATCACCCAACAATCCAGTAGTAATAATTTTCTGGAAAGCCTTAAGTCTTCTTTAACCCACCAGCGTCAGTTAAGTGATAAGCAGCTGGCAGTTGCCGCCCGCATTTTAGGTATTCATTAATTCAAAGCCCTTTTAATTTAATTTTAAGGTCAATTATTACGGAGGAACTATGATCCATTCATTTAAAGACAGACGGCTTGAAAAGTTCTTCCGTAATGGAAAAACAACGGCAGGTATTCCTTCTGAAATTATTAACGCAATTCTGTGTCGACTTGAAACGCTGGATAATGTCCAGAGTGAGCGGGAGTTATTATCCAACAGCTTGCGTTATGAACGCTTAAGAATGACGTCAAACCGTTATTCCTCCATTCGAGTAAACTCTAAGTATCGATTATTCTTTGAATGGAATGATGGCGCACATAATGTTCATTTGTCTGCACATGACTATAAATCGCTCATCCATTAAGGTTAAAAATGAAGCTATTTTCAATTTCATCCCGGGATACAAGCATGGACGCGATGTTTTATATCCAGGCCAGTACTAAACAACAGGCAAGTTACATATTTAGTACCCTTTCCCCGAAGCCTACTGCGAACTGCCAGCTTACAGATTTGCAGAATGAGACGGTCGTCCCTTCCATAAGCCCTATTTCGCTTTCACTTAACCCCTGGTCGATCAATTCCCAGTCCCGAACCCGGGAACTGCGTATGGCCACGCATGGTCTTAACCTGATCTGTGCAGTCACGGATGAGCATACCCGTCAGATAGTTGACTTTTGCGATAACCTTGGACAGCAGCTTAAGGATCCGGACGACAAAAGCGCCTGGGTTAAGCTCATTAATTCTGAATGCGCTTTGCTTAATTCTCCGCGTCTCTATCCCGTTCTGCTTGAGCCGGATACACCGGCACAATTTGAAATCTTTGTGCCAGCTCCGGAAGATGGAGAACACGACACGGTCATAGCCAGCGTTGTTAAAGAATGTTTCGGAGATGAATGCCGGTACAGAGTAACGGACAAAGCTTTTGCAATGTCGGAAAAGCCAGTCATCAGGCTGGAAGCTCATTTCAATGACAAACGCGAAAAGGTTTTAGAACTGACCTTTTCCTGTTTCAATCTTTCACTCTCAGCGTCCGTGCATGAAAACCAGCTACGTCAGATTTTGTTACTTTGCGAAGACTTTGGCGTAAGGCTTCAGGGTAGAGCAGGGGCATCCTGCCACGTTAATATGCGCAGTGCTTACCGTCGTCTTGCTCATGTTGGCACCGGCTCTCGCCCAGGTGATGACAGTGATGTGCGGGTCTATACCTCGTTAAAAGAAGAAAAAGATGTTAAGAGGCTGCTTGATAAGTCAACCAGGGGAAGTGAGCTTGTACCGGCGAGGCACGGGCAGCAGTTTAACGGGGTCTTAGTGAATGCCACACCCGCATCGGCCACTACTGGTTTCATTTACCTTTCGCATGATTTTCCGGAAGGCCAGTTTATGATGACAGCCGAGGTGTTGCATGTTGGAATTACACCAGGCGGTATTTACTACATTGAAACACTGGACGGTTACCGGTTTATCGTGACAGCGTTTGAGAAGGGATTAATGAACGGTTTGAGGGAGTTTATAGCTGCAAATGAGGAATATTTTAAGTATTACCGCTGGTCTTAGTATCTGAGCTGAAACCGGTAGGCCAGGGAAGGCAACCGGGAAAATGCAATTTAACCTGATCCTATACCTACGACTATCTTTATCCACTTATAATAGCCTCACCAAATTATAATGCCCGATCACCGCATTTGCTTAAACCTCACATATTCTTCTTATGCTTCCCCTGATAATCTACGACCGAAAGACAAAGGAAAGTGAATACGAAATAAGATTTATGAGCACATAAAAGTTACTTTTCCTTGGTGGCACATCACAAACATTGTGGGTTTCATAATCCTTTTTGTTATTTAAAAAGGATGTGTTCAATTCTAATTAAAGGTGGTATTTTTTTTGAAAGTTTGCTGGGAGGTTATTAGCTGGGGGGATGGGTAACAGTATAATAAGTACAGATGAAAAGGAGGTTTTATGAAAGCGTTAGACGTGGTTTCAACTCAACTCAACTTTATTAATCTGTTGGATCAGGCAGGATATGCTCTTTCAGAAATTGTTGTAAAACGCTTCAGTGCTGCACCAGCCTTTAACGAAGGGCACTGGTTGTTCATTGCAGAGCAGGATAACCGCTACATTGAAGTGGTCTGTATTCTCTCTTTAGCTTCAGAAAGCGGAGAGCAGCATATTGATGTTTTTATTAATATGTTCGAAGACCCGATTGATGATGTTATTTCACGAAACATTGAAACCAAAACCTTTGCGACGCTTTATAAATACATTGAACGTATACCTTTTACTCCGGGTGTAAAGAAAGAATTCTTGAGCAGTATTGAGAACATCAATTTTAGTTAATCAAAAACCACAACTTTTTGCCACCAAGTTATTAGGTAATGCTATCAACCTGATATAATTACCTTAACATGAATATGAGCGGAGCCGGGTTATGTCTAATAATACTGAAGTCATTAGCTGTGATTTATTTTCAACTCTATCTTCACTTAATTTTAGCACCGAGGATATTACAGGTTTGACTCCGGCCAACTTTCGAAAGGGAGCTTTCTTACATGCAAAAATTTCTGCTAGCCAGGCCACGCGAGCGACTGATATTTCCATTCAATTACTCACGGATCGTGTTTCAGGTGAAATGAACTACGTAATAGTAATTGGCAGGCACGAAGGACTCCTGCAAAGCGAAGCAATTGACCCAAACGCTGATAAGCAATACCGGGAAAACCGTTATTCTCGCCATTTTATCTCAGTAACCGATGCCAATACCAAAGCCCTGAAAAAAACCTGCAAGGTAATGAAAACATATATCAAAGAGCAGGCATTTAAGCCTAACACCTGGGGGCACAGTTTCATTAAGGGTTGATTTATTCTTGCCCCGGTGAGCCGGGGCAACGCTAAATTAACCTCAAACTGTGCTGGAGGCACAAATGTCTGAAAAACACTTTATCGTTAAAATCCAGAACCGAAACGGCGACCATGAGAATAGCTATGTTCGGTTACTCGTCAGCGATTGTGAGAAAAATGCTTGCCAGACGGCACTCATTTCAGAGTGCCATGGCGAGCTTGAACAGCTGAGTTTTGAAGACGGTGGGGTTTACGACTACAACGGCGAAAATCACTACAGTGTCAGGAGCTGCGTGGAGGTTGCTCCAGAAGACGTTGCAACTTTGCAACGCTTCCTTTAACACCTGCGACATTTGATTAAATATCGGGCGTCCGCTACAGGATGCCCGTGATTTAAACGATTCCTCAAAGATCGCTGTCACTCCTGATAACTGTATTAAGAGCAGGTTTGTGATAGGTTCAGCGTAACAACATTACTGGAATTTTGGTTGCCTTGATGAAGAGCTGCTTTTCTGATTTACCCGTTAAAGACGGCACGTCCGGAACCTGGAAACTGGACACATTCGAAATTACCGCAGATAAGGCGATGAGCCTCGCCCTTCGTGCCGAGTATACAGGTAATACAGACGAGTTTATCCCGCCCGGTAGATATCGGCGTTTGTCCAACGGCTGGGATGTGGTGATGTCCAATACCCCGATGGAGATCAGAACCTGCCAGGATTTTTTAGAGCGAGCCACCGGGCGCGTGCTCATTAATGGTCTTGGTCTGGGGATGGTGCTTCACGCCATTCTTCAAAAAGAAGATGTAACCCATGTAACAGTAATTGAAAAAGAACAGGACGTTATTAACCTCGTTGCGGCCTCGTTTGCAAACGATCCTCGCGTTGAAATTATCCATGCTGATGCAATGATGTATTGCCCACCAGCAGGCGTCACGTACAACGCATGCTGGCACGACATATGGCCAGACTTCGCAACAGCTAACCTCTCACAGATGGATAAGCTGGAAATTAAGTACCGGGACATCTGTGAATGGCAGGGCTCGTGGGGCAGGGAGGAGTGTGAGCAAAAGCACATTGAGTTTCAAAATCTTGGGGCTGATTGAGTACAACTTTTGAAGGTGTCTCCGCTAAAGAAGACTGGGTCTCTTTGCGCATGCCCAGCTGTGCTGCATGACCTGACAAAGCCTATAAATAAACAGATCGGTTTGATTTAGTAATCCCCCTTCCAACCATCAGGCCGATATTTAAACTGCATCTCCATTAAGGATGGCTGATGAGCACGATTTCTACGGATTTAATTGCACGGATCTACGCAGCCTCCGAATTGCCGTTGAGCAACGACGAGCTTTATCGCGAAGTGCAGCGTGAAACTGGCATGTCGGATGCCGAATTGCACGAACTGAAAGAATTTGGGTCAGATAAAACCAGAACCAGCGGCGTCAAACACAAAGTACGCTGGTTTCAGCAGACTCTTCGGCAGGCCGGAGTCATCGAACGCGTTCCAGAAAAACGGGGCGTCTGGAGATACTCCTCTAAGACGAAAACAAACCTACACGAGTCATGGGAAAAGCTCTGTGTTGTCGGTTTCTCAACTTCTCTTGGGGCATCGGTTTTTGGAAACGCCTATGCCTTCTTCAGCAATATCACAGAGCAAATTCATCTTTGCCTGACCTCGCCGCCTTACCTCCTTCGAAATTCAAGAGACTACGGGCATGGCGGGGGGCGTGGCGAGCAGGTTTATATTGACTGGCTTCTGCGTATCCTCGAACCGATCGTGAAACAGCTTGTACCCGGCGCAAGTGTGGCATTGAATATCACTCAAGATAGCTTTAATAGGGGCAGGCCTTCACGTTCTCTGTATCTGTGAATCGCCACGGATAATCTAGACACTTCCTAGCCGTTGATAATACTGGTTTTCATATTCTGTCGGTGACATCTGATCGCTGGAACCATGCCGACGCTTACTGTTATAAAACATTTCGATGTAATCAAAAATATCGCTGCGGGCTTCTTCCCGCGTTCCGTAGCTCTTTTTCTTTATCCGTTCGCGTTTCAACAACTGGAAAAAGCTTTCTGCAACCGCATTATCATGGCAGTTACCGCGACGGCTCATGCTGCCCTCCAGGCCGTGTGATTTCAGGAACGACTGCCACTCATGGCTTGTGTACTGACTGCCCTGATCCGAATGAACCAGCACCTGTTTTTGGGGATTACGGCGCCATACAGCCATCAGCAGTGCGTTCAGGACAATGTCCTTTGTCATCCGGGATTGCATGGACCAGCCGATAATTTTGCGTGAGAACAGATCAACAACCACGGCAAGATACAGCCAGCCTTCGTGGGTCCTGATGTAGGTTATGTCCGTTACCCAACGCTTATCCGGAGCATCCGGATTGAACTGTCGCTGGAGCCTGTTGGGCGACACGATACTGGCCTCGCCTTTACGTGCCCGCGGGCTCCGGTATCCGACCTGAGCCTTTATCCCGACACGTTTCATCAGTCGCCAGACTCTGTTCACTCCGCACTGTTGCCCGCTGTCCCGCAGATCCAGATGGATTTTGCGATAACCATAGACGCATCCCGATTCCAGCCAGAACTGTTTAATCTGTCCTGTCAGTCTCAGGTCTGCCTGATGGCGTTGTGAATGCGGCTGCTGAAGCCAGGCGTAAAAACCACTGGGATGAACATCCAGCACCCGACAGAGCAGGCGAACAGGCCAGCAACAGGTGTTGTCACGGATAAAGGCGTACCTCAGTCGGACAGCTTTGCGAAGTACGCCGCGGCTTTTTTTAATATGTCCCGTTCGTCGGTAACCCGCTTCAGCTCTTTCTGGAGACGGCGGATCTCGGCCTGAGCATCTGACTGTTCTTTATTAGCGGAAGAATCCGGACCGTACTTCTTTATCCAGGCGTAAAGGCTGTGGGTGGTGATATCGAGACGTGTTGCAACGCTGGCAACAGAATAACCGCGATCAACAACCTGTTTGACTGCTTCAGTTTTAAACTCTTCGGGATAACGCTTACCGCTCATGGGCACCTCTCTTTAAGCCATCTTAAATGACTCTGAGGTGTCTGTTAAACCCGTGGCGATTCAAAGAGATAACTGATTATTCAAATTTTGAATTAGTTAATAACCTTTTCAGCATTTCATATCATTGATTCAAAGTGCATCTCTAGGGTTACCTAATTCACCTATGTCTACTTCTGGCACAATGCAGAAATGAGATAGATTTACTTTATCCGCTTCTCGCTCAAAGCTGTCCGTAATCCCCTGCCTGCT
>NZ_JBMKHJ010000059.1:0-10633 GCF_049237265.1 Enterobacter cloacae complex sp. IR5384 | reverse complement strand
CAGACACCGTCTGAATTTGCAGCGGGCTGGAGAAAGGGTCATTCTGAGAATGAAGATTCCGACGTTACTAACTGAGTGTTGTATCTAATCGTGGGGGCAGGTCACCACTGACGCAAAATCAACCCCTTACGAACCAAGATTGGTTAAATAATGCGCTTAACGTACAAAAATTTCCGATCTCCAAACTGACCCCAGGAAGATCAACTGGGCGCACTGGGGCTGGTCACTAACGCCGTCGTGTTATGGAACACTATGTATATGCAGGCAGCCCTGGATCATCTCCGGGCGCAAGGTGAAACACTGAATGATGAAGATATCGCACGCCTCTCCCCGCTTTGCCACGGACATATCAATATGCTCGGCCATTATTCCTTCACGCTGGCAGAACTGGTGACCAAAGGACATCTGAGACCATTAAAAGAGGCGTCAGAGGTAGAAAACGTTGCTTAACGTGAGTTTTCGTTCCACTGAGCGTCAGACCCCAAATAGAACCCGTCATACGGGAGACTCGCAGTTTGGACACTTTATGTTAATTGAAGACATAGGCATCAAAGACAAATAGGTCCAATACTCGCCATTCTTAATTAATCGTGTATTGCATGTACCACAGTGGGTATACACGGTAAAGTGTGTACACTCATTGCACCGATACCAACGCTTTTGATTATTTGAACTCATTGATTTCGTTACATCAACTACTTTTTCAGACCCGCAAGAAACACAAAAATTCACCGCATGAGTATCATCCGATGCTCCTCGAAAAGATGTATTGTCTTCAATGCCGTACTGTAGAAACATCCCTAGCATACGTTGGATTTCATCAAGATAGCGTTGCGACTTCATTGGGTTAGCACATACTGCACCATAGTTTGTAGCTTGACGTTGATGGTATGCTGGCTCCCAATCAAACATGGATAGTTCGCCCAAATAACTGTCTTTCGCCCATTCCTGTGGAGATACGACTTTCTCAACCGCATCTAACACGGGGTGCAGAACAAACACACTGTTTTCTTGGCATTCGCTATAATCTTTGCCGTTGTAAAGTTCATGGATAACCCCACCGATCCCGCCTCTAAGCTTGAGATAGGCAGCAGAATAGTACTTTGCATCGACGACTAACCGCTTTGAAATCTGGTTACCACTTTTGGTAATCGCTTCTACATCCAAAACAAAATCAGGGCGCTTACCATTGGCTAAGAACGGCTCGTATTGCAAGGTGACTTTTCTTGAAACATTAGGGTTGAAAAACTGAATGCTGATTTGTTCTTCATTGCCTTGAATATTCGCAATCAATTTTCGTTTCCAGTTGTCCTCTGGCAGATATCGGAATGCCTGAGTCAGCACTTTGATGATTTGCAGCAAACACCAACGTTCATAAATTAGTGGCATGTTGACTAGTCCAATCGCCTCGATTTTCTCCAGCGAAAGTAAAATGTCTTCATCGGCCAAGCCAATCTGCTCTTTTAACTTTTTAAAACCCGAGTGAACCGCTTGATAGGCAGGGTTTTGCACAAAAGTCATAGAGTTAGGAAAGGTGCTTTTACTTTTGACTTTGCATTGACGCCATTCTTTTTCTACTTGCTGGAAAGGCTTTATTTTGGGCGCCAGTACCTGATGCACTATTCCTACTTTTTCATGCTCACTAGCAAAGTAACTAAGGCGCTTTCGAATTGTCTCTCGTTCTTTCTCCTGTTCAGAGAGCTCTTCCGGTGTCAGCTTCGTTTTCCAACCATTTTCATTTAGAGCAATGCCTTGCTCGCGCAACTTGGAAAACTTCTCTTTATCTCTTAAGAGGGATCGTGAATCCGCCAGAATCGTTAGTTTGGATATGTACTCTGGGTACAAGATCGAAGCTGTTCCTCTCCTAGAGGGAGGAGGCATAATCGCCACCATGTCATAGTCGCTGTATGGCTGAAACAAGCTCGCGTAATACTCACCAGAACTAAAAATGGTATATCCATCAAGTTCAAACTGTTGCCAATCATCATGCTGGGACGGCTTAATTTTCGCCCACCACTCATTCTCAGATCCTGTGGTTTTTTCTAATCTGAGGTAACCTTTAGCGGCATGATTTTGCGAAAAATATTTATTGGCATTAATTTCACCTAACTGACTCGCCAACTCGGCATTGATTACTTCTGTATCAAAGCGCTTTTTAAGTCGTTCTAAGTCTTTAACTACTAGGTCACGGTTGATAATACGATAGTCTTTTAAACTGTCTAAACGCTCATTGAGCTTTTCAATAGCCCCAGAAAAACGACTCTTTTTGCTCTCAGCCACCTTAACCAATTGCTTTACAATGCTCAGCGTGCTCAAAACCACATACAGCACATACTGGTTTTCTGGCACGTTGTAACTCGGCTCAGATGCGCGGCTCGTTAAATGCTTACGCGAACCTTTGGTACAAATCTCCATAAATGTACGTGGAACAGGACGTACTTCTTTTGCTGGCTTTAACGCTTGAATTTCTTTCAGTTCAACTTTGGGCTTTTTGAGGATGGTTTGTGCATTGCTAAGAATTGATGCGACTAATGACAGCGCTTCTTGGTCGATGGCTGCAACCTGTGAATTTTTAGCGTCGCCCGTGATATGACTATTCTCATCGAGGATCAGCTCCCACAGGTCCGCTTTAAAATCTGACAGGTAACGTGAAAGATCCGATTTGGTCTGTTCGGAGATATCAATATCAAGCTTTAGTGTCGAGTTACCAATAACAAACGTGATCTGACCAGCCGTTCGCCTCGCTTCACTGCGCCACACCCGTTGTTTTGCGTCCCAATGAGCAGGCTCAACCCACCACACAGCATTAGATGCGGGATCGGTTATCGACTCTAACTGCTTTCTATCACCATTAGGCATGACAATGTAAGGCGGAGACTGATCACCCTGCTTAGTTTTTATCGCAAGTTGAGCAAAACGTAGCTCATCGACCTTAGGGTAGATGGTGGTGTGTGCGGAAAATGCATTGTTCCCCGTCTGCTCAAGCTTTAGCGAGTACTCCGACTCGCTAACACTGACTAAGGTTTGCTTATCGTGCCATTTGGTCTCGATAAACTTGATAACGAATGGAGTTTCCATGATTACGCCCAGTAGTTCACAACGCCATCATTCGATTCAGCCGTTTTAACTAAACGCTCTATCGATTTGGTGCATGAAAACTCCGCCGCTATTTCTACTTGGTTGTCCAGCAGCGACTCAAGGCGAGGTAAGAATACACGGCTAACAAGCTCAGCTTTACTGTAATCACCCACTTGCTTATCGCCATCAAATGTGAATTTTGGTAGCACCTTATGAACGATAAAGTTGTTGATGGCCAGAGACTTATTATCGTTTACATCGCTAAATAAACTTACATAGTTAAGCCCTTGTCGAATAGTTCGCATACCAAATTCCACGCCAAGCGGGTCGAAAACATCGCGGTTTAAAGTCGTAAATAACTCGCAGAATTCATTCAAACGTTCAAATTTCGGATAAGGGGTACGCTCACCAAGCTCTTCAATATCAAACACTAGCGGTAAAGTAACGTCGTCGAGCCCGTAAGAGTCAATCTCATCAAAAATAGCATCCCAGTCGGTCAGCAAAGGACTCTTGAACTTCATCACGTGTGCACGATCAAGTATTTTTGGTGAGAGGTAATGGGTTGTTTCGTCGATGTTGATAGCACCAATAATTCTTACGTTCGCTGGAATCGTGATTGACGAAGGCGTGCCGAGAACACCTGCCAACATACGTCTGATATCACCGTGGTATTTAATCAGTGAGTCTTTATCGCTAAAGCCAAACGCGCGCTTCATTTCAGCGTTAATTTCTTCATCTTGCATGAGCGCAACGAAGTCCACGATGCCATTTTTGCTGAACTTTTCTTGCGCGTTAGAAATGACAGAAACAACCCCTTTTAGCTCGGCAAGAACGTGTGCAGCTTCATCATCCGAGTAAAGTTGAATGGTCGGTTGCTCGTTACGCTCCTCTAGCTTAGAAAGAAAGTCGGCAAAGTAATATTCCACTCGGGCAAGGTTCATTTCGTCTAAACAGATGAAGTATGGGATATCTGGGTTTTGCTTAGCCTCGATCAATGCCTCAAGAAATGGTGTCGCCAAATATTTCTTCTCTAGGGGATTGTAATAGCCCAGCAAATCTTCTGAACTAGTCCAGTTAGGCTTAACCGGAATGATCTTAGATACCCCACCAATAGCCTTGGCAAACGACTGAACCAGGTTTGTTTTGCCTGAGCCTGAGTCCCCCGCCAGAATGATGAGATCATTGGTGCGAATAAGCGTTAGGAAGTTCTCGATAATATGGCGAGGGTACAGGATGTCTCGTTCTTTGAGGTACGCTTGAATGTAAGAAACTGCATCGCTGTAGTTTGAATAAAGGGCTTGTGAAAAAGAGATATGTTCACCACGCTCCTTATTAGACAAGGGGCTTCCAACAAAAAAGTCGAAATCTTCCTCATCCAAAAACTCAAAACTCTTCAGGAAGATGGCTTTCTCTTTGATGAAATCTGTTAGTTTCTCGACTTTTCTTGCCATACTTTCCTCTACTTTTCGGCTCTTTTCGATAATGACGTCTAACTCAGCTTTGCTTTCCTGAATCTTCAGATTTAGCCGATGATTATCATTATTTAGTTCTTCATTTCTCTTGATTGAGCTTTCAAGCTCTGTCGTTGATGCTGTGATTTTATCCTGTGTACTTTTGAATGCGTCTGACAACTCCGCCAACTTGTCAGTCATATCCTGTTGTTTTTCTTGCAACGCTGCCTCTAACGCTTCTGTTTCTGAGGCGATTTTATGTTTAACGCGCTTAACTTCTGCGTCATAAATAACTTTGCGTAGCAGTGTTTCATCTTCATTTTGAATTAGGGCTTGCCGATCTAAATTAGGTAATGCATCGGGCAGATAGGTCAAACGCTCAACCGTCTTATCATTGACGGCTAATAGAAATGGGTTGTTTTTTTTAGCTCTTTGCGGGATGGATGCTAACATCAGTTCACAAGCAACCATCCCTTTAGTGTCATTGCCTAACACTATTTTTGCTACTGATGGGGTTAAAAACACACCTGATTGCAATTCATGCGAATCAGCCAGAGGGTATTCTATGCTTTGGTTGCCACTAAGAGTTTTTGCGTTACGGATACCAGCCCAGTTCCCTGCCACGTTAATACTCAGTTCACCCCAGACATCAATTTTATGATTTTCCAAGCCCCAACTATCATAAAGGCGTTGGTAAAGCTCTTCATCAGAGAGCCCTTTAACCTCTTCAAGGTTGTAGATAACTTGTTCTAAAGCCATGATTTCTATTCAAACAATAAATAAAGGGATTACCTACGTGTTGCAAACTCAACACATCTACATCTCGAGAAAAACAGGTTTAGTTTTGCTTCTTATCTAGCACTTTTTAGCGAGATAATCACCAACGAGCATTTCAATAAATTCTTTAAGTTCCTGATATTAAACACCATAAGTCTAATATGGCAACAGTTTCTATAATCGCGTTTCGCGAATCCGTGATATGAGCACCAATGTTGACAGTGCCACTTACCACTACACAACTTCATATCGCGTCTACTCTATTGCTAACACTTTCGAGTGATCCGTACCAGCAAAAGTGGACACTTCGCTAAGAAAGTCTGGGGTCAAGTCTTGCAACGTGCACAACGTGCTTTGGCAAGGTCTGCTTTTGGCACATAAGAAATATTCAGAAATTTCGAATACTACATTAGCTCACTCACTTTACTGCAAAAACCGTAACCAACGTTTTCATTGAGTCACCCGAAACCATAACAAAGTGCATTTTGCTACCAACATGCTGCCAAAACTCGGCCTCTTGTGCATATTTTTTGGCTTTTTGGATAGAGGCACTTTCTGGTAACTGGGTTTTAGTTAGCCTTGGGCATAGCAGCTTTGTGCACAAAGCCTTCCAAGGATGCTTAGGTACACCGTCTGAAAGCCGCATTTAATCCCGATGTGCGGCCCTGTGGCTGCGTAAACAGGTTAATGGTGATTGTTACCAACGGTGCAAAACTGATCCACCCCAGCGGTTGAAAATTGATCCAGGGGTTAATCTGCTCCTCTGAATACAGGGGAGCTTATGATCACTTTTGAGATTCGTATGGAAATTAAAGTCCTGCACAAGCGGGGAATGAGTATCCGGGCCATTGCCAGGGAGCTGGGTATTTCGCGCAATACTGTCCGCAGCCACCTGAAAGCCAAATCTGAAAAGCCGCAGTATTCACCACGCCCGGCACCATCATCACTGCTCGATGAATACCGTGATTACATCTCTAAGCGGATCAGCGATGCGCATCCCTACAAAATCCCGGCGACCGTTATTGCCAGGGAAATCATGGAGCTGGGCTATCGTGGAGGGCTTACTATCCTGAGAGAGTTCATCCGTAAACAGACCCTGCCAGCACAGGCAGAACCGGTCGTTCGCTTCGAAACCGAGCCCGGACGGCAGATGCAGGTTGACTGGGGGACCATGCGAAACGGCAAGTCACCCCTGCATGTGTTCGTCGCTGTTCTGGGATACAGCAGAATGCTTTACATCGAGTTCACCGACAACATGCGCTACGACACGCTGGAAGCCTGTCACCGCAATGCGTTCAGCTTCTTCGGCGGTGTACCGCAGGAAGTCCTGTACGACAATATGAAAACGGTGGTGCTGCAGCGTGATGCTTACCAGACCGGGCAGCACCGGTTCCATCCTTCCCTGTGGCAGTTCGGCAAAGAGATGGGCTTCTCTCCCCGCCTGTGCCGTCCCTTCAGGGCGCAGACTAAAGGCAAGGTGGAGAGGATGGTGCAGTACGCCCGCAACAGCTTCTATATCCCGTTAATGACACGCCTGCGTCCGATGGGGATCACCGTCGATGTTGAAACCGCAAACCGTTACGGCCTGCGCTGGCTGTACGATGTGGCCAATCAACGTAAGCATGAAACTATCCAGACCCGCCCCTGCGATCGCTGGGTGGAGGAACAGCAATCCATGCTGGCACTGCCACCGGAGAAAAAACAGTATGACGTGCAGGTTGATGAAAGCCTGATGACCTTCGACAGGCAGCCGTTGCATCATCCGCTCTCCATCTATGACACGTTCTGCAGAGGAGCCGCATGATGGTCGAACTGCAACATCAACGGCTGATGGTGCTTGCCGAACAGCTCCAGCTGGACAGTCTTATCGGCGCAGCGCCGGCGCTGTCGCAACAGGCGGTGGATCAGGAATGGAGCTACATGGACTTCCTGGAGCACCTGTTACATGAGGAGAAACTGGCCCGGCATCAGCGTAAACAGGCGATGTACACGCGGATGGCAGCCTTCCCGGCGGTAAAGACGTTCGAGGAGTACGACTTCACCTTCGCCACCGGCGCTCCTCAGAAGCAAATCCAGTCGCTGCGATCCCTGAGCTTCATAGAGCGTAACGAAAACATCGTGTTGCTGGGGCCATCGGGCGTGGGAAAAACGCATCTGGCGATAGCCATGGGCTACGAAGCAGTACGGGCGGGCATCAAGGTTCGCTTCACAACAGCAGCGGACCTGCTGCTACAGCTGTCCACTTCACAGCGTCAGGGCCGTTACAAAACGACTCTCAATCGTGGTGTCATGGCCCCGAAGCTGCTTATCATCGATGAAATAGGTTATCTGCCGTTCAGTCAGGAGGAAGCCAAGCTGTTCTTCCAGGTCATCGCCAAACGTTACGAGAAGAGCGCGATGATCCTGACCTCCAACCTGCCGTTCGGGCAGTGGGATCAGACGTTCGCCGGTGATGCAGCGCTGACATCGGCGATGCTGGACCGGATCTTACATCACTCACACGTCGTGCAAATAAAAGGGGAAAGCTATCGACTGAAGCAGAAACGAAAGGCCGGGGTTATAGCTGAAGCTAATCCTGAGTAAACAAGGTGGATCAATATTAAACCGTTGGTGGTGGCGGTAAGTGGATCACTTTTTACCCGTTGTTGACAGTGATTGGTTCTTGCAAACCACATGCAAGTTCTATCAGCGTTTCAGTCACGCTCCGAAAGGTACACGGTTATCCTGATAAGGTGTGATCCCTCTGACAATCTGATGACGTCACTACGCTCCGCTTGTTGCTGTATCACCAACGGGGCTTTATGGCTGCAATTGTCTAAATCAGAGGGTGTCAACGCAAAGCAGAAGTGTCACCCTCGGTGCGAAACAGAGATGTCATGCTTTGGTTCAGAGAATGCGTTTGACCGCCTCGCTATATACTTCCGAGCGTTCTCTTTTCCCAACAGAAATCACGAAAACGACAACTTTCTCGTCTATAACCTGGTATACAAGGCGATAGCCTGAAGACCGGAGCTTAATCTTGTAACAATCAGGCATACCACGGAGCTTGTTTGCTTCAATCCGGGGTGACTCAAGTACTTCAACCAGCTTCTTTTTCAACTGTTCACGTACCGTCGAGCCCAGCTTTCGCCATTCCTTTAGTGCCCGCTCGTCAAAATCCAGAAAATACGCCATCAGAGTTCATCCAGCGTCACACGTACTGGCTTAGGCTTACGAAGCCGTTCTTTCACTATCTCCACAAGTTCAGCATCTTCATCACTCAGGAGTGTCTGTTTGAACGGCAAGCGTTCATTGTCAGCGATATACTCGAGCATGAGACGAAGCGCTTCAGAAGGAGTTACGCCCATTTTTTCAAGCGCGGCGTAAGAACGCGCTTTAAGTTCATCGTCAATACGCAGGTTAATGCTACCCATGTCTTACACCTCTTGTAATTACAAATGTCATTACAAGTATCGCACTACAACATGCTTAGGGCAAGTCACGAAGGAAGTCAGAAAGTAGTCGTAAGAACGGTGATCACTGTCCGCTTTGTGCCAGGAGCGGACGTTAAGGGTTTCCAAGGGAGCTATCTAATATGGCATCCACGGTGAACGCATTGCCAGCCGGGAAATGATGCGAATAACTGTGTTTAATTTTATCGAGTGAGATTACAATCGGTGGCGAAATCACTGTGCTGTGGCGGACTCAGCTCGGAATTTATTGAAACTATAACCTCGCTAGGGTCTTGCTCACATTGGGTAGGATCAGTCTTGTAATGCACCTGTTGTATGGCCTTGTTCATCCGAAGATCCTGCAATGGCTGATGGTGCATGAGAAGTTTGAGTGCAATGAGGTCAACACCAAAGTCTTTGCCCTCGATGTGGTGGCCAGCCAGCAACTAAGATTTATCCTCTATACCCACTAATCTCTGCAGCAGCTGCCGGCCCCCCGTGATAACGGAGATCAGGATGCATACACGAACAAAATTACCTGCCCCTCTCGCAGCTGATGTGGCGGCTCTCATTAAGAATGGCATGGATTTTCTGGATAAGGCACGTGAAGAGTTCGAGGCCAAACAGTACAAACACTCGGTAGTTAGTTTCTGGATAGCTGTAGAAATTTTGCTCAAGGTACCCCTTGCCAGCGAACACTGGACGCTGGTCTGCAGCGGTAAAAAAGTATCGCGTAAAAGCTACCTTGCCGGTGATTTTCAGTCGGTGTCCTTTGATGATGTCTGTACCCGGTTGAGGGATATCCTTGAAAAGCCCCTGCCTAAAGAAACCGAAGCTGTGTTTAATACCATTCGCAATCACCGAAACCGTGTAGTTCATTTCTTTCATACAGCTTTTAGTGATTCTGAGGTGGAGACCATTCTGGCTGAACAGGCTCGGGCATGGTTTGCACTGAACCGACTAATGCGTGAAGACTGGCAACAGCATTTTGCTTCACCACACAACTGGGCACTGGCATTAGGTGAAACACAACTCCTGCGAGGCAACGAGTTTTATGCCGAAGCCCGTCTGAAACATATCCAGCCCGAGCTGGAACAACTTGCGACTGAGGGCGCTGAATTTCATCCCTGCACCATTTGCCACAAGCCAGCAGCCATCATGGAAATTCTTGCCGTCGGGAAGAACGGTCCTACCGTTTATGAGCAAACTTGTCGCGTCTGTTTTCACTCAGAGCGCCATGTAAAGTTTACCTGTCCTGAGTGTGATACAGACCAGGTTCTGCCGGTGGAAGAAGAAGATGACGATACCTTCATCTGCCGCACCTGTAACGCAGAACTCTCAAGGTATAACTTGCTTGATGAGGAGAATTTTCGTCATGTGGACGAAATGATGTATCCCGATGGCCTAGCAAATTGCGCTCACTGTGAGGGCCATGAAACGGTCTGTGTGTTTGGCGAGAACTTCCTGTGCACACGATGTCTTGAGATCCATACAGGCTATGATACTTGTGAAATTTGTGGGACTCCCTGTGAAGCAATGGGCGAGACAATGAGGTATACGGGCTGCCCACATTGTGCGGATGAAGACTGAATCGCCACAAATTCAGTAGCCTTCTTTTAGCCTTCAACGTCTGCTCCTCGCTCTT
The DNA here is from genome assembly GCF_049237265.1 of Enterobacter cloacae complex sp. IR5384. Classification (NCBI taxonomy): domain Bacteria; kingdom Pseudomonadati; phylum Pseudomonadota; class Gammaproteobacteria; order Enterobacterales; family Enterobacteriaceae; genus Enterobacter; species Enterobacter cloacae complex sp. IR5384. The sequence goes on along the minus strand of NZ_JBMKHJ010000059.1, from coordinate 251 downwards.
AGCGGACATTAGCATAGGCTATTTACCATAACGCCTCATTACGCGTACCGCTCAGACGGCCTGAGCGCGTTTCTGACGTATCCCCGTTAAAAACAGTAACAAACCACCCGAAAATGCACGCCAGAAACGCTACGTAAGAATCTATGGCACTGTTGCAAATAGTCGGTGGTGATAAACTTATCATCCCCTTTTGCTGATGGAGCTGCACATGAACCCATTCAAAGGCCGGCATTTTCAGCGTGACATCATTC
>NZ_JBMKHJ010000058.1:0-13192 GCF_049237265.1 Enterobacter cloacae complex sp. IR5384 | reverse complement strand
GAAGTAGTGATTCACGACTTCAAGGCGCTTTTCGAAGGGGTATTTTGGCTTTGACATATCAGGGACTATTCCATTTCATCGTCCAACAAAATGGGTGCAGTACAGGTTAATTGAAAAATTACTCGGGGCTTTCTGCTTTTACCACAGTCAAACAGTGTTACCGCTGGCTGGGGCAAAAGCCTCCAGCACCAGCGTTATTATACCACCCTGCCCTGATCAGCCAAACACCCCGCCTACATAAATTACTGATTTTTCATTTATTTGACATGATTCACTTCCGGTTGTCGGCGAAAGTCATTTTATACTAAAGAAAAGGGTAACGGGCAGCTGCTGGGTCGGAACATACAGTGCAGTTCCTGCCCGTTTAATTTCCGGATGCAATGGTAGGATCAGGAGGCACTGCTTCCGTTGATTAGGGAAATCTTATGTGCCTGAATACGGCTGTATTCGAGATGGGATGCAATATTACAGATGCGCTCCAGTCGATCATGCAGCCTCGTGTAGGTCAGTCGATGAATACCGGACATTTCATCAAGTAGCCAGCGCTTGATGTAAGGGTTACAGGAAAGCCGGGCAAGATCGTCGTCATCCACTTCGTCAAAGAACCAGTACTGCTCCATCGGGACTACCTGAAATATCCACGGCCGGGGATAGTCCCCTGTGACAACCAAAAACCATGCAAGAAAGCATAGACACAGCTCAACGACCATAAGCATCGAAAATTGCGAATAACTTAGACCGGGCACATAGGGTGAACTATCCGCAACATACCCCCTGAGCAATTCCGCCACAAGGTAGCCCAATAGCGTCAAGGCCAGCATCAGGGTCAGGATTAATCCCCCATTAAACGCTACCGAAGCCTTTTGAACCCGATCAGGTGCTGTCCGGCTGCGATAGTTGGTCACTACTCTTTCTACAAGTGCCCTTATGGCAGCCTGTTCTTTACTGACATCAGCTCCGGAAAAACCGGACGGGCTTTTATTTAATTCAGTCATACCCCACTCCTGTTATGTGCTCTACTTAACAAACACGTAGATCATACAGAGCTCACGGACGCACTCCTGCCAGATAAAGGAGGGAATTTGGCTGTAAGACGGTTAGCCAACAGTTCAGGTTATGCGTGGGATCCGCCCAGTCAGAAAGGATTCCGTTAATAACAGGCAAGGTTAAAGGCAGATGGACGGTGAAATTGTGGGTGCTAAAAGGGGGTATTACTCTTTTTCCTGCATAGCGGTTTTTTCAGCCCGGGTGGCCAGACGAACATTTCCGAAAGGCTCACGGACAAGCAGTGGCTTCTCCTTCTTCCAGCCCCTGATAGCCGTTTCTCCAAACCGACGTGGTGCATTGCCGTTCCAGCGAGCAATCACATGGTTATCATGAATTTCAATAATGACAACGGGGTGGACAATGACCGTTGAAATGGTGGTATTTCCCATTTTGGTACGGGTTACAGACCAAACCTGCATCCCGGATTCCAGCTGGCTGATTTTCATATTATATCCTTAAGCCATCACGAACTGCGCCACAAACAATTAATGTGGCGCAATTTACCATAAACAATAAACATCAGATACCCGTGAAAAGATTTCCCTTTATTTTAAAATTCTTCTGGAGAAAAAATGATATTTCCAGAAGAGGTCAGCGAAATTCAGAAACGGCCATCACAATGGTGCTGCGCTGACGCTGGCGTTCTGCCTTGCGCTGCCTGCGGCGATAGATCTGTTTTGCGCTGACGTAAGGGCAGTCCTCACGGGTATACCAGCAGCAGCCGCAAGGTTCGGGCCGGGGTTTTCCGGCAAGTCCAAATGGTTTCATCAAGTCACCTTTTTAATGTTTTTAATGGAAAGATACTTACCTAACCCATTGTTTTATAGGAAATAACGTTGTTGCATAAACAGATACAGATAACCCTCAGGAGAAAACATGCAAAGGTTATCAGTGATAACCGCGTCCAGATACCGAGTGTCAGTCTGTAAACGTTTTATCACCAGAAAATGTGCTGCCGCAGCCTTAATGCCAGAACTACCGTTTACAACATTATGTATACCCGCTTTGAATAACGAACGAGCATGAATTACCTTTTCCCGGGCCGCTTCGATCTCAGCATTAATAACGCATTGCCGCGCCTGGATGACTGCCTCTCCGGTTAAATCGCGGAAATTCATTAGAGATGTGATCATGATTGACTCTCCAGATTATGTGGAATCATTATAACAACTGGCACCACGCCACAAATAACCTGAGATAAATTCTTTGAAATATTCCTATATATAAGGAATTACAGTCGGAAAAGAAACAATGAAATAGCGCCGACCGCTTAAAATCGATAAATTAAAATGGACGGCACTGGAATGAAAAACTGAAAGTAGTAAGACCGTAATTATCCTTCACGGATGTAAGCTTTAAAAGAGGAGTACTGGCAAAGCTTTGCCAAGTACTTCGGCGGTTGTGTCTACGATTTTACGGATGTCATCGATCTGCGAAGGCTTATTCAACACCACCGTAAAAAGCTCTCCTTCGTTATCAGCCTGCTCGCAGTTTCCGTATCGGCTCCCGTCGTACAGCTGCACAATACGTGACATAGAAGACTTTGTTTGTTTCATGGCTTTGCACCTGCTTTTAGGCAGTTTGGTTACTGGTTATCAGAAGCTGGTTTCATGCGCTTCCGGCTGGGACACGAACTGGTATTTGACGCCGCCAGGCACACCTACTGCTTCGGCAATAGAGTCGCAAAGCCGCGATAAATCATTTAGTGTCATCGGATATTCAATATCTACTGAATATAAAGCACCTGCATTTTCAGCATCTTCGATGTTTTTATACTGGGCACTAAATATAGCAATGGTCTGAATTTCGTGGTTATGCATGAACCGGTCCTTATTAAATTATAAAAGCCACCCGAGAGTGGCCTGAGTGGAAACTTAAATCTGTGAAGTATATTTGAGAGATTTTTTGCGATCCAGATGCCGGGCAACAATGGTTCCGATAACAAGTAGCGTGATGACCGCACTGAAGAAGGTGCTGTCAGGGACGCCCTGGAAAAAATCACTGAAACTGTAAACAATAAAAATCAATGCGCAAAAATAGAAAACGATACGAACATAAGGGGTAAAAAACATTTTCATCGGTTGCCTTCCATTCAGGGAGAATTCTCAGTAATTACATCACACCTGAAGAGAAACTATTTTCGTATAAATGAGCATTTTCGACATATCAGAGGGGGGTTTTACTCATAAATGAGGTAGTAAGGGTCACACTTGAGATGAAAGTTACTTTCCTGGCTGCGAACGAACTATCTCAAATGTTAGAGGTGTGCGTTCGCCTTAAGAGCTTCATGCCCTGAGGAGCTCAACTTGAGCCGATAGTATAAACCTGGCTCCAGATGCCTTACTGGCTGGCATAACTCCACGAGGCCCAGCCGGAACAGGACCGGAGAGCTCCTGCACGTCACATCATCAGGATTCCCCATAAACGTACGCCGTTCTCTGGCCCGTCTGAAATTGCCAGAGATATCATAGATCGTGCCGGATGCCATCCGTCTTAACACGTAAATCTGCGCCCTTGTAAGCTTCTGGGCGGAACTGCTTAAACCTGACATACCTTCCCGGCCTTATATAAAACAATCCGCCAGCAGCTCGACTGGCGGACAATGTTTGACTGGATACAGCAAGGACATACTATTTGCTGACAAGTTTGATATTGGTTTCACTCATTCGAAGTCGAAACTCCTGAAAACCCTGCTCTACCGCTAACTCCAGCCACTCAACGGGAATGGTATAGCTACAATCAGACCCACCCAAAGCGGCATCACAAGCGTAATCCCAGTCCTCATCCAGTTTTGGATTCATCCCCTGGGCGTAAGCCACAGTATCGCGGGATGCGGGAGAGCCCTCAAGCTCAGCATTAGTGATCAGGTATACACCATGACTGTGCGCGAGAAGCACTTTTGGCACCAGATGTGTGCTGGCAATTTTTGAGGATGAGGGAAAGAAAACCCTACCAGCTTTACGCGCCTCTTCTTCAGTCTGTCCCTCAGCGTTAAGGAGGGCTCCCCCCGGATAGCATGCCGGGTCATAGATCTGATCTGGGGTGACCGAAAACGTTTTTGCGGTGCGAATTTCTTCGATCAGTTTATTGATATCTGCCATTTCAAATACGAGAGTGGTCACAGGCTTACTCTCCCTCTTCAGTGGACAACATCAGATACTTTGTTGCCAGCAGAAGCTCTCCCACATCCTTGAGGGACAATTCAGCTTTGCCTTCTACGGCAAGCTGCAAGCGCTGTCGAATTGCATGAACAGAATCTGAAGATAAAGATGCCATTTTGCGCAAAACGGCATTAGCCTTTTCTACAGCAGGATACAGAATTTCTGAGTTGGTATTATCTTCGTCATTATCAAAGATAATTTCAGAATCCATATTGATGTTATCTTCAAGCCAGCTTGAAAGCACTTCAAGTAATGACATCACCTTTTCAATTTGCATATCGCCTCCTCTGTTAACATGAAACAAATATAACAAAGTGGCTTACCCGGCTAATAACCTGAGCAGAAAGTTTTCGAACTTAGTTTGAAAACAAGTTTTCTGCTCAGGTTAATGTTAAAGTCGCTGGGTAAAAGATAAAAGGCACTGAAGATGATTTAAGCATCAAACAGACTAAATAGGATTCCGTCTTTTATAACGCTTTTAAAATAGAATGAATGAAATATAAATTTTGCGTTTAAGAATGAACGCTGTAGAGGATGATTTATCCAGTGATATGCAGTTTGTGGCCTTTAAAAAGGCTTTATTATGGACTTGAATTGCAAAGAGAGCACCGACATTTTTCTGGGGGCTCCCGCAGAGAAAAAGCTGTGAGGTTATGAAGACGTATAGGAGGTATTCGGCGAAATACTGTATGGCCACAGGAGAGCTTCAGCACCCATATCCTGCCGCCTCGCTCGCCTGTGGTGATTTCAATATGTTCTACGTCATACCACGTAGTTGTATTTCTCACTTTGTTTATGCTTCCTGACACCGCGTGAACGCAATCTTCGTCTGGATGCGTTCATAGATGGAAAACTGCCTTTCAATGGAATCGGCATTAGACAGTAATTCATGAAGCTCAGCAGAATCTGTATCAGGAACGATAGCGACAGAAACTCCATATTTACGCCCAGTTCTGATCAGGTGCGCAAGTTTTTCCTTCTCTGATTCTGTGAGCATTGCCAGATCCCTTCCGGATACCTGCTCGATAAATGGACCAAGGTTTTTCGGAAAAAAGGGTTCGGCATCAGAATTATGTACCGGGAGCGTTTGCGGCTTATCGAAGCTATTGGACATGAAAAGAACCTTTATAGTTAGAGAGGTGGAGACTGAATGCGTAGCCCATTAAAATTAGTAGTGCCACACTCGAATGCTAATCATACTTTATGATGGCTATGGTAGGAATGGCCGTCAACTTAAACCGCCAGAAGCGAGCCATTCACCGTTAAAGTAACTTTCCCGTATGATGTTCTTTTTATGGAATGAGTTGTTCACACTCCTCTTTAAGAGCCGCCCTGGAACGAGATCGACAGACTTTGCTTAATGAAGAGCGTAATTGATGTTCATCAACCCCATCAGCGACAAACTGACCAATTTTCTTTTCAAGACGCTGCATTGCCTCATAAAGCTTGGCATCAGTATTATTTTTAAGAAACCTCAGTATATAATCAGCAATAATTTGAACAGGAGTAAAGTTACACATCATGTATCCTTAATAAGTTGTGTAAAAATAAAACCATAAAAAACATAATCAGAAGTAGATTATTATACTTGAGTAAGCTTTTCAGCTAACAAGCTGGAGAAGCAGATTCCGGTAAATTACTACATATTTGATAAAAGTTACTGAATAAAAAAGCCCAGCGTACCGGGCTTTCATTCAATTTGATTCTAAGAATCTGACTCGCCGCCTGATTTTTATACCAAGAAGAGCGAACAAAACGCCAACGAATGCGACGGGACTACCTACTTTAAGACAATTAACCGACGCTTTTGAAAAGGTATGTGATTTAGACATACGTTTTTGCTCATAACGAATCGCAAGTGGTGAGACGGATTTATCTAAAGCTGTCTTTTCCAATGCATAACGAACTTTCACGGGAATATTTGACTGTAATACACCAGACATATACGCCCTAACAACATTCTGTGTTAACTTCACATCTGGCTTGCCGAGTTTTATATGTAGTTGCGCCTTTAAATAGTTTACAGATACCTCTTCGCCTGAGGGCCAATTACTATCATTTAAATATGCGACAAGTTTATCGTATTTTTCATGTTTTACATATTTCTTGATAACCTTTACAGTCGAAGCTGAAGTGGCATCAGTCTCTTCCGAACCTAAAGCAGATGTAAAAACTGACAAGCCGATAAGAAAAGCGCCAGCAATTAGAAGCATCGGGAATATCTCACCTATTTCCTCCCCCTTTAAAATTTTAAAGGCAGTTGAAGAAACTACTAATAGCCCCATAATCCCTAATAGCAACTTAGAATATGTAGTTAGGAAGCCTCCAAATGCATCGCCAAAATCCGAAACCACTAACTTATCTTCACCTTCAGATGAATTGAAGAATGACAAGGGCACATCAATATCAAAGTCCAGAACTGAAGGTGAGAGGTGTAATGACAGCAACCACAAGCAAAGACCAAAAATCATTATCAGCAGGCCCGCACCAAATATCGCGAAACCTGAATTTCTAATCTTTATAGACCGGTGAAAAAGAAATGACAGTTCACGGGAAAAATCGTCACTACTCTTAAGGTTACGCACCATGATCTACCCCTTTTTGTGTCAGTCGGGTGCGCAAATTCTCACGCATGGCAAGAACCTGTTTTTCTGTTTCCCTGAGCTTAATAGCCCCTTCTCTCTGGATTTTAACAACATCGCCAACCGTCTGGATAAGCGTATCCTGCACCTCTTTAAGGGTGCTTATATCAATAACCAGCCGTTGGTTTGCTTTCATAGTTTCTACTGCATTGCGATGCAGTAATTTTGCATTACTACGGAGTAACTCATTGTTGGCATTATCGATATCATTGGCAAGATTTACAGCGTTACGCTGTCCATTTAGAGAAATGGCTAACAGAAACTGACGCTTGAAATTAGGGACAGTAACCTCTTTGACGCTATGAAACTTGTCGATAAGACTTTGGTTATTTGCCTGTATAATCCGTACCATTGGCAATACTTGCATAGCAGACTGCTGAGAAACAACTAAATCGCCAATACGTTTTTCTAAATTAGCAATTAGCGTATCCAGATCAGATACTTCCTGGAACTTAGCAGGATTGTTACCAACATTAGCTCTGAGATTTTCTGCTTTTAATTGTAATTCTCCCAGCCTTAATTTACCGGCAGCAATATGTACACCTGTTAAGTGGTGTTCTTTAACGACTTCATCAAACATTTGCTGGAGCGAAATATTATTAGAACCGAGGCTATTCTGTGTAACTGAAACCTCTGAAACCAGAGCATCGATTTGTTCACGAGTTGATTCAAACTGTGCGGCGAAATTCTTCCCACGGGTGCGGATTTTATCCAACAAAGGGCCAATAACTGGCAGATTTGAACGACTTTCAGTTAAGTTCGAGATGTTTACATTTCTTGCAAGGTTGATAATTTCAGTTAATTTGCTCCCGGCTTCGTCTAAATCTTTATTGCGAATTTGCTCAAGCAGGCTATCCGCATAATTAGCAGTGTTTTCCCCCATTGCCCGGCCAAAACGATAAACTGTTCCTGGATCATCGGCATTAATGCATTCCGCGACGGCTTTAATCTCTTGTTCATCTTGCTCATTCAGCCCGAACTTTTCCAGTTCAGCGGAAGTCAAAGTAAAAGCAACAACCTCAGTTTTGGTGGTCAAATTATTAATCATTTTTGGAATCCCTCTAAATTTTGTCGCAGGCTTTTTAGAAGAGCCTCGTGGGCCTGATTAGCTTTTCTAACAATCGTAGGGTCAGTGTTATTTACTGATAACAGCGAAAGTGTGTGTTGCCGCCATACTGGAACCAGGACTTTTATAGTTTCGTTAAAGCGGTCAGCAATATCTATACAAGTCCCGCGAGTGATTTCCATCTGCATGGCGGCCATTTCATGAGACGCAAGCAGTGTTGCCAGGTTAGCTAAACGTCTGGCAAATCTTTCCCTCGGTTTATCGAAGACAAGGCTTAGATCGTCACTATTTTTTTCTTCGGTAGAATCCCTAAGGAACTCATGGCCTGCCTGGATAAAAATTTTAAGGCGTTTGATTTCTGACACATATGTTTCAAGCAGCTCTTCTAAAGCCAGTAGCGTCTCATTCACATGTGTCAGATATCCGTTCCCCTCATTAATAAGATTTTCCACCTTCTCACGTGCGTGTTGGTAACGAACGCGCTTTTCAAGGTGTTTGCCCGTAAAGCGGGAAAACCAGGATGGATTGCTACTGATAGAACGTGGATCTGCCTCCGCTAAGGCACTTACGATACGGTTCAAGGCTCCTGATAAAGCGGTAACTGCGTCTTTCTCCAGAAGATTTGAATACTTATCCATAGCCTTCGAAGATAAAGCCGAGTCGCCGTAATGGCTTATTGCCCCAGCATTAAGCAGAAGACCGGGTATAAATTCTTCTTTGAGTTCTGCTATCGATATGTTGCTGCTGTCAGTTGAAACGTTCATTTTTGCCTCAAAATGGTTATCCATGACAGCCTATCATTTACCGTTCTGCTGATTTTTCGGTTAAAGCGCCAAAACCTGGGTTTATCCGTTTTCGAGGCAAAAAAATAGAATCTGATCCTCACGTAACCCTTTGCCATTCTGATTAAAGGAGAAGTCCCCTACTGTCTGTGCACTGAATTCAGCACTGGATGAAGTTAGGACATGAAGTGCACATAGATCCCCTGCTTGACCTACCAATCACCGCCTTCAATGTTTAGATCTGGTGACCTTACAGCGACCATTTCTCTAACCGGATGGTCATTGTTGTCGTGGCTGCTCCCCAACAGCAGGCTTACCGTTCCGCTGGCAGAGTAATACATCGCGTCAGGAAAGTGCTCCCTGACCTCCTAAAGCAATTTGTTCATGCTGTTAGTTAAACGATAAAAGCGTCGGGCTGCGTTCGGCATAGCTTCTTCCAGGAGGTCAGAAGCATCAATCTCACGGCCGTTTATAACGCGGAGAATATCTTGCTCATCCATAGGTTACTCCCAGGCAATAAATCAAAGTGGCCAGGCAAAAGGAGACTCGCCTGGCATCAAAAAGAATAAAAGGTCGTTACGAACTGATAATGATGGCCTGGTCAGTTTGAGGAAGTCGGTTTCCTCTGATGAATGCTGGATGGCTTAAACGAGCAGATGACATGGTCATCGCCAGAAATGTCTCTTCACGCGAACGCAGCAATTCCCCCCATGAATAGGTTTCCCATACGTCGTGGGAAAGATCGGATTCCTTTATGTACCTTGACTGCATTGTTGGTTCAAAATCGACGGGAGCTAGACTGTCATAGGATGGATGTACACGGTACCCCAATTCTTCCTCCCTCTGATGGTATGCATGTGCCAAAAGGACATCATGGGAGACCAAGTCATAGTCTTTGTCCTGAACGAGCGTTTTTACGGTATGACTAATTTTTCCAAAGCCTTCAATTTCCCAGATTGTTATCATTGTGAACTCAGTTAAAGTCCGTGGGCTTTTTACCAGAAAGCCATTTAATGCACGTCGCCCCTTCAACATGACAACGTGGTAGGACTTGTTGGGATAAGGTTTCATTGCCACCAGCGAATCAGCTTTAAGCTCAAGTGACAATTCAGGTACAGAAACTGACACGAGAGTACACTTGTTTTTCATATGGTGAAGAATACGGGGCACAAGATGCAGATACATCATTTTCTCCTTTGAAGGATATACCAGGCAGCTCCTCAGCAGCATCAAAATATTTAAATCACTCTTTAATTAGTAAACCACTGCTGATTAACTTCTTTTATGTTTCACAGAAATTATTCGTTTTGTTTCTGTTCGTTATACTGCTCAAACCAGAAGACGACCGGTTTTTCTACAATATGAAGCAACCCAAAACGTTCTGCGGTACGGAAATTCACGCTATATGCGCGAGCCCGTTCAACCTGTTTGGTAATTTCTTTTCTCATTCCTTCAACACTAAAAGCTCCTTTAAAAAGGTTGCAGGGGGCGCATGATGGAAATAAGTTTTCTATAGCATGCAGTTCAGGGTGCATAACCTTACCCGTACTTCGGGCAACATGAGTTACGCCGCTGCCGACAGGGGCTCTCACCAGTTCAAAGTCGCGTCGAACAGGCTCAACATGATCGGCATGCCACCCTTTTTCAGGAAGCTTGCAACCACAATAGGCACAACGCCCCCCAAATTTCATTCGCAGCTCAGCTCGCTGTATTTTAGAGATCTTATTTTTAGGTTTTGAGAACCTACCATCAGGTGATTCAGCTTTGGATAACTTTGCTGAGGGCTCAGGTAATTCAACTAAATTCCCGTTGATATTTATCACCTTGACCATATCATTTTCCGCCTTTACTAAGCTCACGGGCACAGGAACTGGCTTAAGTAACCGCTAAAGATAACAGCCACTGACTGCATCTACCCAGACCTTCTGTTTATACTCAATAGGCCACCCCTCTTTATCTGCCCGGATGACGCAATCATTTACCGTGGTGCGTGACCGGATACGAACATCAAGCGGAAGCGAATCGTTATCCACACGAGCCTGTGCCTCATTTAAAATGCGTAAAAACATCTCTTTGGTCATTCAGATACCCCCTCAACTTTGCGAATTTTGATCAGATGAGGGCGACTCAGTTTACAAAGTTGTTCTGTCGCTTCATCAATCGAATTGAACCGATGAGCCTCTTCGATATTTAAAGTCCAGTATTTCGCTTTCCCTTCTCCCAGATCGGACTCAAAATAATTTCGCTTTACATCCATTTTTTTAGGCCTGCCATTTATCTTGACGACATTATGTCTGTCATCAAAAAGAAATTCGTCCCCCTCAAAAGTGATTAATACAAATGGCCCCTCAGGCTTGGAAGTCCGGGAACTTTCCATTTTCAAAGTCATACTTCAGCCTCTCGATAGAACTCATGAAACGTCAAATTAAAATGGACTCACACCACACTGATTCAGTATTCCTCCTGAACCCCATTAGGCTCTGTTGTGATTTCATATTTAATTCCGCCAGGTGCTCCCACAGCGTCCGCGACCGACTCACACAGCAGCGAGAGATCGTTGAGGGTCATTGGGTGTTCAATGTCCAGCGTGAAGAGTTTCCCGGCTTGCTTGGCGGCTGTCTTGTCAGCATGTTCGGCATTAAAAAGGTATACGGTGTGTTTTTCCTGAGCGGGTGTATTTTGATTTTGCATTGATGATCCTTTTGTTTAGTTCCCCGATTCCGGGGGTGAGTGAATTAATTTAAATTTATATTCGTCTGGTTTAATTAGAACGTTTCCACGCTATGCGTAAACAGGTAATGCAAGGGCTGTATCAACAGGATTAAAGTTACTTTTCTGGATGCAGCAACGCTTGGACATGATGTCCACATTACATCACGATCAAAGCTAAGTTTTTTTTGTATAACCCCTCCATTTTCGTGTGTTTCGCGTTTCAGACGCTTATACGACCTGCTTGACCATCCTCATCAGAAGGCGGTTTAACAGTCCTTTCGCTGTCGGGCGATTGCTATCGACATAGTAAAAACCTGTTTTGGTCGTACCGTGAGCACTGCTCAGCACCCTCAGTTCCCAGATAACGTCACGGATAACGCCGCCATTTTCTGGCTTAAGGCATTCAGATAAATGGCGCATGAAACGAGCTCTTACGGCACGGTAATAGCGGAACTCCTCTGGCTGGTTAGTATTTTCTTTCACCCGGAGTCGCTGGTTACACAGAGTTAGAACTGCATCCATCATTCCCGCCTTCAGCTTCGCCTGGATCGCACCTTGTTGCTGTTCCCTCTCACCTTCGAGTAACGTTAAAATTCTTTCTCCGAGTGCCGTCTTGTTGTGTACGTGCAACTGAACACAGGCAGCTACGCATGCCCAGAATCTGAACTTTTTTATCTGTCCACGCAATTTCCGGGCTACAACCTGACGGTATGCAGAATCACTGAGTATTTTAAAACGCCGACTGGCAACCAGCTCTGGAAGCGACACTCTGTCGCCTATCCCCAGGCGGGAAAAGGTTTGTCCCCGTTGTGCGAGACGATGATAGACAGCGCCCTTGCCTTTTGAAATTCGGACCGCGCCATAACGAAGAAGATACTGAGCAGCAGTCGTTGGAGTAAACTCACCGTCAGCGATGCGCTGGCGTAACCCGTCGTATTCATGCCAGATAATCCAGGACGCCGTATCTTCTTCAACAGTCAGCTCATCCTCTTCCTCGAATGCCACGACGACAGAACTGCTCTCTCCGGTCTTTAGGCTACGTGAAGCCCTGGGGTCAGCCTGCCCGTCAAAATAGGTCATCAGCGGCAACGTATCAGTCAGTCCATCATAAGCTGTACCGAACCGGCCTCCGGGCAGTTTCATCCAGAGTGGAGCTGGCATTGGTGTACGGGGCACAGGCTGCATGTCAGGCTCATCCTCAAGAAGGTCCAGATCGGCCTCTTCCCAGACCCTGCGATAGATCTCAATTGCCCGAAACGGGCGAGGGTTGAAACAGTGCAACGACCAGAGGAAATCAACGTGGATCACGTTTGCTTCCTGTACAAGCCGAAATTGTGGCTCAGCCATACGACGGTTATAAGCCGTATCGTCAACCTCGCCGGAAAGTAGCTTTCTGCGATGCTCTGCCGCACGTCTTGCTTCAACATAATCAAGGCTGCAACAGGCATGAAAAAGACGTTCAGTCAGGGACGAAGAAAAGATATTGGGTTGAAGACGCACATATCCGCCTTCGAACACTTTACGACCGATATAATCCCGCAGGCTCCAGTCGTACTGGATCTTAGAAAGAAATCGCTGAAGACGACTCAGGCCAGCCTGATAACCGTATTTCTCCGGGTCAGTTCGAAGGAGCGTTTCCATTGAATGGTCAACCCCTACTGCTGTGCAAAATGAACACCCTATAATTCTGATCATTTAGAAATTTTTTTGCGTTTAAAATCAATGAATTGAAAGATTTCATTTTTCTAAGTCTGATAAAACAGATGAAAACCCAACTGACTA
>NZ_JBMKHJ010000057.1:0-14856 GCF_049237265.1 Enterobacter cloacae complex sp. IR5384 | reverse complement strand
TGGGGGTGATCGACCTGAAGAAAAAGTCGATCACCATGGGTAAAGGATGTTAAAAAGTGTTCACCATGTCCCCGAACACCTGTCAACCATGTCCCCGGACTGTACACTCCACAAAGGGGTGAGGGGCAAAGCTTTACCTCCCTGCCCCGCGGCGCTACAATGCCCGCCCTTAAAGTGGGGGATCTCCCCTTACCGCTGCACCTGGTGCACGCGGATCTGACCTGTCATCAGAACGAGAATAAACATGTTTAAACCGGAACTCCTTTCCCCGGCGGGAACGCTGCAAAATATGCGTTACGCTTTCGCCTATGGTGCCGACGCCGTCTACGCGGGCCAGCCGCGCTACTCGCTGCGCGTGCGCAACAACGAATTCAACCACGAGAACCTGCAGCTCGGCATCAACGAAGCGCATGCCCTGGGCAAAAAATTCTACGTGGTGGTCAACATCGCGCCGCACAACGCCAAGCTGAAGACGTTCATCCGTGACCTGAAGCCGGTGGTGGATATGGGGCCGGACGCGCTGATCATGTCGGATCCGGGTTTAATCATGCTGGTTCGGGAGAACTTCCCGGAGATGGATATTCACCTCTCCGTGCAGGCTAACGCCGTGAACTGGGCGACGGTCAAATTCTGGAAACAGATGGGGCTGACCCGCGTCATTCTGTCGCGTGAACTTTCCCTCGACGAAATTGAAGAGATCCGCACCCAGGTGCCGGATATGGAAATCGAAATTTTCGTTCACGGTGCGCTGTGCATGGCCTACTCCGGGCGTTGCCTGCTCTCCGGTTACATCAACAAGCGCGACCCGAACCAGGGGACCTGCACCAACGCCTGCCGCTGGGAATATAATGTCCAGGAAGGCAAAGAGGACGATATCGGTAATATCGTCCACAAGCATGGGCCAATCCCGGTTACGAACGTTGAGCCTACGCTGGGCATCGGCGCGCCAACCGACAGCGTGTTTATGATTGAAGAGGCCAAACGTCCGGGCGAGTACATGACCGCCTTTGAAGACGAGCATGGCACGTACATCATGAACTCAAAAGATCTGCGCGCCGTCGCCCACGTTGAACGCCTGACCCAGATGGGCGTGCACTCCCTGAAAATTGAGGGCCGCACCAAATCCTATTACTACTGCGCGCGTACCGCACAGGTGTACCGCAAAGCGATTGACGACGCGGCAGCCGGTAAACCGTTCGACACCAGCCTGCTGGAAACTCTGGAAGGTCTGGCGCACCGCGGCTATACCGAAGGTTTCCTGCGTCGTCATACCCATGACGACTACCAGAATTACGAGCATGGCTACTCCGTGTCCGAGCGTCAGCAGTTTGTCGGCGATTTTACCGGCGAGCGCAAAGGTGCGCTGGCCGCCGTGGCGGTGAAAAACAAGTTCACCAAAGGCGACAGCCTGGAGCTGATGACCCCGCAGGGCAACATGAACTTCACGCTGGAACACCTGGAGAACGGCAAAGGCGAAGCGATTGAGGTTGCGCCGGGCAATGGTCATACCGTCTGGCTGCCGGTACCGGAAGAGGTGGAGCTGGAGTTTGCCCTGCTGATGCGCAATTTCAACGGTGAAAGCACCCGAAATCCGCATAGTAAATAGTCAACCAGGGAAATTTTTTCGCGCCGGGAAAATTCTTAGAATCGGATCACATACCGCTTCGTTCAATACGGGTATTATCCCCAGCGCTGAAAAACATAACCCATAAATGCTAGCTGTACCAGGAACCACCTCCTTAGCCCGCGTAATCTCCCTTACGTGGGCTTATTTTTAATGCTCTGTTTTTCGCCATTCTGCTGCACTTGTATTGAACATCTCCTGAGGAAATAAAATTACACTTTTGATGCCTGTTGGCGATCGCATCACCTTGTTTCTACAACAATCCATTTGAATCAAAAGATGTCAGGCCTTACCATCAATAACCACTCAAAAAGCAAGGGATTCTATATGTACACCTATAAGATGGTTCAGATTCCACCAAACATTTCTATCAAGGCAAAGGATAATAAAGATGGCATTGCAGCAGCGTATTTAGAGCAAGAAGTGAATTCCTGGGCTGCCGAAGGGTGGGAATTCCAGCGCGTTGATACAATCGGTATAGAAGAGCGGCCAGGGTGCTTTGGCGGAAATAAATCAACATTGACCCACTATTATGTCATTACTTTCAGAAAAGAAGTGACAGATGCTTAAATGGCTTAGCATACATTTCATACTCTTATACCGTAACCATGCCCCAATGAGTATCCGTAATCGCTGCCGCCATACTCCTTCCTGCTCAAAGTACACGCTGATTAGCCTGAAGCGGTTCGGTTTTCTGAAAGGGTGGAGATTGGGATTACAACGCATTTATCGCTGTCGTCCTCCTCATGGAGGTTTCGATTACCCTCCTCATAAATGAGTCTAAATTGGAAAGGCCTCCAGATAAAATTGGCGGCCTTATTTTTCCCTTTCATCCTGTTCTTACCCGCTTTTTTCGTCACTGCTATACACTCTTACTAACGCTAAAAAAGGGAGCAGCGAGGATGGCAACCTATCCAGACAGTTTATTGATTCTAAATGGTAAAAGTGCAGGCAACGATCTGCTGCGTCAGGCAATCACTGATTTGCGGGAAGATGGGGCGCGGATCCATGTACGGGTCACGTGGGAAAAAGGCGACGCGGCACGGTATATCCATGAAGGCCTGACGTTGGGTGTCGAAACCATTATCTCCGGCGGCGGCGACGGCACCATCAATGAGATCGCCTCTGCGCTTGTCGACCTGCCCAGCGAAGGCCGTCCGGTGATGGGCATTTTACCGCTCGGTACCGCCAATGATTTTGCCACCAGCGCTGGCATTCCGGAGGAGTTGAGTAAAGCCCTGCAACTGGCGATCCTTGGCAAAGCTACCGCCGTGGACATTGCGCAGGTGAATGACAAAACCTGCTTTATCAACATGGCGACGGGCGGGTTCGGCACGCGGATCACCAGCGAAACGCCGGAAAAACTCAAAGCGGCGCTGGGCGGTGTCTCTTATCTGATTCACGGTCTGATGCGCATGGACACCCTCAAGCCGGACCGCTGTGAAATTCGCGGCGAGGATTTCCAGTGGCAGGGAGACGCGCTGGTGATTGGCATTGGCAACGGTCGTCAGGCAGGCGGCGGGCAGCAGCTTTGCCCGGAGGCGCTGATTAATGACGGTCAGCTTCAGCTG
This sequence comes from Enterobacter cloacae complex sp. IR5384, assembly GCF_049237265.1. NCBI lineage: Bacteria > Pseudomonadati > Pseudomonadota > Gammaproteobacteria > Enterobacterales > Enterobacteriaceae > Enterobacter > Enterobacter cloacae complex sp. IR5384. The sequence continues at coordinate 11,661 of NZ_JBMKHJ010000057.1, read as the reverse complement.
CGTATTTTCACCGGCGACGGCCTGCTGCCCGCGCTATTTACCACGCTGACGCAGCCCGAAGAGAGCCCAAACATTATTGCCGGAAAATCCGCGTGGTTCGAAGTGAATGCCCCGCACGGGATGACGTTTAATCTGGATGGGGAACCGTTGAGCGGGGAGCATTTCCGCATAGAGGTATTGCCCGGCGCGCTGCAGTGCCGGTTGCCGCCGGATTGTGTGCTTCTGCGCTAATCCCCTCACCCCAGCCCTCTCCCAAAGGGAGAGGGAGAGTGAGGCGTCAGGCGATCGTCACTTTGCTGTCCAGATAAACATCCTGAACTGCATTGATCAGCTTCACGCCGTCAGCCATCGATTTCTTAAACGCTTTACGGCCAAGTATCAGCCCCATACCGCCTGCGCGTTTGTTGATAACCGCCGTGCGCACCGCGTCAGACAGGTCAGTATCTCCACCCGCCGCACCGCCGGAGTTAATCAGCCCGGCGCGTCCCATGTAGCAGTTCGCCAGCTGGTAGCGCACCAGGTCGATCGGGTTATCGCTGGTCAGTTTGCTGTAGACACGGTCATCGGTATAACCGAAGTTCACCGCCTTATAGCCGCCGTTATTCTCGGCCATTTTCTGCTTCACGATGTCAGCACCAATGGTTGCGGCCAGGTGGTTCGCCTGGCTGGTCAGGTCAGCTGAAACGTGGTAATCCACCCCATCTTTTTTAAACGCGGAGTTACGCAGATACGCCCACAGCACGGTCACCATCCCGAGCTCGTGTGCGCGTTCAAAGGCAGCGGAAATCTCTTCAATCTGACGACGGGACTGCTCAGAGCCGAAGTAGATCGTTGCCCCAACCGCTACTGCGCCCATATTGAACGCCTGCTCTACGCTGGCGTAGAGGGTCTGGTCATATTCGGTTGGGTAGCTGAGCGTCTCGTTGTGGTTCAGTTTGACGAGGAAAGGAATGCGGTGGGCATAACGCCGTGAAACAGACGCCAGCACGCCATAGGTAGAGGCCACACAGTTACAGCCCGCTTCAATCGCCAGCTCAACAATGTTCTTCGGATCAAAGTAGAGTGGATTGGCTGCAAAGGAGGCGCCTGCCGAGTGTTCAACGCCCTGGTCAACCGGCAGAATCGAGAGATACCCGGTACCGCCCAGCCGCCCGGTATTATAGAGCGTCTGCATATTTCTCAGCACGGCCGGTGGACGGTTGTTATCCACCATCACGCGGTCAACGTAGTCGTGGCCGGGCAGATAAAGCTGGTCGGCTGGAATGGTCATACAACGATGCTGTAAAAGGCTGTCGGCGTCTTTGCCAAGCAACTGCGCAATATCAGTCATAGCGATGCTCCCGTAATTCCGACGTCATGTCGGTGAGTGTTTATCCAGACCCACTTTTTTATGGGCAGACTAAGCCTGGTACCGACTTAACAGATTTTCCAGCATTTGCATTTTTTTTCAGCACAATCTGCTGGCTCGATTCGTGTACAACAAAACTGTTACATTGATCAAACAATCACCACAAAGGTATTTTAAAGGTATTATTGAATGGTATGTTAAAGGCGTACTCTCACTGACATGCAGGATTAAACAATGAAAACGAAAGTCCAACTGTCATTCATGATGTTTGTTGAATGGTTTATCTGGGGAGCGTGGTTTGTGCCGCTGTGGCTATGGCTGAGCAAAAGCGGCTTTACCGCCGGGGAGATTGGCTGGTCCTACGCCTGTACGGCCATTGCGGCGATCCTGTCGCCTATTCTCGTCGGCTCGCTGACCGACCGCTTCTTTGCCGCCCAGAAAGTGCTGGCGGTGCTGATGTTTGCCGGTGCCATTCTGATGTACTTCGCCGCACAGCAAACCCAGTTCAGCACCTTCTTCCCGCTGCTGCTGGCCTACTCTCTCACCTATATGCCCACCATTGCGCTGACCAACAGTATTGCCTTCGCCAACGTCGATGACGTGGAAGCCGATTTCCCGCGTATTCGCGTGATGGGCACTATCGGCTGGATCGCCTCCGGTCTGGCATGCGGATTCCTGCCGCAGATGCTGGGCTATAGCGATATCTCTGATACCAATATTCCGCTGCTGATGACCGCAGCCAGCTCTGCCCTGCTGGGCGTGTTTGCCCTTTTCCTGCCGAATACGCCGCCGAAAAGTACCGGCAAGCTGGATTTCAAAGTGATGCTCGGTCTGGACGCGCTGATCCTGCTGCGCGACAAAAACTTCCTGGTATTCTTCTTCTGCTCTTTCCTGTTCGCGATGCCGCTGGCCTTCTATTACATCTTCGCCAACGGCTATCTCACCGAAGTGGGGATGAAAAACGCCACCGGCTGGATGACGCTCGGCCAGTTCTCTGAAATCTTCTTTATGCTGGCGCTGCCGTTCTTCACTAAACGCTTTGGTATTAAGAAGGTCTTACTACTGGGCCTGCTCACGGCCGCCATCCGCTACGGTTTCTTTGTTTACGGTGGCGCGGAACAATACTTCACTTATGCGTTGCTGTTCCTCGGCATTCTGCTGCACGGGGTGAGCTACGACTTCTACTATGTAACCGCGTATATCTACGTGGATAAAAAAGCGCCGGCGCATATGCGTACGGCTGCGCAAGGCCTGATTACGCTGTGCTGTCAGGGCTTTGGTAGCCTGCTGGGTTACCGCCTGGGCGGCGTGATGATGGAAAAAATGTTCGCTTACAAAGAGCCGGTGAATGGGCTGACCTTCAACTGGGCCGGAATGTGGACATTCGGTGCGATCATGATTGCCGTGATCGCCGTGCTGTTTATGCTGTTTTTCCGCGAATCGGACAAAGAGATCACCGCAATTGAGGTGGTTGATGGCGATGCTGCGCTGACACAAGGGGAAGTTAAATGAAACAAGAACGTATTCTCGGTGCTCTTTACGGGCAAGCGTTAGGGGATGCGATGGGTATGCCCTCCGAGCTATGGCCAAGAAAGCGCGTCAAAGCGCACTTCGGCTGGATCGACCGCTTCTTACCCGGCCCGGCAGAGAATAACGCGGCCTGCTATTTTAAGCGCGCGGAGTTCACCGATGATACTTCAATGGCGCTGTGCCTGGCCGATGCGATTATCGAATGCGACGGGGAGATTGACGCGGATGTCATCGGCAAACACATCCTGAACTGGGCGCTGGATTTCGATGCCTTTAATAAAAACGTGCTGGGTCCCACCTCAAAAATCGCGCTTAACGCCATCCGCGACGGCAAACCCGTCAGTGAACTGGACAACAACGGTGTGACCAACGGGGCGGCGATGCGGGCTTCCCCGCTGGGCTGCCTGCTACCGGCGACGCGGCTGGAACATTTTGTCGGGCAAGTCGCGCTGGCCTCCAGCCCGACGCATAAATCGGACCTCGCCATCGCCGGGGCCGTGGTGATTGCCTGGGCGGTTTCGCGCGCCATCGACGGTGAGCGCTGGCAGAACATCGTCGATGCCCTGCCCGGCATTGCCCGCTACGCACAGGAGGCGAATACCACCACCTTCAGCGCCTCGCTGGCGGCTCGTATTGAACTGGCGCTTAAGACTGTACGGGAAGCCCACGGCATCGACTCCGCCAGCGAGCAGGTTTATCAGCTTATTGGCGCAGGCACCAGCACCATTGAGTCCGTTCCGGCGGCGATTGCGATGGTGGAGCTGGCCGGCACGGACCCAAACCGCTGCGCGATTTTGTGCGCCAACCTCGGTGGTGATACAGACACCATCGGGGCGATGGCAACGGCCATCTGCGGGGCACTGCACGGCGTGCAGGCGATTGACCCGGCGCTGAAGGATGAACTCGATACCGAAAACCGGCTCGATTTTGACTACTATTGCGAAAAATTGCTGCACTACCGGGAGCAAAGGGAGGGCGTATGAGTACGTTAGCCCAGCGTCTTGAAACATTACAGGCCACACGCCCGGTCACGGTGCTGGGCGCGGCGGTCATCGATGTGATCGCCGACGCGTACGCCCTGCCCTGGCGCGGATGCGATATCGAGCTGAAACAACAAGGGGTGAATATCGGCGGCTGTGCGCTGAATATTGCCATCGCCCTGAAGCGGCTCGGCATTGCGGCGCAAAACGCCCTGCCCGTCGGCCACGGCGTATGGGCGGAGATCATCCGTAACGCCATGGCAAGACAGGATCTGCACAGCGCCGTGGAGGCCGAAGCGGGCGATAACGGCTGGTGTCTGGCGCTGGTAGAGCCTGACGGCGAACGCACCTTTATGTCGTTTAGCGGCGTGGAGAACCAGTGGCAGCCGCACTGGCTGGATGGGCTGAACGTCCCACCGGGTAGCCTGGTGTATTTGTCCGGCTATCAGCTGGCATCGCCATCGGGCGAACTGCTCACACGCTGGCTGGAGTCGCTGGAAAACGTCACCGCGTTTATCGATTTTGGCCCCCGCATTGCTGATATTCCCGACGCGCTGATGGCGCGGATCATGGCCCTGAAACCTATCGTGTCGCTCAATCGTCAGGAGGCGCAGATTGCCGCGGAGCGCGCTGGCATGGACGTTGATACTTTAGGCGTGCAGTGGCAGCACCGTTATGGCGCCGCGCTAATTATTCGTCACGACAAAGATGGCGCAGCCTGGTATGAAGGCGACGCATCGGGTTATGTTCCTGCGTTTCCCGCCACCGTCGTCGATACCATTGGCGCAGGCGACAGCCATGCGGGCGGTACGCTTGCCGGTCTGGCGGCAGGTTGGCGTCTGGCGGATGCCGTGACGCTGGGAAATGCCGTGGCGGCCTGGGTGGTCAGCCACCGCGGCGGGGATTGCGCGCCGACGCGCGAGGCATTACTCCTCGCACACAAAGACGTATAGGTCGCTGCGACAGTAGCTGATGCTGTACTCAATCGGCCGGTGCTGCTGGTCAAGCGCAACCTGCTTGATCACCAGTACCGGTATTTTGTCATCCATACTGATATGCGCCTGAAACTCGCTGTCCGGCATCCGGGCGCTGACCCGGGAGCGGGTGCGTTGCGGAAAGATATTCTGGCTACGGAAGTAGTCGTACAGCGAGATGCCAATTGCGTCCGGGTCATGAATTAACTCAACCGGAACCCAGGACTCCTCAATCGACACCGCGTCATCGTCAACGTAACGAATGCGCTTAAGCAAGAATACCTCGCTGTTCGGGGGTACCGACAGCTGGCTGGCCACCTCTTCCGGACACTTCACCACCCGTTTATTCACCCACAGCGTGTTAGGTTTTTTACCGCGCAGCACCACCTGCTGGGAAAACCCGCGCGCTTCCTTGAGCGAATATTCAAAGATGTTGTTGATCTGTGTCCCGTAACCCCGGGCGCGCGTTACCACGCCCTCTTCTTCCAGCGCCTGCATCGCTTTGCGCACGGTAATGCGCGACACCCCGGTTAACTGACTCAGATCGCGCTCGCCGGGCAGAATATTCCCGTGCTCCAGCACTCCGCTGCGTACCGCGTTTTTTACCGTTTCGGCAAATTTCAGATACAGCGGCATGTTGTCGGGCGCGGCGATCCGTTCATTCAGTTGAGCGATTAACCGGGTATGCGCTTGTTCCATCTCTGTTTTCTCAGGCGTGGTGTTTCCTGCCAGTATACTGGCTTACCACCATGCATGAAAATGATGAACCGGCCCAATACCGTGACCCACTTCCAGAGTATCGGCTTTTGCCAGCGCGGCCGAGAGCCATGTTTTGGCCTCGCGTACCGTATCGTCCCAGCTGTTGTGCCGTGGACGCAGCGCCGCCAGCGCGGCAGAGAGCGTGCACCCCGTACCGTGGGTATTTTTGGTATGCACGCGCGGGGCCGTGAAACGCAGTTCACCGTCGCGGGTAAAGAGCCAGTCCGGGCTTTCATCGTCATCGAGATGGCCGCCTTTCATTAGCACCGCGCCGCACCCCATCGCCAGCAGGGCGTTCCCCTGCTCTTTCATCTCACGTTCGTTCTGCGCGTGTGGCGCGTCTAACAGTGCGGCCGCTTCCGGCAGATTTGGCGTAATCAGCGCCACCTGCGGCAGCAGTTTCTTGCGCAATGTCTCAACAGCAGAGGCAGAGAGCAGCGGGTCACCGCTTTTAGCCAGCATCACCGTATCCAGCACCACATTTTGCACCTGATAACGTTGCAGCCGCTCAGCCACCGCTTCGACGATATCCGTTTCTGCCAGCATCCCAATTTTGGTGGTGTCGATGCGCACATCGCTGAATACCGAGTCCAGCTGTGCACCGACAAAATCAGGCTCGATACGGTAGACCGACTGCACGCCACGGGTGTTTTGCGCCACCAGCGCGGTGATCACCGAGCAGCCGTAAGCGCCAAGAGCCGAGAACGTTTTCAGGTCGGCCTGGATACCGGCACCGCCGCTTGGATCGGTACCGGCAATCGTCAGAGCATTAATTCGTTTCATGCCTGTGCCTCCAGGTTGTGCAGCGCATCAAGGAACGCGCTGGCAAAGCTGCCCGGCCCGTGAGACTGCGCAACGGCGATCGTTCCGGCACGCTTCATCCATCCGCAGGCAGCGGCAACATTATCCAGCCGCTCCCCCGGCAGGGAACAACTCGCCGCCACCACCGCCGAGAGCGCACACCCGGTGCCCACCACGCGGGTCATTAACGGATCGCCGCCCGCAACCGTTCGGGTGCGCTGGCCGTCGGTGACGTAATCCACCTCCCCCGTCACTGCCACAATGGCATTGGTCTGGCGAGCCAGCACCTGCGCGGCGGGTAGCGCGGCGGCGGCGGTGTCGGTGGTATCTACACCGCGTCCCCCTGCGCTCATCCCCGCAAGGGCGAGAATTTCCGACGCATTGCCGCGAATGGCTGCTGGTTTCAGGGCAAGGATTTGATGACAAAAGCGGGTACGGAACGCCAGAGCGCCCACCGCAACCGGGTCAAGCGTCCAGGGCTTGCCTGCCGCCACCGCGCTCTCAATAGCACGACGCATCGACTGGGCGCGGGGCGTGGTGAGAGTACCGACGTTAATCAGCAGCGCATCGGCCATCCCGGCAAACTGCTCGGCCTCTTCGGCTTCAATCACCATTGCCGGAGAAGCGCCAAGCGCCAGCAGAACGTTGGCCGTAAAGGTTTGCACGACATCATTGGTCATACAGTGCGTAAGCGGGGAACGGGTTCGGAAATGATGTAAAACGTGTAAATCGAGCAGGTCAGGCTGCATAGGTTCGCTCCTGCCTTGCGTGAAGAAGCGATGACCAGGGGAGGCATCTGACTTCCCTACGCTGGCATTATCCAGATCAGGTAATACGGGTATTTCTCAGCCTTCAACGAAGAAGGGCACCCCGAGTCAAATAAAGCAAAATCAAAAGCTTGCGATTAACGTCCCGTTAATCCCTGTTCTGGATCATGCCAGCGGAAAGCCAAAGACTCAACCATAAAAAATGCTCTGTGTCCCAGTTTGTGTCCCACGTTGTGTCCCACATTCAAACGACAAAAAGGCCGGGTTTCCCCAGCCTCGTTTAGTTGTGATCTTTCGTCGTTTTCGAATCCGTAGATATGAATGTGATGAAAAAAACCTGCTCTTGTTTCTCAATACAAGATTAATCTTAAAAATAAATTGTCATTACATTTCAAAAAGATACATCTATCGTTTTTATCGATCATTATTTGATTATTGATCGCTATTATTGATCAATAATTTTTAAAGGTGCATTATCAGGCAGTTATCACTCAACTGGAACGTAACATGCACTCTGAATTCATTGCTGAACCCATCATGAACCTTGAAGGTAAGCTGTTAGGAGTCGAACTTCTTACGCGGTTTGTCTCAGAGTCCAAACGACCCCTTCACCCAGCGTTTGTCATTTCAGGATGGGATTTCGATCAGAAACGCCTTTTTCTCTACAAACAGTTTGGGATCATAGCCAGTAAGCAGGACTGGTTCGAGCATCACGGGTTGTTCTGCTCGCTCAATGTTGACTACGATATGGCGACACTCTTAAGGCATGACGGTTTGTTACAGCTAACAGTCAGTTCCATGCCATTTATCAAACTTGAAGTTTCAGAAGAGTTTCCTGGTATTGAACAAGGGCTTAAAAGTCCGATTCTGAAATCATTATGTCAGGGTGTTAACTCACTGTGGCTGGATGATCTGGGAGCCGGAAATGCAAATGTTGCCAGCCTGCTTGAGGGTTACTTCGAAGCGGTGAAGATTGACCGTCATTTCTTTAATGAACAAATTGATAAACCCACATTTCCTCTATTGATAAAAAATATAAAGCGGTACTGCGATAAGATAGTGGTGGAAGGCGTAGAAAGCAGACAGTATCTCGACCTTCTACAGGAGGTTGGTATTTGGGGAGTTCAAGGATACCTTTTCAAATCAGTGCCGTTTCACACTGTTGAAAAATTGCTATAAAAAAGCCGGGATTAACCCGGCTCTTATGTTTTCAGTTTTGTCTTTCGCTGCTGCTCAAAGTGAGCTAATGCTGACTCCCAGCCGTAATCGTTCACGCGCTGTAGAAATGTGCTACGGGGAACATTGAAGTATCTAGCAATGGCTGACAGGTTCAGCCATTTATCGGATCGGTTATCGAGACTCATTGCCAGAAGTGGCAGCCCCTTCGAATTGAACAGTTTCATGTGCATATGTAAATCTCCTTTCCTTTGCCTCGCCTGGCAGCGGGAGCAATGCGCTCCCGCAAACCGCTTTTATGCTGTTGGTAATAGCGTCATCTTACAGATCAGATCCGGCCTGAAGTTGTATGCCATGAGGCTGTATTCACTATATAAATTACGGTTTCGTAACTCGTCGAAAGCCTTGTATGCGTACCAGTCTTCAACATCCCCAGAAGCTGAGATTTCAAGATGACGAGCACATGGACCAACGAAGCGGCCCATAGGCAAACTTTGCTCAACCGGAGCATTGCCAAAGACCGGAACAAGGAAAGCCTCGTTTGACTTGATACCGCTGAATGCTGAATCGCTGACTTCGATCAGACGCACAGAACCCAGCATAAACGAACTAAAGCCTGGCAGAACATCAGACGGGAACAGCACATCAGAACCAACCAGACCGTTTGAATAGACTAGGAGTTCGCGGATTTGTGGATGATATCTCACAGCACGGTAGGCATCAGATCCACACAGCAGAACCCAGCCACGCAGGTATTGAGTCAGACCACCCATCAGTGCTTTTGTGGCACTGACCTGATCGTCAATATCGCGCATCGGATCATCACCAACATCCTGATGAAGGTCAGCGGTTCGCTGGTTCAGTCCAAACTCTACAGTCCAGTCGATCTCACTCTGCTGTGTACCAAATGCATCAACCTTGTTGAAGATCAGGGTCTGCCAATAGGCGTATTCGCGGGAGCGTTCAAACTTAGCACGCATCTGAATAAACTTATTGGCCTCAATCTCATCAAGAGACTGCTCAATAGTGCTGCCCGGCTTACGGTAACCTTTGAGATCTGCCGAAGTCACACGGTCAGTCACACCCGCCCAAGGCAACTCGTAGAGATATGATCCTGCGGTGGGCTTCTCGATAGTCCCCCACTCCGAACTGAAACGCATCAATGGCGCATCCACACCAATAGATGCCTCTTGGATACGATCCATACTAACTTTGTGGGAATCTGCGATCTGACGGTCTGCAAATACATTAAGGTGAGTCAGCAGTAAATTGCTCTGTGGAACCTGAGTACGGAAGACCTTGCTGTAATTAACATAATCGAATGATTTAATAGCCATTTTTGAAGTCCTTTTCTTGTTTGTTATTCTGCGATGACAACATCGTCAGAGGTCAGGCGAATATTTCCGTTGGCGGTCAATGCTGCTAGTGCTGCATTTGTTGCTGAACCCATTACGGCGCGGATTGCTTCTGGGTACACATAAATCAGGCGGTCAGCCACGATGACAGGAACATCAGAACCTGCCTCAGCGTAGGAGAGGCACAGAAGCGCATCAGTCCCAGAGGTGTAAAGCGTTCCGGTAGAGGTCACCACGGAACCAGGTTCCACAGCCTGTGCGAGTGTCGCGAATACAATCGTTCTGCGGTCAAAATTGGCTGTTGCCGAATTCTTCACCACGTTGTTATACGTTTTTGGATAATCTTCCAGTTTCACAGTCTTGAATCTCCATTCAGGTCATCGCCAATGATGGCGTTATTATTTCTCTGGCAAATTTGCCATTGAGGGGCGAAAAGAAAGCCGCTATCAGCGACTTCGTTCACTTCGTTTTCCATACAGAAAAAGACCAAGGCGAGAATATCCCGCCTGGTGTAGGTCAGTAGTTTTCTGATGGAGATATTTGGAAAGCATGATCGGTGGGTCACGCTTTAGGAATGAGGGAGCACAGCAGCGGGAGACCTCATATCTTCGCTGCCGCACTCAATGCCAGTTTTCGTCTGACAAGACGGCCTTCCGAGGATGAAAGGGCTTGGCAAATCCCCGATCCAAGGTCGGAGAAAATTCTTTTCTGATACAGCCAGCGGCAATGGCCTAACCTTACCGTGAGAGGGTGCGGATATTGGCTGTATGAGAAAAGGCCCGCACGGTGTTCACACAGGCACTTAAGTAAGGAGAAAGAATGACAACGGCTCTTGTACGCACATACAATTTAAATCATCACCCTATGCAATCATTTTAACACAAATGATTATCATTTGCAACAACAAAAACAATAACATGGCGAATTTAACGGCCCTCTCGCGTGTGGGCCAATTTACTGCGTCATTTTTGACGGAACGATGATTTTAGTCTGCAATACCAAGGATGAGGTTATTCTGCGCCTGGTTGTTTTCCCTTATCTTGCTATCAATCAAACCGTTAATAGCGCCGTCATTCACGTTAATATCAAGCGGTGAGAGTTTAATCTCAGCTTCGCCAGTGACCGCAACAGGAATCGGCTGTCGCTGAGTCATGCTGTCAATTGTCGGAACCGTGAACGTTGGTTGCTGGGGTTGTATTGAGTTGAAACCAGGAACATTCAACGCTAGCGCTGGATCGTTATACGCCGTGCCTGAGCCAATATTGCTTGGTGCTGAACTATCCAGCCACGGGTAAACCTGCTTAAGCGTCTGACCGATGCTACGTGGATCAAAGCCGGTCTTTTCCTTAATCCAATCGGCGGTGCTATTTGCAGAGTCATCCACTACGGTGTTGTAGACTGCATCCGGCAGTGTTGCGCCTTTCTTGAGTTCTTCACCAACTCGACCAGCGAAGGAGAGAATGTTGGTGGTTAGCTCACCAAGGGCAACGCCGAGGGCATCGGAAATTGGGATCAGTCCAGTCATCTTCTGACGTAGAGTGTCAGTATTGACAGCGTACTGCCCCAGGCCTTCAACAAACGAGGCTGAGAAGTGATCCGCAAGGCTGGTTTGTACTCGGTTGTACTCAGCACCCAAAGCTGCCAGCTTATCAAGGTTGGCCTGCTGTGCATCAGATAGCGTCCACCCTTCAGAAGCGAGTTGATGCATACGCTGGATAAGTCCCTGCCCCTCATCATTGAACACTTCGAGGAAGACCGAACCATCATTCACAGCCTCAGCCAGGTGCCGGGTCTGGTTGTCCGTCCATTTGAAAGTTTTCTGCAACTGTTTCAGGTAAGTGATGAAGGTCGGAAAATCCAGCTTTTTGAATCGCCACGGATAATCTAGACACTTCCGAGCCGTTGATAATACTGGTTTTCATATTCTGTCGGTGACATCTGTTCGCTAGAACCATGCCGACGCTTACTGTT
>NZ_JBMKHJ010000056.1:0-16114 GCF_049237265.1 Enterobacter cloacae complex sp. IR5384 | reverse complement strand
TGCGAAGCGCAATCACCTTCTCGGAAACCCTCGCGAAATTTCGCAGTCGCGACGCCAGAGACCGAGGGTTAGATCATGCCTAGCATTCACCTTCCGGCCGCCCGCTAAATATCTCCTTTTGGGTTGTTAATAAAACATCCAATAAGTTGACTGTGCGTGAAAAAGAAAGTTTTGTGTGATGGCGTTGAAGATCGCACCGTTAAGCTCTTATGTGGGATGGTGCAGAGCTCGACGACTACCGATAAAACGCAACCGCCGCAAACAGACAAGAAAAAGCCCCAACTGATAACAGTTGGGGCTTCAGTATTGTGATTGGTGGAGCAATAGCACCCTGAACCCAAAACCTTCTCGCTCAACCGGTAGTGGCTGATAACAACTCGTGAGGGCTATTGCGGGTTAAGCATTTAGCGATGTCTAGGGCCAGACTGGACGTCTGAACGCAAGCCGCTGATACTGTACATAACCACAGTATCAGCGGAGGATACCCATGTCGCTGGCAAGGAACGCCACGGCGAGTCAATCGCCCACTCAAACAAACGGTTACGAACGCCACCAACCCGACCAGACGCTGCTCTACCAGCTGGTTGAGCAGCACTACCCAGCCTTCAAAGCCTCACTCGAAGCCCAAGGTCAACACCTGCCTCGCTACATCCAACAAGAATTCAACGACCTCCTCCAATGTGGCCGTCTGGAGTATGGTTTCATGCGGGTTCGCTGCGAGGATTGTCATCACGAGCGTCTGGTCGCCTTCAGCTGTAAACGACGCGGCTTTTGCCCTAGCTGCGGTGCCCGCCGGATGGCCGAGAGTGCGGCGCTGCTGATAGACGAAGTCTTCCCCAAGGAGCCCATTCGCCAGTGGGTGCTCAGCTTTCCTTTCCAGCTACGCTTTTTGCTGGCTCGCCATCCCCAGCTGATGGGCCAGGTCTTGAGTATCGTCTATCGTACACTCTCAACTCATCTGATCAAAAAAGCCGGTTACACCAAAGCCTCTGCACAAACTGGCTCAGTGACTCTTATCCAACGCTTTGGCTCCGCGCTAAATCTCAATGTCCACTACCACATGCTGTTTCTCGATGGTGTCTATGCCGAAGATGACTATGGCAAGCAACGCTTCCATCGTGTCAAGGCACCCACTTACGATGAGCTGAATACGCTCGCTCACACCCTCAGCCATCGCATCGCTCGCTGCATGGAAAAGCGTGGGATTTTGGAGCGTGATGCCGAGAATACGTGGTTGACACTGGAAGAGGGCGAAGACGATACGCTGACTCAATTACATGGTGCTTCGGTTACGTATCGCATTGCCGTCGGCCCCCAGCAAGGGCGCAAAGTCTTCACCCTGCAAACCTTGCCAGGGCGTGAGGATAAAGCCGACTCAAGCAGTCGAGTAGCCAACCATGCTGGTTTCTCGCTACACGCCGGTGTGATGGCCGAAGCGCATCAGCGGGATAAGCTTGAGCGCTTGTGTCGCTACATTAGTCGGCCAGCGGTTTCAGAAAAACGTCTGGCATTAACCGCCAATGGGCAGGTGCGTTACGAGCTCAAAACTCCGTACCGCAATGGCACCACCCATGTGATCTTCGAGCCGCTGGACTTCATCGCCAAACTCGCTGCGTTGGTACCTAAGCCGCGAGTCAACCTCACACGCTTCCACGGCGTCTTTGCACCGAACAGCAAACACCGAGTTCAAGTAACACCCGCCAAGCGGGGCAAGAAGCCCGACAAATCGGAAGGTCTCGATACTAACTGGCGTGACAAGAGTCCTGCAGAGCGCCACCGCGCCATGACCTGGATGCAACGCCTCAAGCGAGTCTTCAATATTGATATTGAAGTCTGCGAACACTGCGGCGGTCACGTCAAAGTGATTGCCAGCATCGAAGATCCGAAGGTCATTGAGCAGATTCTCAAGCATCTGAAACAGAAAACAGCCAAGGCGAATGCCGCCAAGCAGCGTGAGCTGCCACCAGAACGAGCGCCGCCACTGACTCCCAGCCTGTTCGATCCATCACAGAGTCGTCTCTTTGACTGACGACCCCAAATCCAACACTGCTCAACACTGCCAACTTTTAAACGGGGCGGTGGGGCAGTTTGTATCTCTCGAGCTATCAGGCTAGAGATTTTACCGCCAAATCGAACCTTATTAGAGCGGTTTAGGCTGGACCGGCAGTTAAAATTGGGGCTTGAGCGGTAAACGAGTGAGGGAATTTCAGGTAAGATACTTCGGATGAGGAGCAAAAAGGTGGTTTATACTTCCTATACCCCACAATAATCGCCAGCAACAGTGAAGGGATCGACAGCAGGGTGTCCAGAATGTGATTCAGCACCGCGGAGCGCAAACCGTGTGTTGCCCCGGCAACCACGCCAAGCAATAAGCCACACAACGTGGCGGCAAGGGTGACGACAAACGCACCGCCCACGGTCGGGGCCGCACCGCTAAGCAGGCGGCTTAAAACATCACGCCCCAGGTCATCAGTCCCGAGGAAGAAAGAGACTTCGCCATAGCGTGACCATGACGGCGGCAAAAGCTGGTAGCCAAGAAACTGCTGGTCGATGCCATAAGGCGCGAACCAACCACCAAAAATACACAGAATTGCCAGTCCAGCACAGCCATACAGGCCGATCATTGCGGTTGCATCGCCGTAAAAATTGCGCCATGCGGTGCGCAGCGTACCAGGCGGGCGCTTTTCGCTGTAGACGCTATCGTAAGGCATACCATTCCTTATGTTTCAGAGGGTTAGCCATAGCACCCAAAATATCAGAGATCACGTTAACAATGATAACCAGTGAGCCAATCACCATCACACCCGCCGAAATCGCCGCGTAATCCTGCTGGCGAATCGCGTTAATCAGCCAACGGCCAAGACCTGGCCAGCTAAAGACCATCTCGGTGATCATCGCCAGCGTCAGCATGGTGGAAAACTGTAACCCCAGGCGCGGGATAACCGGTGGGAGAGCGTTGTGCAGTACGTGACGGCGTAAAATCGTTAACCGTGACAGACCACGAGTCGCCGCCGCTTTGACATAGTTTTGATCAAAGACCTCAATAGTGCTGATACGCATCAGACGAATAACTTCCGTCGTCGGTGCCACGGAGAGCGTTAACACCGGAAGCACCATATGGCGGATGGCACTGACCAGCATTTCATCGCGCCAGGGCGAGTCGGAGATCCAGGCGTCAATAATGGCAAACCCGGTTACGGGTTTTACTTCATAAAGCAGATCAAAACGCCCTGATACGGGTAACCAGCCGAGGGTTAGTGAGAATAGCAACGTCAGCAGCAGCGCCAGCCAAAAAACCGGAATAGAGAAGCCCATCAGAGCCAATGCGCTGATGCAACGATCCTGCCATTTATTACGCGTTATGCCCGCCAACATGCCGATGGGGATCCCGACCATTAGTGCAAAACCAAATGCCAGAATGCACAGTTCCATTGTTGCCGGGAACACCTCTTTCAGTTGTTCTGAGATCAACTGGCCGTTAATACTGGACACACCAAAATCCCAGTGAATCAGGCCATTGAACCAGAATACCCAAGCGTTCCACAGCGATGCGCCCTGTAACGGCGCATGGGGGGTGAAATAACTCAGACTGAAGCCAATAAAGGTCAGGAAGAACAAAGTGACCAGCAATAATAAAAATCGGCGTAGGGTGAAGATAATCATGGTTTTTTCACCTCGTCAGCCTTTTCCCTGGAAACCCCGGCAAAAGAAGCGTTGCCGAACGGACTGAGCACCAGCCCTTTGATGTCATAGCGGTAAGCCTGCAAACGGAGCGAAGAGGCCAGAGGCAGGATCGGCAACTCGCGCGCAAGAATATTTTGCGCTTCGTCGTAGGCATCAATTCGCGAGGAGAGTTGTTGCGAAGAGAGGGCTTTGCGCAAAATGCTGTCAAACTCGGGATTGCACCAGTGGGCAAAATTGGTCTGCGAGTTAATGGCGGCACAGCTAAGCATCGGTCGGAAAAAGCTGTCAGGATCGTTACTGTCAGTTGCCCAACCGGACAACGTCAGATCATGGTTCATATCCATTAATCGCGCCTCCTGAAAACGGCCCTCTACCGGGATGATCTTCACTTTCACACCCACCTGAGCCATATCAGCCTGAATCAGCTCTGCGGTTTTCAGCGGACTGGGGTTCCAGGCCTGAGAGCTGGTAGGTACCCAGAGTTGTAACGTCAGGTTTTCCAGCCCCAGCGCTTTTAACTGCTCGCGCGATTTTGCCGGGTTGTACTCGGTAATTTTAGCTTCGTTGTCATAAGCCCACGAGGCGCGAGGCAAAATAGATGCCGCGGTTTCCGCCGTACCGTAGTAAATAGATTGCATTAACCGTTGGTTGTTAATGGCCAGCGCTAGCGCATGTCGTACGGCAGGGTTGTTCAACGGCGGTTTATCCGTGTTGAACGCCAGATAGGCGATATTCATCCCCGGACGCAGCGTCAGGCGCAGCCGCGGGTCATCACGCAGTATGCTGAGCTGGCTGGCGGCAGGCCATGCCAGGACGTCGCACTCGCCGGTCAGTAATTTCGATAAGCGTCCGGTCCCGCCAGAGCCGAGATCCACCACGACCTGCGGCATCAAGGGGGTACCACGCCAGAATTTTTCATGCCGTTGTAGGCGAATATATTGGCCTGCACGATTTTCTGAAAGTTGGTACGGGCCTGTGCCGACGGGTTGTCTGTCGAGTAATTCCTGGCGATCCTGTTTTGCTAATTTGGCGGCATATTCGGCCGACATCACAGAGGCATAATGTGTGGCAAGGTGCCACAAGAAGGAGGCGTCGGGTTGATTTAAGCGAAATTCAACGGTGTTGTTGTCCAGTTTACGCACGCTTTGGACGTTATCGGCGAACTGCAGGCTATCAAAATAAGGAAAACTGCTACCATTGACATTATGCCACGGATGCTGGCGATCAAAGATGCGCTCGAAGGTAAATACCACATCGTCCGCATTTAGTTTGCGGGTGGGCGTGAACCAGGCAGTCTTTTGAAACGGAACATCGCGTCGTAAATGGAAGCGGTAGGTTGCGCCGTTATCTAATACTTCCCAGCTTTCAGCCAGTTCTGGCACCAGGCGATAGGTGTAGGGATCGACATCAAGCAGTCGGTCATACAATTGGGCCGCTAATGTGTCTACGATGAGACCGCTGCTTGCTTTTTGTGGATTGAACGTATTGACCTGCCCGCTAACGCAATAGACAAAGCCACTGTCACGAATATCAGCGTACGAGGCCTGCTCAGGCGCAGCTGCAGCCTGACCACTCAGAAATCCAGCCATCACGATCAGAGATGATAAAACCAGGCGCATAATTTTAAAGGGTTATATATAAAGAAGCTATCTTACTAATACTTAATGACATTTGCCATTACCGTTTGTTTTTGGGGCAGTGGGGTTGATAACCGCGAATTCGACATCGCGTACTGGTCAAAATTCATACCCGCTATCCACTTTGCATATACTCTTGTAGCTATCTTAGCATTTTCATGGCCCCTCTGACTCGCTTAAACGCTGGATTTGCTGCCAGAGAGATTATGTGAGGTGTCTGACGGGGAAAATGAATCTGTTGTGTGGGAGGCGGGAAGAGTGAATTTCTTCCCGGCTGAGGTATTACTTCTGGATTTTATTAACGCGCACCACCGGCGGTTGCATTTTAGCGTCAAGGCTACCGTTAATGCTGATCATTTGATCGGGTTTTATCGTTCGGCCATCAAAGACCGCAAGCGGGATTAGCGTATTGATACTGCCGGTTTTGTCACGGAAGATAAACTTATCTCCTCCCTGATCCTCAATGAGATTACCTCGTAAAGAGATGGTCGCACCGTCATGCATGGTTTTAGCTTGTTCGACGGTCATGATTCTTGCATTTTCAGTGCCGCGATAGCCTTCATCCAGTGCATGGGCAGGTGGCGGGGCGGTATCTTTTTTCAATCCGCCATTATCATCGGCAAACGCTGATGGCAATAAAAAACAGAACAGTAAGGGGGCGAACGATATTTTCATAGAGCCTCCATTGAAATTGATTTGACTTATTAAGTTTGGTAGCTATTTATTAATCTGGCGAGTGGGATAAGTCTCAAATTGTAATTTTTCAATAAAACAACGGCTTGGTGTTATATAAGCGAGGCGGGGAGATGAACAGAGAGAAAACCCATTTTCAAGGAGTAAAAGAGAGCCTGCGTTTTCTGAATTTTGAATCTGGCTTTCACAAGATTGGTTTTATCTGTTTGCTCTGCATTGTTTTTCTTGCTTCGGTGGGAGCGTTTTCCGGCGGATATTTAAGTGAGGTGACGAGAAAAAACACCTTAAAGACAACAGGGTTACAGTACGAAAGGTTTGGGCGCTTGCAAACGGAATTTAAATTTAAAATCTCTGCACAAAAGTATGATTCTGTGAACAAGACGTTGCGCATTGGCGGCGATTTCAACAAATTTTATGAAATGGAAAATATTTGGCCGCAGCCAGACAGCATGTACAGCAAGGGGAACGATCTTTACCTCGTCTACAATGATTCTGAAGCAATGCAGAACTTTACTATCTGGCTGCGGGTTACGCCCGTGAAGCCAGGAAGCGTAAAGAGTTTTCTCCAGCTAAATGGCGAACCTGAAATCCGCTTCAGACAATTTATTTATCCCTAGGAGGTGAGTATGGAGATGGTCTTCCGGGCATCCGCCATTTACCTTATTTTGCTGGTGGTTTTCAAAATAGCAGGTCGCCGGGCATTATTACAAATGACCAGCTTCGATCTGATTTTATTACTGATTATCAGTGAAGCAACTCAACAAGCCTTGTTGGGTAATGATTTTTCGATAACCGGCGCCATGATCACGATTGTCACTCTGGTTACTATTGATATTCTGTTCGGTTTCATTAAAAAAAAGGTGGGTGGGGCCGAATCCGTGCTGGATGGTTCCCCGGTTATCCTGCTTGATCACGGGATCCCTTTATTAGATAAAATGAAGAAAGTGGATGTCTCTCTTGAAGATATATTAGTCGCTGCGCGACAAAATCAGGGGATTACCGAATCAAGTAAAATCAAGTATGCCATTCTGGAACGCAACGGACATATTTCTGTCATTCCTGAAGAGAATTAGCGAGGCGGTAATGAATACGGAGTACAATGACGCAAAAACAGTCAATGAACTGACAAAACGGCTTGCAAACACGCTCATTGATAGCGATTTAACGTTGACCACCGCAGAATCCTGTACAGGAGGAAAGCTGGCCGCGGCGCTTTGCGCACAGGCGGATACCGCAGAATTTTATGATATCGGCGTTATAACCTTTAGCGATCGCGCCAAGCAGAAAATGCTCGACGTGCGGGCCAGTACGCTGAAGAAATATAGCGCCGTTAGTGAGCAAACGGTCAGTGAGATGTCTGTAGGAATACGTCAGCAAGCCGAAACCGATATCAGTATAGCCATCAGCGGATATGCAGGGCCGGAGGGTGGGGAGGATGGTACTCCCGCAGGAACCGTGTGGTTTGCGTGGAATTTCCGCGGACAGATAATAACAAAACGTGAGTGTTTTTCCGGGGATTGCCAGGACGTCATTGAAAAGGCGGTACGTTTTAGCCTGGCGGTATTGATTGAAGAAGTGTCAGCCTGGAAGAACAAATAAATAAACCAGGACTTATCCTAGGAAATATTTCAATGCTATGTGAAGTTATCGTCGTGAGAGCCAGGTTAATATTAGGAGAAAATTAAGTGGTAGGTAAATTATAAAGACCATGTCATTCATTTTGTTCTACGCTTATTAGTCTTTGCGATGAATGATGACTCACGAGAGGTGATTGAATGACTGACCTAAATAAAGGAAAACAGACCACCAATAAAACTAATTCAGAGCGTTTTCCGCAGCCGCCTTTTCCACATCAAAAACAACCTTTTCCGGGGCTCGCCGGAAAAATGCAACCGCGCCCCGATCATGGCGAACAAAGCTATCAGGGAAGCGGCAGGTTAAATGGTCGCAAGGTATTAATTACCGGTGGTGATTCAGGTATTGGGCGTGCTGTTGCCATTGCCTATGCCCGCGAAGGCGCCGATGTCGCGATTAATTATTTACCTGAAGAAGAGGACGATGCTCGTGAGGTTGTTGAGTTGATAAA
Organism: Enterobacter cloacae complex sp. IR5384; assembly: GCF_049237265.1. Taxonomy (NCBI): domain Bacteria; kingdom Pseudomonadati; phylum Pseudomonadota; class Gammaproteobacteria; order Enterobacterales; family Enterobacteriaceae; genus Enterobacter; species Enterobacter cloacae complex sp. IR5384. The sequence continues at coordinate 8,014 of NZ_JBMKHJ010000056.1, read as the reverse complement.
AAAAGCTGGGAGAAAAGTTGCGGCGATTCCCGGCGATATTCGTGACGAAACTTTTTGTAACCATCTGGTAAAACAGGCGGTAGACGCGCTGGGAGGGTTGGATATCCTGGTGAATAACGCAGGCCGTCAGCAATTTTGTGAATCGATCGAAGACCTCACCACAGAAGAATTTGATGCGACATTCAAGACCAATGTCTACGCCATGTTTTGGATCACCAAGGCGGCTATTCCCCATTTCTCCCGAGACAGCGTGATTATTAACACCTCATCGGTACAGGCTTATGAGCCGAGTGAGATCCTGCTTGATTATGCTCAGACCAAGGCGGCGATAGTGGCATTTACTAAATCGCTGGCGAAGCAACTGGCCCCTAAAGGGATCCGTGTAAATGCTGTCGCGCCTGGGCCGTACTGGACGGTATTGCAGTGCTGCGGCGGCCAACCACAGGAAAAAATTGAGAAATTTGGTGCAAATGCGCCGCTTGGTCGCCCTGGCCAACCGGTAGAAATTGCTCCGCTGTATGTCACTTTAGCGGCTGAAGAGAACAGCTATACATCCGGTCAGGTATGGTGTTCTGACGGGGGGACCGGAACCCTCTGACGTTTATGCCCCCGAAGTCGAAACGTCTGAGGGGGAAAGCCAGCCCGGACAATATTGTATAAGGGCAGGGGGCGGCATATACCGCTCCCTGAACATTAACCCATGACAGCGATACCAAGACGTTCCAGGAGCAACGATGCCTGGTAGCTGTCCAGTTTGACGCCTTGCAAATCAACCCCGCGGATATCTAAATCGCCCAGTTCCGAATTGGTCAAATCACAGTGCGTAACGTTTGCTGCTCGCCAGTCGAAGGATGAAAACTCGCCGCCAGAGAGGTCTGATCCACTGAACGTTGCGCCCAGCACCTGAGTACCCATCCAGCGGTTTTCCCACAGCTCGCACTTTTCCAGTACGACTTTTGAAAAGTTGGCGTAGCTTAAGTTGGTATTGGTGATATAGGCGCTACAAAACCAGGTGCGGGTGGTGATCATATTCATAAAACTTGCGCCGCGAAAATCTGACCCTTGTGCCCGGCAGTGGCGAATTTCGATTCCCAGCGCATTGATATTCCTGAAATCAGCCATGGAGAGATCACAACTTTTGAAAATGGCATCTTTCAGGTTAGCGCGACTAAAATTACATCCTTTCTGACTTTCTCGATCATAAAACTGGCAGCCAATAAATTCAGTGCCGCTAAGGTCGGCACCCGAAAAATCACAGTTGAAAAATGTGCTATTTTCAACTTTTTCACCGGTGAACCTGTTTCTGTCAATTTTTTCGCCAACTAACGCCAGAGTCATCATGATTAACCTGTTTTTTTATACAGTGATTGCAACATGGTAAACTGTTTTAACTCTCGCGTCCAACGTCTGCCCCTGCACGCTAAATTTGGTGTTTCTTCAGTAATGCGCGGAGTTGATGGTAGGTCAGACCTAATAATTCAGCGGCTTTTTTCTGATTAAATTTCGCCTGCTGTAAGCTGGTTTGCAAAAATTCCTTCTCCTGCTGCTGTTGGAATTCACGCAGATCCAGCGGTAGGGTTACTGATGTATGTCTGGTTTCTTGCGCCAGCGGCGGTGCGGCGTGACGCCTGAACGGGTCAATCACAATCTCATTCAGTGGGTAATCGCTGGTCCCGTGTCGGTATACCGAACGCTCCACGACGTTTTTCAGTTCACGAATATTGCCCGGCCAACGGTAGTGGAGGAGCGTTTCTTTGGCCTCATCGGTGAACCCAGGAAACAACGGTAACCCGATCTCACGGCACATCTGAATGGCAAAATGTTCAGCCATTAACATGATATCGCTTTGACGTTCGCGTAACGGGGGAAGTTGCACCACGTCAAAGGCCAGACGATCCAGCAGGTCGGCGCGGAACGTGCCTTCACTCACCATGCGTGGCAGGTCGGCGTTGGTTGCGCAAACCAGTCTTACATTGACCTGCAGAGGTTGGCTACCGCCTACGCGTTCCAGCTCTCCGTACTCAATAACGCGCAGCAGTTTTTCCTGTACCAGCATCGGGGCGGTTGCCAGTTCATCAAGAAACAGTGTGCCGCCATCGGCGCGCTCGAACCGACCTGGGTGACGTTTCTGCGCGCCGGTAAAGGCGCCCGCTTCGTGCCCAAAGAGTTCGGAATCAAGTAAATTTTCGTTGAGCGCGGCGCAGTTAAGTGAAATAAACGGGCCTTGCCAACGGGTTGAGAGGTAGTGCAGGCGGTTGGCGATAAGCTCTTTCCCTGTTCCTCGTTCCCCAATGACCAGCACAGGTTTATCCAGCGGCGCGAGACGAGAAACCTGCTCCAGCACTTCAATAAAGCTGTTCGCTTCGCCCAGCAGATTATCTTTGTATCCTGCCATGATGAAATTCACCATTTGTTAGTGTTATTCACCAATTTACCCTATTTATCCCGACAGGTAAAATTAGTTATTTTCAAATATTTCAATGAATTAAAAAGTTGGCATGCGAAGTGCATTAGAACAGCAGCAGGGCATTGCCCGATATCAGAACAGTAAGTGAGGATTACATTATGGGTATTTTTTCTCGTTTTGCCGACATCGTGAACGCCAACATTAATGCGTTGCTGGAAAAGGCTGAAGATCCGCAGAAGCTGGTGCGGTTGATGATCCAGGAAATGGAAGACACGCTGGTTGAGGTGCGCTCCAACTCCGCACGCGCGCTGGCAGAAAAGAAACAGTTATCGCGTCGTATTGAACAGGCCAGCGCCCAACAGGCAGAGTGGCAGGAAAAAGCAGAGCTGGCGCTGCGTAAAGAAAAAGAAGATTTGGCGCGTTCTGCGTTAATCGAAAAGCAGAAACTGACTGACCTGATTGCCTCCCTGGAGCATGAGGTGACGCTGGTTGACGATACGCTGGCGCGTATGAAAAAAGAGATCGGTGAACTGGAAAACAAACTCAGTGAAACCCGTGCTCGTCAGCAGGCATTGATGTTGCGCCATCAGGCGGCGAGTTCTTCCCGTGATGTTCGTCGTCAACTGGACAGCGGCAAACTGGATGAAGCGATGGCTCGCTTTGAATCTTTTGAGCGTCGTATCGATCAAATGGAAGCTGAAGCTGAAAGCCATAACTTCGGTAAGCAGAAGTCTTTGGATCAGCAATTTGCTGACCTGAAAGCAGATGATGAAATCAGCGAGCAGTTGGCGCAATTGAAAGCCAAAATGCAGCAAGACAAGCAATAATAATATCTGGCGGTGCCCGAACGCGCCGCCGCTCATCACCTGTAAGGAGTACTCATGAGCGCGCTATTTCTGGCCATCCCGTTAACCATCTTTGTGCTGTTCGTCTTACCGATTTGGCTCTGGCTGCATTACAGCAATCGTTCCAGTCGCGGCGAGCTGGCGCAAAGTGAACAACAGCGTCTGGTAGAACTTAACCAGGACGCACAGCGGATGCGTGAGCGCATTCAAGCGCTGGAAGACATCCTTGATGCTGAACATCCAAACTGGAGGGACCGCTAATGGGGGGCGTTAATCTGAATAAAAAACTGTGGCGTATACCGCAGCAGGGCATGGTGAAAGGGGTTTGCGCGGGTATTGCGCATTATCTCGATGTTCCTGTGAAACTGGTGCGGATCCTGGTGGTGCTGTCCATCTTTTTTGGTCTGGCCTTTTTCACCTTTGTCGCCTACATCGTACTGACGTTTGTGTTGGATCCGATGCCAGACAACGTGGTTTCCGGAGAACAGCAGCCATCAAGCGGTGAGCTATTGGATGCTGTCGATCGTGAACTGGCTGCAAGTGAAAAGCGTTTGCGTGAGATGGAGCGTTATGTAACGTCTGATACTTTTACATTACGCAGCCGCTTCCGCCAATTGTGAGGTTAGAAATGAATAATCGCTGGCAACGTGCCGGGCAAAGGGTTAAGCCGGGCATTAAAATAGCAGGTAAGCTGGTGCTACTGACTGCGCTGCGCTATGGCCCGGCTGGGGTAGCAGGGTGGGCGGTGAAGTCCGTGGCCCGACGTCCGCTAAAAATGTTGCTGGCGTTAGTATTGGAACCTTTGTTGAGCCGGGCAGCGACAAAATTGTCGAAACGCTATTCAGGTAATCAACCCTGATATCCGAAACAACAAAAGCAAGCAACATTTAGTCAACATTCCCCCAGTTAATTTGCGGCAGAGTAGTCTCTTGTGTCATGGGATCGCTACCAATAGAAATGAAGGTGAAAGCGACAGACTCCATTATGCAGGTATCGGTGTGAATTACGCATTCTAAAATGCACTGGGGCATTGTTATGCCCCAGTTTTTATACCAGTGAGTCGGCTAACGATATTTGTGTACCCACGGTGATATTTTGTAAACCTTTCTCACCGGCAATCAGGCTAAATAATAAATTACAGCTTTGTTCGCCGAGCTGCTGGGTTGGGACATCAATGCCTCCCGGCACGGGCGTCAGCATAAATGACAACAGTTCATTACAGTGACGGTATACGGCACCGGCTTGCCGTCACGGGTCATAGACAGACGCGATTCCAGATTTTTGACATCAGCGGGGGCATTGAAGGTCAGGCCGATAATGGCGTGTTTTTTCATCGGATCTTGCGGATCCTGATAGAACTCCGCCCGGCCGCCGCGATAATAAAACTCAGGGGTGGTAAAGGTTTTTTGTTTCTCTGTTAACGCCACCTGCGGAGCCAGCAGTGTTTTGGCATCCATATCGACGGTGTAGGTTTTCCCCATCGGGAAGGTTTTTTTCGCCGTGAATACCAGCTTACGGTCATTACGCCACTGCCACTCACCTTCCATTGCGGGGGTCAGGGTAATACCGGCGGTGACCGGTTTACCGATCAGCGTTACCGGTGCGGCAGAGCGGGAGAATGTCACCACCACAATCTGCGCTGAATTATCATCACGGTTATAATTAACCGCCGAAGGGCGCTGCACAGACGCGGAAATATCCTGCACCACCAGCGGCGCAACATCCACCGGCTTCGGTTTGTTCTGATACCAGTGCCAGGTGTAATAACTGCCCGCTGCCACCGCAGCAGTCAGTAATAATAAGGCAGATATGGTTTTCGGATAGCGGTTGCCCCCCCGCTCCAGCCGGGCAAGCTGATTACCGGCAAAGGTCACCCAGCCCGGCACCGCCCAGCGGATCCGTCCGGTGAACGGGCGCAGCAGAAAACCCAGCAGAGTAAAGAGATAAACAAGACTGCGAGCCGCCAGACGCAGCAAAATAAAAGGTAAGCGGAGGATAAAACGCAGAACGTCCATGACAACATTTTCCTCTGTGTGTTGAGACTGACATCAGTTTGCCGCAGCACACAGTGAAATCCGGTTCAGCCGGAAGCTGTCAGTGCCCGATACTCTCATCCTCCATAAAACAGCCCATAAAGCAAATTATTGCATAAGGAATAATCTTAAATTACGGCCCCGGCGTATCCGCAGGGGCCTGTTCAGGAAAAAAATTATTCCAGTGCACTCAAAATAGCCTGTGCAGCTTTGACTCTTTCGGTATTCGGGTAGTTTTTATTCGCCAGAATCACAATCGCCACCTGTTTTTCCGGAATAAAGGCGACATAGGCGCCGAAACCAGTTGTTGCGCCCGTTTTATGCACCCAGGAAGCACGGTTATACGGCTGAACCTGGTTGTCTGTTACCGGATGCGGCTGCAATGCGACCTCGTTGGTCACACCGTTAATGATCATATCTTTCTGCTGCGGCCAGTCATACATTTCCCAGCCCAGCCCCTGGTTAATCGCGGCGGTTTTATAGTAGCGGGTCTGGGCGAGATACATTGCCATTTCCAGATCCGCATTACCGGCCCGTGACGGCTCCATATTCATTTCCGCCCAGCGCAGCATATCTTTTGAGGCGGATTTCACGCCGTAAGATTCCGCATCAAGCTGTCCCGGCGACACGCGGACCGGTTTTTTGTTTTTATAACCGTACGCATACTGGCTTTGCGCACTTTCCGGCACAGTAATAAAGGTGTGAGATAACCCCAGCGGTGCCAGGATCCGTGCAGTCAGCAACTGCTCATACGGCATCCCCGCCGCGTTTGCGGTCAGAGCACCAAACAGGCCGATACTGCTGTTTGCATACAGACGCATATCGCCCGGTTTCCGGGACGGCTGCCACTGCTGATAGAAATTCAGCAGATCCGCACGGCTTTTTACCGCATCCGGCACCTGTAACGGCAGTCCGCCTGCGGTATAGGTAGCCAGATCCAGCAATGTGATCCCCTTCCACTGCGGCAGAGCCAGCTCCGGCTGGTATTTTGCCGCCGGATCATTCAGCGCCATCTCTTTTTTCGCCACAGAAACCGCACCCAGCACACCTGTGAAAGTTTTACTTACAGATCCGAGCTCAAATAGTGTATTTTCAGTGACCGGCTGTTTTGCCTGAATATCGGCAAAACCATAATTGAAATAATAGGGCTTACCCTTTACGGAGACGGCAACCGCCATCCCGGGAATATCCTGCTGTGCCATCAGCGGTTTAATGGTGCTGTCCACCACCGCCGCGACATTATCAGCGGCAGAAAACCCCGGGGCGGAAAACGCCAGCAGAGCGGAAATCAGTGTTGCAGATAACGATTTTTTCATCAGAATTAACCTTCCGTGTGTGAGTAACGGCGGCAAGTATCGTCAGATTCACCGGACAGAACAAACGGTTATTTATAACAAGAGCCTAAAGAAAAACTTACAGGTGGATTATGGTCAGACGTTATCTCCCCCTTAACCCGCTGCGCGCCTTTGAGGCCGCCGCCCGTCATCTCAGTTTTACCCGCGCGGCGATTGAGCTGAATGTCACCCATGCCGCCGTCAGCCAGCAGGTCAGGGCGCTGGAAGAACAACTCGGCTGTGTGCTGTTTACCCGCGTCTCGCGCGGGCTGGTGCTGACCCATGAAGGTGAGGGATTACTGCCGGTGCTCAATGAGGCGTTTGACCGGATTGCGGATACTCTGGAGTGTTTTTCTCACGGGCAGTTCCGTGAGCGGGTGAAAGTCGGTGCGGTGGGAACATTTGCCGCAGGCTGGCTGCTGCCGCGTCTGGCCGGATTCTATGACAGCCATCCGCATATTGATCTGCATATCTCCACCCATAACAATCATGTGGACCCGGCGGCGGAAGGGCATGATTATACGATCCGTTTCGGTAACGGCGCGTGGCATGAGTCAGATGCGGAACTGATTTTCAGTGCACCACACGCTCCGCTGTGCTCACCGGCCATTGCAGAACAGTTACAGCAGCCGGATGATGTTCACCGCTTTACCCTGCTGCGCTCATTCCGCCGGGATGAATGGAGCCGCTGGCTGGATTGTGCGGGCGGCACACCGCCTTCCCCGTCACAGCCGGTAATGGTGTTCGATACCTCACTGGCCATGGCCGAGGCGGCACAACTGGGTGCCGGGGTAGCGATCGCACCGGTATGTATGTTCAGCCGCCTGTTACAGTCAGGCGCACTGGTACAGCCGTTTGCCGCAGAAATCACCCTCGGCGGCTACTGGCTGACGCGGTTACAGTCCCGTACGGAAACCCCGGCCATGCAGCAATTCGCCCGCTGGCTGCTGAATACGGCGGCGGCGTAAAACTCACTCACCTTCCAGGCTTTTTACCCGCAAATCATCACCTTCACTGATGCGCAGCCGTTCACTGCCGCAGTGCGGACAGCATCCGGCGTGCTGCATGATTTCGGCCTCACGGCTGCAATCCCAGCACCATGCCTGTGCCGGGATAACATCAATATGCAGTGTGCAGCCCTGCGCCACGGTATCACGGCAGGCGATATCAAAACAGAAATGCAGTGCACTCTCCTCAACATCCGCCAGTGCGCCGACTTCCAGCCAGACATCCGTTACCCGCGCAATGCCGTGCTGTTCAGCCTGTTCGCGGATAATGTCCGCCGCACCGAGGGCTTTACTAAGCTTGCCCCTTCCGCCGTTGTCATAATCGGTTATGGCATCGCATTTTATTTTCTTTCTCTGGTTCTGAAATCCATCCCTGTCGGTGTTGCTT
>NZ_JBMKHJ010000055.1:0-17077 GCF_049237265.1 Enterobacter cloacae complex sp. IR5384 | reverse complement strand
GGGGAGAACGGGTCGGGCTGAAGGAGATGCAGGAAGACGGCCGCTACGAGGTGTGGTGGTACAGCACAAAAGTGGGGGTGATCGACCTGAAGAAAAAGTCGATCACCGTGGGTAAAGGATGTTAAAAAGTGTTCACCATGTCCCCGAACACCTGTCAACCATGTCCCCGGACTGTACACCCCAAAGGGGCGAGGGTGAAAAGATGGCTCGGAGCAGTCCCCTCTCCCCTATGGGGAGAGGGTTAGGGTGAGGGGTGGGGTTAATTACAGCGGCTGCGTCTGCGCCTCAACCACCGCCAGCGCCACCATATTCACGATACGGCGTACAGAGGCAATTGGCGTTAACACATGCACCGGTTTTGCCACACCCATCAGCACCGGCCCCACGGTCACCCCTTCAGAGCTCGAGACGCGCAGCAGGTTGTAGCTGATACGCGCCGCTTCCACGTTTGGCATAATCAGGATATTCGCTGAGCCTTTCAGCGGGCTGTCTGGCATACGTTCATTGCGGATGCTCTCCACCAGCGCGGCGTCGCCGTGCATCTCGCCGTCAATCATCAGCTCCGGTGCGCGCTCGCGAACCAGCTCCAGCGTCTGTCGCATTTTGCAGGCCGCCGCAGATTTAGAGGAGCCGAAGTTAGAGTGCGACAGCAGCGCCACCTTCGGTTCGATACCAAAGCGACGCACGGTTTCAGCCGCCATCACGGTGATCTCCGCCAGCTCGTCCGGAGTTGGATCGTCGTTGACGTAGGTATCGGCGATAAAGGTGTTACCGCTTGGCAGCAGCAGCGCGTTCATCGCACCGGCCGTGTGCACACCTTCACGATAGCCGAAGATCTCCTGCACCACGCTGAAATGCTCGTGGTAATCACCGATGGTGCCGCAGATCAGCGCATCCGCCTCGCCGCGATGAACCATGATTGCGCCAATCACCGTGGTGTTGCTGATCACCGCCCGCTGCGCCTGCTCCTGAGTGATCCCGCGACGTTTCATGATCGCGTAGTATTCGCTCCAGTACTCTTTAAAGCGCGGGTCGGATTCATTGTTGACGATCTCAAAATCAACACCCGGTTTGATCTGCAGGCCCAGCTTCTGGATACGCATCTCGATAACGCTCGGGCGGCCAATCAGGATCGGCTTCGCCAGCCCTAAGGTGATCAGCTCCTGCGTGGCATGGAGCACGCGCGCCTCTTCCCCTTCCGCCAGCACCACCCGCTTCGCGTCGGCACGAGCCTGAGAGAAAATCGGCTTCATAAACAGGTTAGTTTTGTAAACAAACTCGGTGAGCTTATCCACGTAAGCATCGAAATCGGTTATCGGGCGCGTCGCCACGCCAGAGTCCATCGCCGCTTTCGCAACCGCTGGCGCGATTTTGACAATCAGACGCGGGTCGAACGGTTTTGGAATGATGTAGTCCGGGCCAAAGCTCAGATCCTGATCGCCATAGGCTGAAGCCACCACTTCGCTCTGCTCGGCGTGTGCCAGTTCCGCAATGGCGTGCACCGCCGCGAGCTTCATCTCTTCGTTAATGGCCGTCGCGCCTACGTCCAGCGCCCCACGGAAGATGAACGGGAAGCAGAGCACGTTGTTTACCTGGTTCGGGTAGTCGGAGCGACCGGTACAGATGATGGCATCTTCACGCACCGCTTTCGCCAGCGGCGGCAGGATTTCCGGCTCGGGGTTCGCCAGCGCCAGAATCATTGGCGCACGCGCCATCTTCTTCACCATCTCCTGGGTCAGCACTTTCGGGCCTGAACAGCCCAGGAAGATATCCGCGCCGTCAATGACATCCTCAAGCGTACGCTTGCCGTCGTCGTCCACCGCGTAGGCTGCTTTGGTTTCCGCCATGTTCGGTTCGCGGTCTTTGTAGATCACGCCTTTGGAGTCGCAGACCACAATGTTGTGTTTCTGCATCCCGAGCGCCACCAGCAGGTTCATACAGGCAATGGCCGCCGCCCCCGCGCCGGAAACTACCATGCGCACGTCAGAAAGATTTTTCTCCACCACGCGCAGGCCGTTAAGAATGGCGGCGGTGCTGATAATCGCCGTCCCGTGCTGGTCATCATGGAACACGGGAATGTTCATACGTTCACGCAGTTTCTGCTCAATGTAGAAACATTCCGGCGCTTTGATGTCTTCGAGGTTAATACCGCCAAAGGTCGGCTCCAGCGCCGCCACGACGTTGATGAATTTATCGGGATCGTGTTCGTCCACTTCGATATCAAACACGTCGATACCGGCGAATTTCTTGAACAGAACGCCCTTTCCTTCCATCACAGGCTTACCGGCCAGCGCACCAATGTTGCCCAGGCCCAGCACCGCCGTACCGTTAGAGATCACGGCGACCAGATTGCCGCGCGCGGTATATTTGTAAGCGGCCAGCGGATCTTTTTCAATTTCGAGACACGGTGCCGCCACGCCCGGCGAGTAGGCCAGCGCCAGGTCGCGCTGGGTTGCCAGCGGTTTTGTCGGGGAGACCTGAATTTTACCCGGGACAGGAAACTCGTGAAAATCGAGGGCACTCTGTTTTAACTGATCGTCCATCTTGTTATTCCTTTTACGTATCGGTCAGATAGTATCGCCGCAGGCTGCCGCATAAACTTTGAAGGCTGCCAAACTCTCACCATCACACATTAAAAATTGTTATCAATTTATAACAGCCATGTTACCCGTCTCAAAAGCAATGCCTCCCCCGTCTGCTATGCTTTTTTGTTAAGTCCATCATGATTTTTCCAGAAGTGTGAACTAACGCACTCGTCTAACGCTTTTATTTTCAAGGAGTCATGACTTATGAACCAACTTGACGGCATCAAACAATTCACTACCGTGGTTGCAGACAGCGGCGATATCGAGTCGATTCGGCACTACCAGCCTGAAGACGCAACCACCAACCCGTCGCTGCTGCTCAAAGCGGCAGGGCTTTCCCATTTTAGTCATCTGATTGATGACGCCATTGCCTATGGCAAACAGCGCGGCAAAACCCAGGAACAACAGGTTGCCGAAGCCAGTGACAAGCTGGCGGTTAATTTCGGTGCGGAAATTCTGAAAAGCATCCCGGGGCGCGTCTCCACCGAAGTCGATGCCCGCCTCTCCTTCGATAAAGAGAAGAGCATCAATAAAGCCCGCCGCCTCGTCGAACTCTACCAGGAGCAGGGGATCGACAAATCACGCATTCTGATTAAGCTCGCCTCCACCTGGGAAGGCATCCGCGCGGCGGAAGTGCTGGAAAAAGAGGGGATCCACTGCAACCTGACGCTGCTGTTCTCGTTTGCGCAGGCGCGCGCCTGTGCCGAAGCGGGCGTATTCCTGATCTCACCGTTCGTCGGGCGCATCTACGACTGGTATCAGGCAAAACAGCCGATGGATCCGTACGTGGTAGAAGAAGACCCGGGCGTGAAGTCGGTACGTAATATCTACGACTATTACAAGCAGCACCGCTACGAAACCATCGTAATGGGGGCCAGCTTCCGCCGCACCGAGCAGATCCTGGCGCTGGCAGGGTGTGACCGCCTGACCATCTCCCCTGACCTGCTGAAAAAGCTGCAGGACAAAGAAGAGACGGTGATCCGTAAACTGGTGCCGACCTCTACCGTACTGCCCAAACCGAAAGCCATGACCGAAGCGGAATTCCGCTGGGAGCACAATCAGGACCCAATGGCCGTGGAAAAACTGGCGGACGGCATCCGCCAGTTCGCCGTCGACCAGCGCAAACTTGAAGATCTTCTCGCCGCCAAACTTTAACCTTGCCACGGAGTGAACTATGTCCCGTAAAGAGTTAGCCAATGCCATTCGCGCCCTCAGCATGGATGCCGTGCAAAAAGCCAATTCCGGCCACCCTGGCGCACCAATGGGCATGGCAGATATTGCCGAAGTGTTGTGGAATGACTTCCTGAAGCACAACCCTAACGACCCCACCTGGTACGATCGCGACCGTTTTATTCTCTCTAACGGCCACGCGTCGATGCTGCTCTACAGCCTGCTGCATTTGTCCGGCTACGATCTGCCGCTCGAAGAGTTGAAAAACTTCCGCCAGTTGCATTCGAAAACCCCCGGCCACCCGGAGATCGGCTATACGCCTGGGGTGGAAACCACCACCGGGCCGCTGGGACAGGGTTTAGCCAACGCCGTTGGGCTAGCCATCGCGGAACGCACGCTGGGTGCGCAGTTTAACCAGCCGGGGCATGACATCGTCGATCACTACACTTATGTCTTTATGGGTGACGGCTGTCTGATGGAGGGGATCTCCCATGAGGTCTGTTCGCTCGCGGGCACGCTGGGGCTGGGCAAGCTGATTGGCTTCTATGACCACAACGGCATCTCCATAGACGGTGAAACCGAGGGCTGGTTTACCGACGACACGGCAAAACGGTTTGAGGCCTACCACTGGCATGTGGTGCATGAAATTGACGGCCACGATCCCGAGGCGGTGAAAAAAGCGATTCAGGAAGCGCAAAGCGTGAAGGACAAACCGTCGCTGATTATTTGCCGCACGGTTATCGGCTTTGGTTCGCCGAACAAAGCAGGTAAAGAAGAGGCGCACGGTGCGGCGCTGGGTGATGAGGAAGTGGCGCTGACCCGGCAGAAACTGGGCTGGAAATATCCGCCGTTCGAAATTCCGAAAGAGATTTACCGCGCATGGGATGCCCGTGAAGAGGGTGAAAAGGCCCAGCACGCCTGGAACGAGAAATTTGCCGCCTACAAAAAGGCCTACCCGGAGCTGGCGGCCGAATTCACCCGCCGCATGAGCGGAGGGCTACCGGAGGACTGGGAAGAGAAAACCCAGGCGCTGATTGAAAACCTGCAATCTAACCCGGCCAAAATCGCCACCCGTAAGGCGTCGCAAAACACCCTGAATGCGATTGGCCCAATCCTGCCTGAGCTGCTGGGCGGCTCGGCGGATCTGGCCCCCAGCAACCTGACCATCTGGTCTGGCTCGACATCGCTGAAAGAGGATATCGCCGGAAACTATATTCACTATGGCGTACGCGAGTTCGGCATGACCGCCATTGCCAACGGTATCGCTCATCACGGCGGATTTGTCCCCTACACCGCCACCTTCCTGATGTTTGTGGAATACGCCCGTAACGCCGCACGCATGGCGGCTCTGATGAAAGCGCGGCAGATTATGGTTTACACCCATGACTCCATCGGGCTTGGGGAAGACGGGCCAACCCACCAGGCCGTTGAACAGCTGGCGAGCCTGCGCCTGACGCCAAACTTCAGCACCTGGCGTCCCTGCGATCAGGTCGAGGCCGCGGTGGGCTGGAAGCTGGCAGTAGAGCGCCATAACGGACCGACGGCGCTGATCCTGTCACGTCAGAACCTGGCGCAGATTGAACGCACGCCGGAGCAGGTGAAAGACATTGCCCGTGGCGGTTACATTCTGAAGGACAGCGGCGGCAAGCCGGATGTGATCCTGATTGCCACCGGTTCCGAGGTGGAGATTACCGTCAAAGCGGCGGAGAAGTTGACTGCCGAAGGTCACGCGGTGCGCGTGGTTTCCCTGCCTTCAACCGACATCTTTGACGCGCAGGATGAGGCGTATCGTGAATCGGTCCTGCCATCCAGCGTGACGGCCCGCGTGGCAGTTGAGGCGGGCATTGCCGACTACTGGTACAAATATGTCGGGCTGAAAGGGGCCATTGTCGGCATGCGGGGATACGGTGAATCGGCGCCGGCCGACAAGCTGTTCCCGTATTTCGGTTTTACCGTTGAGAACGTCGTTGAGAAGGCGTTAAGCGTGCTTTAGTGCGGCCTGCGTGCCCGGTGACGCTACGCTTACCGGGCAAAACTAGCGTGTGATCCACAACGTGGGCCAGGCATCTGGCCCATTCCAGTTATCGCAGCTGGGCTCCTCGGCATAACGCACCAGACGGAAGCGCTGGCCGTCAAAGCGCCAGCGCGTCTGGATACCGCAGTCGGCAATCCCCCGCCCTAACGCCAGGGTGGTCAACTCACGCGTTTTCTCATCAAAGCGAGCGTTCATTAACTCCATTTCACTGCTGCCGCTGGACGGCGTAAACGGCAGACGCAGCCTGACGCTACGGGAAGAAAACGGTTTTTTACGTGATACCAGCCAGGCCAGATCGACGGTGTTATACGCCCCCGCTTCGCAACTGACGATCAGCAGCGCTTTGTCATCGGTAAGCGCAGTGACGCGCACTTCCCGACGGTTGGGGTCGAGCGAGCACTGGCTGTTATTCATCCGCCAGGTACCATAATCCAGCAGATCGTTCAGTTCGCTGTGGGAGAGCGGTGTCGGGGTGGGATTCACAACCGCCACCTTTTTCAGGGCCGGTGCGGGCGGCACGCTTAACGGCGGATCGTCACCTTTTTTAATCCAGGCGGTTTCACTGCCGACGCGCTTTTGCTGCGCATCGATAAACAACAGCGCCGCTTTCAGGCCACTGAGGGAGATCGCCTGCTTGCCATCACGCAGGGTTAGCGCTTTCCCTTCCTGGATATGCTTAAGAAATGCAGTGATGGTCGCAGCATCGTCCGTTTTCAGATGCCACGGCGTTAACTGCCAGTGCTGGCGCTCCAGCGTCACGGGCACCCCATCAAGCAGCAGGCGCGGCGCAATTGCAGGCTCTTTGACAGACGGGTCTGAAAGACCGCCGAGATCAATACGTAACGAGGCATCGGTTTTCGCGCCAGCGCTGCGGCTAAGCGTCATCACCAGACCACGGTGTTCACCGGTGTTGCGTGCCAGGCAAAAATTCTGGTTATTGCAGGTCACCTGCCAGTCTGAGAATGATTGCTGTGCAGGCGCAGCCCACACCCGCGGTGCGGGGAGCACACAAATCAGGAAAAAAATAAAAACGCAGTAGCGCATGAATGGCACAATCCCGGAACGAAAACGCTTAACTGGGCAGTATCTTCGTGTTCCCGCCGGGGTTGCTCAATCGGATTTATCGGATAGATTTATCCGAAAAACAAACTACATCCGTTCGAAAGAGGGATCCATCAGCCCGGTTGTTTGTAAATACTGCAGTAATATTACAGCTTTACCATCTTTAATTTCCCCGGAACGGATCATCGCCAGCGCCTGGACAAACGGTATCTCCAGCACCTCGATATCTTCATCTTCCACCCCACCGCCCTGATGGATACGATGCGCATCGCTGTATTCGGCAATAAAGAAATGGACGATTTCCGTCACGCCGCCGGGTGACATAAACAGTTCGAAAACTTTTTTAACCTCACCCACTTCAAAGCCCGTCTCCTCGATGGCTTCTTTGCGGATACACACTTCCGGCTCATCGTCATCCAGCAGACCTGCGCAGGTTTCAATCAGCCGTCCGTCCGGATTGCCATTGACCCACGTCGCCACCCTGAACTGGCGGATCAGCACCACGCTCTGCTTTTCACGGTTATAAAGCAGAATGGTTGCCCCATTGCCGCGGTCGTAAACCTCACGTTTGTGGCGGATCACGTCCCCGTTATTACGCGTTAAATCATAGGTGATGTTACGCAGGACAAAGTAATTATCAGAAAGGATTTTGTCTTTGATAACGTCAATTTTCAGGGTCATACGGGCTCCACGACACAATGAGTCTGCCTATATTACGCCGTGAACCCCGCTTTGTCGCCCACCCGATTTAATGCGTTTTTAACGCGCTGACGCCCAGCCAGTCGAGGATACCCTGCGCAGCATGTCGCCCTTCCGCCATGGCGGTGACCACTAAATCTGCGCCGCGTACGGCGTCACCGCCTGCGAAAATTTGCGGGTTAGAGGTCTGATAGCGATAGCGGCTCTCCACCGAGGCGATAATTCGTCCCCAGCTATCCGTCTCCACGCCCTGCGCCTGCAGCCACGGCATCTCGTGTGGATTGAAACCAAATGCCATGATCACCGCATCCGCAGGCAGCACAAATTCGCTCCCCGCTATCGGTACCGGCCGACGACGGCCCTGAGCATCCGGTTCGCCGAGTTCGGTACGCAGCATGCGAATGCCGTTGACCTGTCCGTCAGGTGCCAGAGTTAACTCCACGGGCTGAACGTTAAACTCAAACGCGGCGCCCTCTTCCTTCGCATTCTTCACCTCTTTTTTCGAGCCCGGCATATTGGCTTCATCCCGGCGGTAGGCGCAGGTTACCTTCGCCGCACCGTGACGTAACGCGGTGCGGACACAGTCCATGGCGGTATCGCCCCCGCCGAGCACCACCACGTTCAGCCCCCGGGTATCGATAAATGGCTCTTTGGTTGTTGCCTCAAGCCCCATCACGTGGCGGGTGTTTGCCACCAGGAAAGGTAACGCGTCATAGACGCCGGGCGCATCTTCATGTGCGATACCCGCTTTCATGGAACGATAGGTTCCCACACCAATAAACAGTGCATCGTATTCGCGTTGCAGCTGTGACAGCGGCACATCCTGTCCGACGTCGCAGTTCAGAACGAACTGGATCCCCATGGCCGTGAATATCTCCCTGCGCCGTGCGAGCAGCGATTTATCGAGCTTAAAGGCCGGGATACCAACCGTCAGCAAGCCGCCAATCTCCGGGTGCCGGTCATAGACCGTGACGCGCACGCCGCTGCGCGCCAGCACGTCGGCACAGGCAAGCCCCGCAGGCCCCGCGCCGATCACCGCCACACGTTTATCAACCGGCGTCACGCCGCTCAGATCCGGCTTCCAACCCATCGCCAGCGCCTGGTCAGAGATATAGCGCTCGATGTTGCCAATGGTCACCGCGCCCGAGATATCACGCACGGTGCAGGCGCCTTCACATAATCGGTCCTGCGGGCAGACGCGGCCGGTAATTTCAGGTAAACAGTTGGTCTGGTGTGAAAGCTCAACCGCCCCGGCGATATCCCCCGCTTTAACGCGTTCAATCCACTGGGGGATATGGTTGTGCAACGGACAGGTCCATTCACAAATGCTGTGTTCGCCGCACTTCAGGCAGCGCGATGCCTCACGCGCGGCCTGCTCTGCCCAAAACGGCAGGTAGATCTCCTGAAAATGGCTGACGCGTGCACTCGCGGCGAGTTTATCCGGCTCCCCGCGTCGCGGTGTGTTTCTCATCTGCTCAAGGCGGGTGTGCGGCAGGTCTGGCCTTACCGCCTCGCCGTGCCAGAGCTGCGCCTCCTGACGGGCGGTGCGCTGGCGGCGGGTTTTCGCCAGGTTATTCAGTACGGCGGGCGTCGCCAGGGTAAGCACCTGTGCCGGACAATTTTCGATGCAGGCCGGGCCCTGTGGGCGCGTGTGGCAAAGATCGCATTTATGCGCCGAGGCTTTTACGTTGTCCTTTTCGAGAGGCGTAACAACGATCTCCATCGTGCCGAACGGACAGGCAACCACGCAGGCTTTACAGCCAATGCATTTTTGTTGATTCACCTGTACGCTGTCATCGCATTTGCTGATGGCCCCGTTAGGGCAGCTCTGCGCGCAGGGCGCATTTTCGCAATGGTGGCAGGTTACAGGCGTGCTCTTCGCGCCAGATTTCAGGACAGTGATGCGGGGATGAAAATGGCGTTCGCTCAGCACGTGTTGTTCATCGTTGTGCGCCATCACGCAGGCCACTTCGCAGGCACGGCACCCTATACACTGCTGGCTGTTGGCCATAATAAAACGATTCATAACGACACCTGTTTTTGGTTCAATAACCTTATTCTTTATAGGAATATTGTATTTACCCACGGCGGCGCTATCAGGCAATGTACAAATGCCCAGGAAGCCGAACTATCTCCAGTGAACCTGTGGCAGATCAATTTTTTTCAGGAAGCTGTTCTGTGACCGTTAAACGACCCGTTTCCGGAAGCCTGGCCCGGGCTTTCATTTCCATTATCGTGCTGTCCGTTCTGACCAGCACCGTCGCACTGTTCACGCTTGCCAGCAGCCAGCGGGATGCAGAAGCCATCAATATTGCCGGTTCCCTGCGAATGCAGAGCTACCGTCTGGGCTATGAGATGCAACGCAACAGCGACGCCCTGGCGGCGCATCGCGAGAGCTGGCAGCAGACGCTGAGCGCCCCTGCGCTACAGAAGCTGAGCCGCTGGTACGTGCCGGACGATGTTAAGGCGCGCTATCAGCAACTGCATCTGGCATGGCAGGAGATGGACAACCACATCGCTCGCGGCGATATCGGGTGGTATCAGGCCCACATTGAAGACTTTGTCGGCCGGATTGACGCCTTTGTGCTCGCCCTTCAGCACTACACCGAACATAAAATCCGGGCGGTGATTCTGATCTCCCTGGCGGGCGGGATGGGCATCCTGATCCTGACGATCTTTACCCTGCGACGCATCCGCCGCCAGGTGGTGTTACCGCTGAATAATCTGGTGGCGGCCAGCGAGCGCATTGAGCGGGGGCAATTCGATACGCCTGCACCGGATACCGCGCTGCCAAACGAACTGGGCCAACTTTCCCGGGCGTTCAACCACATGTCTGCCGAGCTGCATACACTGTATCGCTCGCTTGAACACTCCGTAGCGGAAAAGACGCAGCATCTGAATGAGGCGCATCAGCAACTCGAGATGCTGTTTAAATGCTCTCAGGCACTGAATACCGGCCAGATAGACAGCCACTGTTTCCGGCATATTTTGCAGATAGTGCATGAGTACACGCAGATGAACTACCTGGAGTTGCGCACCAGCGACGACTGGCGGCTCAGTGAGGGTATCGAATCAAACGGGAGCCCTGTCCAAACGCTGCCCGTGCTGATGCAGGATACCCTGTACGGGGAATTACGCTGGCAAAGCGAGACGGGCCACGTTCCTCTGCCGCTGATGGAAAGCGTGGCGACAATGCTCGGACGCGGACTGTATTTCAACCAGGCGCAAAAGCACTACCAGCAGTTGCTGCTGATGGAAGAGCGCGCGACGATCGCCCGCGAGCTGCACGATTCCCTGGCGCAGGTACTGTCGTATTTACGTATTCAGCTGGCGCTGCTGAAACGCGCTATCCCGCAGGAGAATGCCCCGGCGCAGACCATTATCACCGACTTTTCCCGCGAGCTTAACAACGCCTGGCATCAATTGCGCGAGCTGCTTACCACCTTCCGCCTGACGCTTAACCACGCCAATCTGCCCGCGGCCCTACAGGAGTCACTGGACGGGTTACAGAGCCAGACGCAGGCAAAGCTGCACCTCGACTGCCGCCTCTCCTCGCTGGCGCTGGATGCCCAGAAACAGGTGCATTTGCTGCAGATCGTGCGTGAAGCGGTGTTGAATGCGATGAAGCACGCCCAGGCCAGCGAGATAACCGTCAGCTGCGTGACGTCTGCTGACGGCACCCACAGCGTCAGCATTCGCGATAACGGTATCGGGATTGGCGAAGCCAGCGAGCCGCCGGGACATTACGGGCTGAATATTATGCGCGAACGGGCGGCGCGACTCGGCGGAACGCTGCACTTTTCCCAGCCGCAAAACGGGGGGACGCTGGTGAGCGTGATCTTCCCGACAAACGGTGCCGGGAGGTAAATAACGGTAAAAGGTGAAGCGCAGAGAAAAGTGCATGATAATTTACACTATCTCCTTTATTTCTCCACGTTTGGTCTTCGTCTTGCCGCTAAAGTGATGCGGGCAATAAACAATAATGACGTGCAGCAAAACGAGGTCTCATTTTCATGGCGAATTTTTTTATCGATCGCCCCATTTTTGCCTGGGTACTTGCCATTCTGTTGTGTCTGACAGGTGTCCTGGCCATTACTTCACTTCCTGTTGAGCAATATCCCGACCTGGCACCACCAAACGTGCGCGTCACGGCAAACTACCCCGGAGCTTCAGCACAAACGCTGGAAAATACCGTCACGCAGGTTATCGAGCAGAACATGACGGGTCTGGATAACCTGATGTACATGTCCTCGCAGAGTAGCGCCACGGGCCAGGCGACCGTCACCCTGAGCTTTACCGCCGGTACGGATCCAGACGAAGCCGTACAGCAGGTGCAAAACCAGCTGCAGTCGGCGATGCGTAAACTGCCTCAGGCGGTGCAGAATCAGGGGGTTACCGTACGTAAAACCGGTGACACCAACATCCTGACTATTGCGTTTGTCTCTACCGACGGTTCCATGGATAAGCAGGACATTGCGGACTACGTCGCCAGTAATATTCAGGATCCCCTCAGCCGTATTAACGGCGTCGGTGATATCGATGCTTACGGCTCTCAGTATTCAATGCGTATCTGGCTTGATCCGAATAAGCTGAACAGCTTCCAGATGACGGCAACCGACGTGACGGATGCCATTAAATCCCAGAACGCCCAGATTGCGGTGGGACAACTGGGGGGAACGCCCTCTGTCGATAAACAAGCGTTGAATGCCACCATTAACTCACAGTCGCTGCTTCAGACCCCGGAGCAGTTTCGCAACATTACCCTGCGCGTAAATCAGGATGGTTCAGAGGTCCGCCTGGGCGATGTCGCCACGGTAGAAATGGGGGCAGAGAAATATGATTATCTCAGCCGCTTTAACGGTAACCCGGCCTCCGGTCTGGGGGTAAAACTGGCCTCCGGGGCCAATGAAATGGCCACCGCGCAGCTGGTGCTGGATCGTCTGGATGAGCTGTCGCACTATTTTCCCCACGGGCTGGAATATAAAGTCGCCTACGAAACCACCTCCTTCGTTAAAGCCTCTATTGAAGATGTGGTGAAAACGCTGCTGGAAGCGATCGCGCTGGTCTTCCTGGTCATGTACCTGTTCCTGCAAAACTTCCGCGCAACGCTGATCCCGACCATTGCCGTTCCGGTGGTGCTGCTGGGTACCTTCGCGGTGCTTTACGCGTTTGGTTACAGCATTAACACCCTGACGATGTTTGCAATGGTGCTGGCGATTGGCCTGCTGGTGGACGATGCCATCGTGGTGGTCGAAAACGTCGAGCGCATCATGAGCGAGGAAGGGCTTTCCCCGCGCCAGGCCACACGTAAATCGATGGGACAAATTCAGGGGGCGTTAGTTGGCATCGCGATGGTGCTCTCGGCGGTCTTTATCCCGATGGCGTTTTTCGGCGGCACAACCGGCGCCATTTATCGTCAGTTTTCAATCACCATCGTCTCCGCAATGGTGCTCTCGGTGCTGGTGGCGCTGATCCTCACGCCTGCCCTCTGCGCCACCCTCCTCAAGCCGCTACATAAAGGGGAACAGCACGGTCAGAAGGGCTTCTTTGGCTGGTTTAACCGCATGTTCAACCGCAGTGCCGCGCGTTATGAAACCGCCGTGGGCAAGGTGCTGCACCGCAGCCTGCGCTGGATGATGATTTATGTTGTGCTGTTGGGCGGTATGGTATGGCTGTTCCTGCATCTGCCGACTTCGTTCCTGCCGCAGGAAGACCGGGGGATGTTCATCACTTCAGTGCAGCTCCCGAGCGGGTCAACGCAGCAGCAAACGCTGAAGGTAGTTCAGAAGGTGGAGCAGTACTTCTTTACCAAAGAGAAAGATAACGTGGTGTCGGTCTTCTCCACCGTCGGCTCCGGCCCGGGCGGGAACGGGCAGAACGTTGCACGTATGTTTGTGCGCCTGAAAGACTGGGACGCACGCGATACGAAAACGGGCACCTCGTTTGCCATTATCGAACGCGCGACCAAAGCCTTCTCCCGTATCAAAGAGGCGCGCGTTTTTGCCAGCAGCCCACCGGCTATCAGCGGTCTCGGCAGTTCTGCCGGGTTTGACATGGAGTTGCAGGACCATGCCGGTGCGGGCCACACGGCGCTGATGGCGGCGCGCGACAAGCTGTTAGAGCTGGCCGGTAAAGATCCGGGTCTGACCCGCGTCCGTCACAACGGTCTGGATGACAGCCCGCAGCTGCAGGTGGATATTGATCAGCGTAAGGCGCAGGCGCTGGGCGTTTCCATCGACGATATTAACGACACCCTGCAAACGGCGTGGGGTTCAAGCTATGTGAATGACTTTATGGATCGCGGTCGCGTTAAAAAAGTGTATGTGCAATCCGCCGCGCCATACCGCATGCTGCCGGACGATATTAACCGCTGGTATGTCCGCAACAATGCGGGCGGCATGGTGCCGTTCTCCGCCTTCGCCTCCTCGCACTGGGAGAGCGGTTCTCCGCGTCTGGAGCGCTATAACGGCTATTCCGCCGTTGAGATCGTCGGTGAAGCCGCGCCGGGCGTCAGCACCGGTACGGCGATGGACACCATGGAAAAGCTGGTGCAACAGTTGCCCGCTGGCTTTGGTCTGCAGTGGACGGCCATGTCTTATCAGGAGCGGCTCTCCGGGGCGCAGGCTCCCGCGCTTTACGCGCTTTCGCTGCTGGTGGTCTTCCTCTGTCTTGCGGCGCTGTATGAAAGCTGGTCAGTCCCGTTCTCGGTCATGCTGGTGGTACCGCTTGGCGTGATCGGCGCGCTGCTCGCCACCTGGATGCGCGGTCTGGAGAACGACGTTTACTTTCAGGTGGGGCTGCTCACCGTGATTGGGTTGTCGGCGAAAAACGCCATCCTGATTGTTGAGTTTGCCAATGAGATGAATGCGAAAGGCCATGAGCTGATGGCGTCCACGCTGCATGCCTGCCGTCAGCGCTTACGTCCAATCCTGATGACCTCGCTGGCGTTTGTCTTCGGGGTGTTACCGATGGCAACCAGCTCAGGTGCAGGCTCCAGCAGCCAGCATGCGGTAGGTACAGGCGTCATGGGAGGAATGATTTCAGCCACGATCCTGGCCATTTATTTTGTGCCGCTGTTCTTCGTGCTGGTACGTCGCCGCTTCCCGCTCAAGGAACGGCCTGAATAAGATAGTGAAAATAAAAAAGGCGGCTCAGTAGGCCGCCTTTTTACTGTGTGATTAATTCACACTATGGTTATTTTACTTATTTAAGTGCTCTTGCAATTCTTACTGAATGTCATTTACGAAGCATGCCTTCGATAAAATCTTTCCAGTTCCCCAGTTCACGTTCAATCATAACAACCTCTCTTATTATTATGCGCATTCTACGAAAACGTATCATCATTGTGAAGACAATTTAACCGATTGCTGTGATTGTACCCCGTCTGCGCGCTGGATTTATGATAAATATGAACGGAGAACCTTAAATTTTGTGTGACGGCCAGCAATATTTTGAAATAACCCTACGCACGGGTGAGTTTTATTTTACCCGCTGAGTTTACAGGCAATTTATACCTGATGGACATCTATGCTTAAATGATGAAAGAATATTCAGCGTACAGGTGTGAGTTGAATTAAAGAGAGGTGTTAATCCAGAGCGTTTCTGAATGTGTTATATTCCGATTAAGGATATATCTTCGAATTTACTGAACATTTAATGGTCATAAGAACAAAAGGATTCAACATGGTTGTCATGTACGGCATTAAAAATTGTGACACGATCAAAAAAGCCCGTCGCTGGCTCGAAGCTAACAACGTCGAGTACCGCTTCCACGATTACCGTGCCGATGGGCTTGATGCAGAATTTCTGCATACCGCCATTAACGAACTGGGGTGGGACGCGCTGCTGAACACCCGCGGCACAACCTGGCGCAAGCTGGACGAATCATTGCGTGCCAGCATCAAGGATGCCAACAGCGCAGCAAATCTGATGCTTGAAATGCCAGCAATCATCAAACGCCCATTGCTCTGCGCGCCCGGGCAGCCTATGCTGCTGGGTTTCAGTGAAACCCTTTATTCCGACTTTTTTCGTTGAGGTGTAGTTTATGTCATGCCCGGTCATTGAGCTGACTCAGCAGCTTATTCGCCGTCCTTCCCTTAGCCCGGACGACGCAGGTTGTCAGGCATTAATGATTGAGCGCCTGCGTGCCATCGGTTTTACCGTGGAGCGGATGGATTTTGGCGACACCCAGAATTTCTGGGCGTGGCGTGGCCAGGGCGAAACGCTGGCCTTTGCCGGGCATACCGACGTGGTTCCCGCAGGTGATGCGGACCGCTGGATCAACCCTCCATTTGAACCAACCATCCGCGATGGCATGCTCTTTGGCCGCGGTGCCGCAGACATGAAAGGTTCCCTGGCGGCAATGGTTGTGGCGGCTGAGCGCTTTGTCGCCCAGCACCCGAACCATAAAAACCGTCTCGCGTTTCTCATTACCTCTGATGAAGAAGCCAGCGCCCATAACGGCACCGTCAAGGTTGTTGAGGCCCTGATGGCCCGCAACGAGCGTCTGGACTACTGTCTGGTCGGCGAGCCGTCCAGCACCGAGGTGGTGGGCGATGTGGTGAAAAATGGCCGCCGCGGTTCGTTAACCTGTAACCTGACCATTCACGGCGTACAGGGACACGTGGCGTACCCGCATCTGGCCGATAACCCAGTTCACCGCGCAGCGCCGATGCTGAGTGAACTGGTGAGCATTGAGTGGGACAAAGGCAATGAGTTCTTCCCGCCAACCAGCATGCAGATTGCGAACGTGAAGGCAGGAACCGGCAGCAACAACGTGATCCCGGGCGATTGTTTCGTTCAGTTTAACTTCCGTTTCAGCACGGAACTGACCGATGAGATGATCAAAGCGCGCGTTATCGCCCTGCTGGAAAAATATCAACTGCGTTACACCGTGGACTGGTGGCTTTCCGGCCAGCCGTTCCTGACACAGCGTGGCAAACTGGTGGATGCGGTGGTGAACGCCATCGAGCACTATAATGAAATTAAGCCACAACTGCTGACGACGGGTGGCACCTCAGACGGACGCTTTATCGCCCGCATGGGAGCTCAGGTTGTCGAACTGGGGCCAGTGAACGCGACCATTCATAAAATCAATGAGTGTGTAAATGCCGCGGATTTACAACTGCTGGCCCGTATGTATCAACGTATTATGGAGCAAATCGTCGCCTGACGAGCGCTCTGAGAGGAATAGCGAATGGATTGGCTTGCAAAGTACTGGTGGATTCTGGTGTTAGTGTTTCTGGTAGGCGTATTGCTTAACGTGATTAAAGATCTTAAGCGCGTTGACCATAAAAAATTCCTCGCCAACAAGCCGGATCTTCCGCCTCATCGTGATTTTAACGATAAGTGGGATGACGACGACGACTGGCCAAAGAAAGACCAGAAGAAGTAATCCCCTCACCCCCAGCCCCTCTCCCCTGTACGGTCCGGGGACATAGTGAACACTTGTTCGGGGACATGGTAGACACTTACAACTAAGGCATAAGAACCCGTTTATGGAGTCGCTTATGCCCTGGGATGCGAG
>NZ_JBMKHJ010000054.1:0-17436 GCF_049237265.1 Enterobacter cloacae complex sp. IR5384 | reverse complement strand
ATAGTCGAGATTGGTGCAGATCACTTCTGATATTGAACTGTCAGGAGCTGGCTGCACAACAGCCATTACGCCCAATCAACTGGTGCAGTCGTCTTCTGAAAATGACACTGTTTGTATATAATCATGAAAAAATGGTGAGTAGAGTTTCAGGGTAACAGGGGATGCTTATGTCGGTTTTCCACAACTGGCTACTTGAGATCGCATGTGAGAATTACTTCGTCTACATCAAACGCCTTTCCGCCAACGATACCGGCGCAACAGGTGGTCACCAGGTAGGGCTTTATATCCCTTCAGGTATCGTTGAAAAACTCTTTCCGTCTATCAACCATACCCGTGAACTGAACCCTTCGGTTTTTCTCACCGCACATGTGTCATCGCATGATTGCCCTGACAGCGAAGCCAGGGCAATTTATTATAACAGCCGTCATTTTGGTAAAACCCGGAATGAAAAAAGGATTACCCGCTGGGGTAGAGGCAGCCCACTTCAGGATCCTGAAAATACAGGGGCTCTGACGCTCCTGGCTTTCAAGCTTGATGAGCAAGGGGGGGACTGTAAGGAAGTAAATATTTGGGTATGCGCCAGCACTGATGAAGAGGACGTCATTGAGACCGCTATTGGTGAAGTTATACCCGGAGCGCTTATATCCGGCCCCGCAGGACAGATTCTAGGCGGACTATCTCTACAGCAAGCGCCAGTAAATCATAAATATATTCTACCTGAAGACTGGCACCTGCGCTTTCCGTCGGGAAGTGAAATTATTCAGTATGCAGCCAGCCATTATGTGAAAAATTCCCTTGATCCGGATGAGCAACTTCTTGACCGCCGGCGCGTGGAGTACGACATATTTCTATTGGTTGAGGAACTGCATGTTCTGGATATCATCCGGAAAGGATTTGGCTCTGTGGATGAATTTATTGCGCTGGCCAATTCTGTCAGCAATCGCCGTAAATCCAGAGCCGGGAAGTCGCTGGAACTGCACCTGGAGCATCTATTCATTGAGCACGGCCTGCGACACTTTGCGACGCAGGCCATCACAGAAGGTAATAAAAAACCCGATTTCCTTTTCCCTTCCGCAGGGGCTTACCACGATACTGAGTTTCCCGTAGAAAATCTGCGCATGCTGGCAGTCAAGACTACCTGTAAGGATCGCTGGCGTCAGATACTGAATGAGGCCGATAAAATTCATCAGGTGCATCTGTTTACACTCCAGGAGGGAGTTTCTCTGGCTCAATATCGGGAGATGCGGGAGTCGGGTGTCAGATTGGTCGTGCCATCATCTCTGCACAAAAAATACCCGGAGGCGGTGAGAGCTGAGCTAATGACGCTAGGTGCGTTTATTGCTGAGCTGACAGGGCTTTACGCAGATATTCCATAGATTATCTCCCGGCATAAATACCGGGAGGAGCGATCAGATTCGTTCAACCTTGCACGAATCGGCATTAACCGCTTTCAGGATATAAGGTTCAAGCAGTTTGGCTACGGCTTCAAACACGGGCACCACTACGGAGTTACCGAACTGCCTGTACGACTGAGTGTCTGACACAGGAATGCGAAAAGGCCTGCCATCTACTTTTTCAAAACCCATAAGGCGCGCGCACTCTCGCGGAGTCAGCCTGCGGGGCCGATGCGCCTGATTTTCTTCGTTCGCGAAGTCTGTTTCACCTGTGGCCATATCCCAGCCACGGTCTATCAGAATTTCAGACCCGTCTTTGTGATAGCGAGCAGAAAGCGTACGGGCAATGCTTTCTTTATTTTCAGGATTAACGAGGCCAAAACCGAATCCGTTACCCTTAGCTGCGTGCTTTTTGGCGTAGTTATAGAGATACTCCCAGAGTTTCGGCGTCAGTATATATTTGCTGTCAACCACGGGTTCCAGCAGTTCGCCAAATGACGGACGCTGTTCCGGATAAAAACGACTAATATCGCGCAGGGTAAAGCCCTGGTGAATGTTCAGATCACGGCGGAAACCGACCAAAACGATACGTTCTCGGTGCTGAGGTAAAAAGTGCTTTCCGTCGATAACTTTAGGATCGTTTTTGCCCATCTCAGCTGCATCCGCAACTTCATAGCCCAGTTCGTCGAGGGTATCCATGATGACTTTAAAGGTTTTACCCTTGTCATGGCTCTTCAGGTTTTTAACGTTTTCAAGAACAAAGATGGCAGGTTTTTTTGCGCGGATAATACGCGCCACATCGAAGAAAAGCGTTCCCTGAGCCTCACATTCGAAACCATGCGCGCGCCCGAGCGAGTTTTTCTTGCTTACGCCCGCAAGGCTAAACGGTTGACAGGGGAAACCTGCTAGAAGTACATCATGATCCGGCACATGCTCATTAATGTAAGCATAGGCATCGTTTTCAGGTACTTCAGGTTTATCACTGAGCGTGACTTCACGAATATCGAGATTGAAAGTGTGTTCCTGAGCATCGTTAAACCAGTTAGCTTTATATGTGCGCACAGCCTCTTTATTCCATTCACTGGTAAAAACGCACTGGCCACCGATGGTTTCGAAGCCCTTCCGTATACCTCCAATCCCAGCAAACAGGTCAATAAACCGGAAGGCATAGTCAGGGTGATGTGCAGGCGCTTCCGGAAGCATTTTTCGTAGAAGTTCCTCTTCGGCTAACGTCAGCGTCTTAGGTGAGCACTTACCATTAATCCAGCGATTAAGAGTCTCGCGACTCCACTCATTTTTACCAACTTTTCTAAGCAGTTCAGCCACGTACTTCTGGTCATAGATTTCCAGCACCTGCCCGAGCAGCTTTTTATCATTTTCCTGTCGCAGTTGTTCTTCCGCTTCTGCTTTCTCAAGCAGATCCTGCGCCAGTAATTCAAATTCAGACATATTGCCTCCATTGGGTCTTATGGGTGAAACTGTATCACTCATTTGACCCAGATTGAATGTTTTTATCTGGATATTTAAACAGGTTTATTGTTAGGTAACGCACGTTGGCCACGCTGGAGCGTCTTCTGGGCCTGCTGTCGGCCTTTGAGGTCGTGGTATGGATGACGGATGGCTGGCCGCTGTATGAACCCCGCCTGAAGGGAAAGCTGCACGTTATCAGCAAGCGTTACACTCAGCGCATTGAGCGACATAACCTGAATCTGAGACAACATCTGGCAAGGCTGGGACGGAAGTCACTGTCGTTCTCAAAATCGGTGGAGCTGCATGACAAGGTCATCGGGCATTATCTGAACATAAAACACTATCAGTAAGTTGGAGTCATTACCGGTTCTCTTTGTCTTTTAGTGATTCTATAAACCTCATTACGTCTGAATATAAAAATCTATTATTTGATTTATGTGGCTCATGAGGTTGTGGGATGGTCTTGTTTTTGAATGTGCCAGTTTTCTTAATGGCAAAGATTAACTCACCTTCTGTTATTCCTAACATTTCAGCAAATGTTTTTGCTTCTATAGTTACTGACTTCATTTAATTAACTCTCATGGTATCGATTTTCTTTACCGGCATCTTTAACAATGGTGCTCGTTTCTAGTGTTGCTGCGGTACGCTTCATCATCGTCTGCGGGGCGGTTGCGATAGTGAAGGAGCTGCCGGGCGTGAGCAAATCTATCAGGCGCTGGCCGCTGATAATCTCCATCCGTTCACTGGCAATACTGACAGATTTTGAACCTGCGCCGGTTTTCCCGGTATGGCAAAACAGACCGCGACAGTTATGACGTTTAAGCAACTTCTCGAACTCCTGTACGTGCTGTAAAGCAATATGGCCGCGATAGCGTTTAGCCTGAATAAGATAGCGATATTTTCCTATTATTACCTGGCCGTCAATGCCTCCATCGCCGGTATAGCGTTTGTTTCTGATGGTTCTGAAGCCATGCGCTTCAAATCCTTCCAGCAACAGTTCTTCAAACACAAAAGGATCAATTTTCCTCAGGTAGTTAATTTTTTGTGGGAAGCCCGGCAACGTCTTTATGCGCTCCAGCACCCGCCGCGCACTTTGCTGCTTCCTTTTGTGTCGCCTGTGCCGTACTGAACGCCGGAAGAATACAACGGCAAGCAGTGCGATGGCGCTGCAAGCCCATAGAATAAGGTTTTCTGTAGTGGGGAAGGGGATCATGGTCATAGTGGGCTTTCTGAGGGTAAAGAAAAGGGCGGTTAAACCGCCCTGGTGTTTAGCGACGGCTGTATACCTGCCACGAAGCGCTGCCTGACTGATTCTGGCAAATCCGCCCGTAAAGTACGGTGCCGGTCGAGTAG
This sequence comes from Enterobacter cloacae complex sp. IR5384, assembly GCF_049237265.1. Lineage (NCBI taxonomy): Bacteria > Pseudomonadati > Pseudomonadota > Gammaproteobacteria > Enterobacterales > Enterobacteriaceae > Enterobacter > Enterobacter cloacae complex sp. IR5384. The sequence goes on along the minus strand of NZ_JBMKHJ010000054.1, from coordinate 13,219 downwards.
CGGGCGCCATTCAGATAGCAATAGCCGCTGGATTGCAGCAGTTCGTTGCGCAGCTTTTCTTCCTGCTTTGATAGCCGGGACTCCGCAGACTGCAAACGAACGGATAATTCGTTAATCTGGCGTTGCTGGTTATTCAGCTGGCTCTGCATCGCATTACCTTTATCCTGGCTGACGCAACCAGTTAAGAGAGCTGTACAGGCTAATGCACTTAATATTATTTTTTTCACGTTGGCTCCTTAAATTGAGATTATTCCTAGTTCGCCTATAAGCGAACTTTCCCGTATTTACTTATGATCTGGCTTATCATCGACTGGTTACTTCCACCTTCGCCATTATCCGGGCATTCATTAAGAAAAGCCTTCCTGGCATCCTTCGTGTGGTTGGGTAAAAAGCCGTGCTTGTTCTTTTTAACGATATTGAAGAAAGCAGCTTCAGCACTGTTACACTCGCTTCCGCCGCTATCGCCGGTGAGCTTGCCCGCCATGCACATAATAACTTTGCAGGGATCTTCAGCATGGCTGGCAGGAATATAAAGCAGACTACCAGCTGCTATCAGAGGTATTAAGAGTTTCTTCATTGTTTTGTCCTTAACAGTTTGTTCAGATATACACTCGCCAGAATGTTGATAACGGTAAGCAATATTAATAATAACGCTGCGTTATAAATAGATTTGTAACCTATATCGCCTGCAATATATTCGACAACAAAAACGAAAATCGTTAAAATTGTGTAAAACTTGATTAACTTTCCTGTAATTTTCTTAACAATATAAGCAACTGAATAAGAGCCGGATTTGATGATGCTGGCGAGTAACCTGATCGCATGGACACGAAATTTTCTAAAAATGGGCGGAATGGAAGATGCCTTTTTCTTCCTTCTGCTTTTTTGCCTTTCCGCAAAATCAATAAGTTCGCCCATTTTTATACCCTCCGGTTATATCTTCAGATCATCAAGTGATAAACCACTATCAAGCAGCTCTTTGAGCCATGTGGGTCGGCGGCCAGTCCCGGACCAGGTATTTTCTGCGTTCCTGGGGTCGCGGTATTTTGCTGGTCTATGTTCTCTGGGGTTGGCTACGCCCTGCATCTTCATGGCTTCCAGGCTAATGCCAGCGTCCAATTTTGCAGTTAGCCAGGCCGGGCGCTTCCCTATACCAGTCCACGTATTAAAAGGGTTATCCGGGTCACGATACACGGGTTCGCCTTTTGGTCGTTTTTCTGATTTCAGGGGAACCAGCATCACCTTCCTTCCTTCAGCGGTTTTCTTTTCGTTTCTTCTTGACACGATCTCATTAGCCCTTATCATAAACAAAAGTCGTCGAAATTACAATTACGCGGTGAAACATAAATGAGTAAACATCCAAAACTCCTGGTTCTCGCTCTGGCCTGCCTTGCTTGTGCTGGCCGTGCCAGTGCTGCGCCTGCCTCCGATGAAGTTGCCAGGCTTGCGCAGAGATGTGCGCCTGATGTTTCACCCTTAACGATGGCGTACATCGTCGGCCATGAGTCCTCAAATGGGCCGTACAGGATCAATATTAACGGTAGTATTCAGTTAAAACAGCAACCGCGTACTGAAGCTGAGGCCGTCAGCGTTGCGAAAGTTCTGCTGAAGGATAATAAAAGTTTTGATATGGGCCTTGCACAAATTAACTCAAATAATTTAGTGGGCCTGGGTCTTTCGGTTGACGATATTTTCAAACCCTGCATCAACCTGCGGGCGAGCCAGACCATCCTTAAAGCCTGTTATGATAGCGCCCTGAAATCCTACCCAGCCGGGCAGGTTGCGCTGAGACACGCGCTTTCCTGCTACAACACCGGCTCACTCACAAACGGGATTTCTAACGGGTATGTCACGAAAGTTATCAACGTGGCGCGTCAATCAACTGATTTGAAAATCCCTACGCTGCTACCTGACGGCCAGACCAGTGAGGACAGCACCGCGACTGAGCCTCAGCAGGCAAAAAGTACGGCGCCGCAGTATGACGGTGAACAAGATGTTTTTGGTTCGGGTGATGGCGATGCCTTCAGCCGAAATAATACGGATGCCTTTTTAACCAGACAGGAAACAGCGAAGGGGGAATGAGGTTATGGATGGAACGTTTGTACCTTGTATTGCAATCACAGATCCTGGAGCTATTTGAAGCAGGAAAAGTGAAGGAGGTAACGATAGAACGGGTTTCATTAAAGAAGTGGTATCCCGTTTTTCAGATAGACGATGAACAGCTGGGCCAGATCGCATGTTCCATTAGGGTTAACAAAGAGCATGAGCTACGAACCTGGGCTGATTTAAGGCTACTGGCAGAGTTTTTGAAAGATAAGTGTGGCGTTGAAGAATGCCGGTTAAATCTGCAATCAACAGAAGATAGTGAGTAAGGAGAAAGTATGACCACGTTGTTTAAGAAGTATGGCCCTGCGGTAGTTATGGGCGTTTTGTCCATTGCCCTGCCGCAAATTGCGCTGGCCGCTGGCACCGATACTGGTGAATCAACCGCTACATCAATCCAGACGTGGTTGAGCACATGGATTCCAATTGGTTGTGCTATTGCGATCATGGTTAGTTGCTTTATGTGGATGCTTCACGTAATCCCAGCCAGCTTTATTCCTCGTATCGTAATCTCGCTGATTGGTATTGGTTCTGCATCATTTCTGGTTTCCCTGACGGGCGTAGGAAGCTGAACAACGCGAAAAGGGGGGACTTTTGTCCCCCAAAGTGAGGACTACAAAGATGTTCGTTGACGGGAAAAGACCGCTTTTCAAAGGTGCGACTCGCTTACCTCGCGCGCTGGGTGTACCACGTAATGTAGCTATGATGATATTCATGATTTCTGCCTCGCTTTTTATGATTATTCATATGTGGGCGATTCTGGTGTTCGTCTTTTTGTGGATTCCTTCAGCTGCATTAACAAAATATGACGACCGCATGTTTCGAATTATGGGCCTGTGGTTGAAAACCAAATTCAGTAATTGGTTTGATTCTCCGTTTAAGCAGTGGGGAGGATCGTCTTATTCCTCTGTTGACTACAAACGTAAGGGTTTAAAATAATGAGAGCTGCCACCGCTACGAAGCCAAAAAAAATTGATGCCTACCGTAAGGAGCCATCAGTAAATAAAAAGTATTTGCCCTATTCTTATCACCTCAATGATTACGTGATTTCGATGGAAAACGGCGATCTGATGGCTTTTTTCAAGCTGGATGGCCGCACACATGACTGCGCATCAGATCGGGAACTGGTCACCTGGCATAAAGACCTTAATACGCTGGTCAAGAGCTTCGGAACAGACCATGTAGAGCTGTGGACGCATGAATATCACCATGAGGCTAAAGAGTACCCGGATGGTGAGTATGACCATTTTTTCCCTGCTTATGTTGATCAATATAACCGTAAGCTGCACGGTGATTCCAAGCAGCTGATTAATGACCTTTATCTGACCGTTATTTACAAACAGGTAGGGGATAAAACACAGAAGTTTCTGGCGAAATTTGAAAAGCCGACTCGTGACGAAATTCAGCAAATGCAGAATGAGGCGCTTGAAGGTCTGGAAGATATTTCTGAACAAATCCTGGAAGCAATGAAGCCGTATGGCATTCAGCAGTTGGGTATCTATTATCGTGACAAACGCGGTGTTGAAATTCCTGCGCCTGATAAAAAAGAACGTGAAGAACTTGCTGAAGTCGATGAATCAGACATTTTTGACGAAGCCATTGTTATCGAACGCAACGAGCCTGAACCTTCGCAGGCTCACGCTTATTCAAAAGCGCTGGAGTTCCTTTATTTCCTCGCAAATATGGAATGGGCCATCGTGCCTGTTTGCCGTGATCGTATCCGTGAGTACATCATGGACAACCGCCCTGTTAGCTCCCTGTGGGGGGATGTTGTCCAGATCAGAACGGTAGATCACAACTTCTATACCACCGGCATTGAATTTCGTGAATACGAAGAAGATACAGAGCCAGGCCAGCTTAACATGCTTAAAGAAGCCGATTTTGAATACCTTCTGACGCAGAGTTTTTCTTGCCTCTCTGAATCTTCAGCTAAAACGTTTCTGACGCATCAGGAAAAATCTTTGCAGGAAACGCGCGACCGTGCGCAAAGCCAGCTGGCACAGCTTGGTACTGCGCTCGATATGCTGACGTCCAGAGAGTTCGTGATGGGCTACCATCATGGAACCGTGCATGTCTGGGATAATGACCAAAACGCGGTACAGCGCAAAGCGCGTCGTGTGAAGGTTATGCTAACCGGCTGTGGCGTGGTTGGCGGGACTATCAGCCTGGCCTCTGAGGCTGCATATTATGCGAGACTGCCTGGCAACCAGAAATGGGCGCCGCGCCCGGTTCCGATAAACTCATGGAACTTCCTGCACTTCAGCCCGTTCCACAATTTTATGCGTGGCAAGCCTGACAATAACCCGTGGGGGCCAGCGCTGACCATGTTCCGCACGATCAGCGGTACGCCACTCTATTTTAATTTCCATGTGACCCCGCTTGAAGAACTTTCCTACGGTAAACGCCCGCTGGGCCATGCGTTAATAACGGGTATGTCGGGGGAAGGTAAAACCACGCTGCTTAACTTCCTGCTGGCGCAGTCAATGAAGTACAACCCGCGGCTTTTTGTTTATGACCGTGACCGCGGTATGGAGCCGTTCATTCGAAGCGTTGGTGGCTACTATAAAGTTCTGCAACAGGGTATGCCGTCCGGGTTTGCCCCGCTTCAGATTGAACCGACCAAACGCAATATTGCCCTCATTAAAAACCTGTTCCGCATTTGTGTGGAAACCACCAATAACGGGCCTATCAGCGCAACGATGGCTACCGAACTGGCTGAAGGCGTTGATGCGGTTATGGGGGAAGGCTCACTTATTCCACGCGAGGCGCGCACCGTTACTATCCTGGACGGGTACGTGAATGAAGTTGTGGAAAATGGCGTATCACTGAAAGGGCTGCTGCGCGAATGGACGCGCGAAGGCCAGTATGGCTGGCTGTTTGACAATGATAAAGACAGCCTGGATCTCAGCGCGAATGATATTTTTGGCTTCGATTTATCCGAGTTTATCGCAGCCAAAGAGGAAGTATCCAGCCCGGCCCGTACTCCGCTCATGATGTACCTTCTGTACCGGGTACGTGACTCCATCGACGGCAAACGCCGCGTCATTCAGTGCTTTGACGAGTTCCACGCCTACCTTGACGATCCGGTTATCGAGCGTGAAGTTAAGCGTGGTATCAAAACTGACCGTAAGAAAGACGCTATCTATGTGTTTGCCACGCAGGAGCCGAACGATGCGCTGTCCAGCCGTATTGGCCGCACGATCATGTCGCAGACCGTCACAAAAATCTGCCTGCGCGATCCGGAAGCTATCCGAGAGGATTATGCCTTCCTTACTGATGCTGAATACGACGCGCTGATGTCGATTACCGAACACTCCAGACAGTTCCTGGTTAAACAAGGGCAACAGTCTGCGATTGCTTCTTTCAATCTCTACCCTCGCAACAGCGACGATATTGATGCAGATATTAAGACAATGGACAACGTTCTTAGCGTGTTGTCCGGTGAACCACAAAACGCCGAAATTGCGCATGAGCTGGTTGAACGGCTCGGTAATGACCCTGAAGTATGGCTCAAAGAATACTGGCGCCTGACGGCTTAACAACGAGGCAAAACACCATGAAAAAAACACTGACGGCAGTATTGCTGACCACCGGCCTGATTCTGGGAGGCGCGCAAAGCGCTTCCGCAGGCATCATCGTGACCAACCCTACTGAGCTGGCTAAACAGGTCGAGCAGCTTCAGCAAATGGCGCAGCAGCTGGAGCAGCTTAAAAGCCAGCTGCAAACGCAGAAAAATATGTATGAGTCGATGGCAAAGACAACCAACCTGGGCGATCTGCTGGGGACGTCTACCAGCACGCTGGCAAATAATTTGCCGGACAACTGGAAGGAGATCTACAGCGACGCCATGAACTCCAGTTCTTCCGTCACGCCTTCAGTTAACAGCATGATGGGCCAGTTTAATGCGGAAGTTGACGACATGACGCCCAGCGAAGCAATTACCTACATGAACAAAAAGCTGGCTGAAAAAGGCGCTTATGACCGCGTTATGGCAGAAAAAGCCTACAACAACCAGATGCAGGAACTAACCGATATGCAGGAGCTGACGGAGCAGATTAAAACGACTCCAGACCTGAAATCGATTGCTGACTTACAGGCCCGTATCCAGACGTCACAGGGTGCTATTCAGGGTGAGCAGGCGAAGCTGAATCTGATGAACATGTTGCAGCAGTCACAGGACAAGCTATTACGTGCGCAGAAAGAACGTGCCACCCACAATTTTGTTTTTGGAACCGGCGGGGACGTTACCGCGTCACCTTCAATTAACTGAGGTAATTATGAAAAAACTACTGCTTGTTATCCCTTTCCTCCTGGTGGCCTGCGATGCCTCGCATGACGTGGAGTGGTACAAAAAACATGAGAAAGAGCGCAAGGCAACAATTCAGGAATGCAAGAAAGACGCGGATGAACTTCAGAAACCTGATTGCAAAAACGCGCGCGAAGCCGATCGTCAGCTGTTTGTGTTCGGCAAAAAAGACGGCGAAATCAATTCACCGAAAATTTAGGAGTAAGGAGGCAATATGGCATTCACCCTAGTCGCAGACATTTTCGCAAAAGTAGACGGGGCGATTACGTCAATGGTGAGCGCCAATGTTGCCACCATTATCTCTGATGTAACGCCTCTGATTGCCACCTGTCTGACAATCAAGCTGATGGTTCAGGGGATGTACTCAGCGTTTAATCCGGGGGCGGGCGACAGCCTGAGTTCGCTGATTAAAGAGTATCTTTCCATAGCCCTTATCCTGAGCTTTGCAACGGCGGGCGGCTGGTATCAACAGGAACTGGTCAACGTGGCGCTTCACCTGCCGGATGATTTTGCCGGGATACTGTCTGCCCCTAATAAAGTCGGTGCAAGTGGCGTACCGGCGATTATTGATAGCGGTATTGAAAAAGGTATCAAGATCGTCAACACCGCATGGGAAGCCGCAGACGTGTTTTCATCGAGCGGCCTGGCCGCGTATGCCATTGGCGGCATTATGATGATTGCTACCGTTGTGCTGGGCGGCCTCGGTGCGGGCTTTGTGATCATGGCTAAGATCCTTCTGGCCGTTACGCTTTGTTTTGGCCCGATTGCAATCTTCTGCCTGCTGTGGGGAGCGACAAAAAACATCTTTGCTCGCTGGCTGGCGTCGGTCATTAACTATGGCCTTGTCGTCGTCATTCTTGCGCTCGTGTTTGGTTTCATCATGCAGATGTTCGACAACCTCCTGTCCTCGATGAACTCTGATGCCGCTTACTCATCAATCACTGGTTCTATCTCCGCCTTATTACTGACGGTCATTTCCGTTTTCGTTCTGTTCCAGATTCCGCAAATTGCCGCCAGCTGGGGTAGCGGTATCAGCGCCGGAGTTGCTGACGCCGCACGCTCTACGGGTTCTTCCATGCAGGCGCTTGGCAATATGGGCAGCCACGGCATGTTTGGCGGTAATGCGTTCAGAGGCGGTAACAGTGGCGGCGGCCAGCAATCGGCAGGTGGAGGAAGTGGCAGCAACAGCGGAGGAAGCAGTGGTTCTAATTTAAGTGGTAAGGCAAGGGGCAGTCGCGGGAAGAAGGCTGCATAAAATTAAAACAAAAGTCGTTGAAATTGCAATTTCGGCGACTTATTATAATTAGTACGTTCAACAACCGATAATGGATGCCGTAATGCGCAGCTTATTGCTTATGGGAGTTCTTCTGATTAGCGCCTGTTCCAGCGGGCATAAACCGCCACCGGAGCCGGACTGGAGCAACACCGTTCCAGTAAACAAAACAATCCCGGTTGATACGCAAGGTGGTGCAAATGAAAGCTAATAAAAAAACAGGGCTTACACGTGAAGCCATTAAAGAGTTCAACGAAAGCCGTAAAGGGCTTGAAGTTGATCTGATGGATGAAGTGCTGAAGTCCCGGCGTACCGCCTGGATGGTTGCCACCGGTTCAGCGGTGGTAACTGTTTTTGCACTCTCTTTAGTTGGTTACGTGGTGCATAAGTACAGCCAGCCAATCCCCGCACATCTGCTAACGCTCAACGAGGCCACTCACGAAGTACAGCAGGTCAAGCTGACCCGCGACCAGACCTCTTATGGTGACGAAATTGATAAGTTCTGGCTGACACAATATGTCATTCACCGTGAGAGCTATGACTTCTATTCAGTTCAGGTCGACTATACGGCCGTTGGCTTAATGTCCACGCCGAACGTGGCAGAGTCTTACCAGAGCAAGTTCAAGGGCCGCAACGGTCTTGATAAGGTTCTGGGCGACAGTGAAACGACCCGCGTGAAGATTAACTCTGTGATCCTCGATAAACCGCACGGCGTAGCAACGATACGCTTTACTACGGTTCGCCGCGTGCGCAGCAATCCCGTTGATGATCAGCCGCAGCGCTGGATTGCCATTATGGGGTATGAATATAAATCGCTGGCGATGAATGCTGAGCAGCGTTATGTCAACCCGCTGGGTTTCCGCGTGACGAGTTATCGCGTCAACCCTGAAGTTAACTGAGGGCTGCCCCATGAAAAAACTACTTCTTTCAGCAGTCGTTTTGTCAGTCCTGGGAGGCGCGGCCACTAACGTTATGGCGCTTGAGGTTGGCCGCAATTCTCCTTATGACTATCGCATTAAAAGCGTTGTTTATAACCCTGTTAATGTGGTCAAAATTGACGCTATCGCCGGTGTGGCTACCCACATTGTTGTCGCGCCTGACGAAACCTATATCACTCATGCTTTTGGCGATTCTGAAAGCTGGACGTTTGCGCACAAAATGAACCATTTTTTTGTGAAGCCGAAACAGGCCATGAGTGATACCAACCTGGTGATCGTCACCGATAAGCGCACCTATAACATCGTCCTCCATTTCATCGGTGAAGAAACGAAGAAAAATGCAGACGGTACGGTATCAAAATCCTTTATTGAAACGCCGTGGGCTGTGCGCCAGGCCGTTCTTCAGCTGACCTATGAATATCCGTTTGAGCAGCAGGAAAAAGCCAAAAGCGCGGCTGATAAAAAACGCATTACGCAGAAGCTGAAGCAGACGGCTTTTGCGGGGGCGAAGAACTATCAGTACGTAATGAGCGAACAGCCTGAAATGCGCAGCATCCAGCCGGTTCACGTCTGGGATAACTACCGCTTTACCCGGTTTGAGTTTCCGGCCAATGCGGAGTTACCGCAGGTCTACATGATCTCGGCCAGTGGCAAAGAAACGCTGCCTAACTCTCATGTTGTGGGTGAGAACCGCAACATCATCGAGGTGGAAACCGTCGCTAAAGAGTGGCGTATTCGTCTGGGCGATAAAGTCGTTGGCGTTCGTAATAATAATTTCGCACCGGGCGCCGGTGCGGTAGCAACCGGTACGGCTTCCCCGGATGTGCGCAGGGTTCAAATTGGGGAGGATAACTGATGGCCCGTAAAAGTGTCGATGTAGATCAGGAACTCGATGAAAACACCGGAGACGGTGAATTTGAAAGCGAGCGTGGCGGATTTAAAGGCAGTAACCGCCGTTCGGCTCCTGGTATGAAAGCCTTTGTCATACTGATGGCGCTGCTTGCTTTGGTATTCATCGGGATTACGGTCATGGGTAAAATTCGCACCCCGGCTAAAGCTGAAGCTGATAAAGACGGTGGTAAAGCGCAACAGGCCAATACACTGCCAAACTACAGCTTTAACAGCGATCCTGATGTTAATAAACCTGCAACTGCGCAGAATAGCGCCACTGATGCCCGTGCTGTGCAGGCTGCCGCACAGGCAGATGCAGATGCGGGCAGCAGCAATACCGCCGCGCGTACCTCTAATAAGCGTAAAGAACCTTCGCCTGAAGAACTGGCTATGCAGCGTCGTCTGGGCGGCGAGCTGGCCCAGACTAATCAGGCGGCTACAAGCAATAGTCCCGGAGTGCAGCCCCAGGACAACGAAACAAGCGAAGGTAGTTCAGCACTCGCTAAAAACCTGACTCCTGCAAGGCTGAAGGCTAGCCGCGCTGGAGTCATGGCTAATCCCAGCCTGACTGTTCCGAAAGGCAAAATGATCCCCTGTGGTACCGGCACCGAGCTGGATACCACTGTTCCGGGTCAGGTTTCCTGCCGGGTTTCACAGGACGTTTACTCAGCTGATGGACTCGTTAGGCTGATTGATAAAGGCTCATGGGTTGACGGGCAGATTACCGGTGGTATCAAAGACGGCCAGGCGCGCGTGTTTGTTCTCTGGGAGCGTATCCGCAATGACCAGGACGGGACAATCGTTAATATTGACAGTGCCGGAACGAACTCACTCGGCAGCGCGGGGATTCCGGGCCAGGTGGATACCCATATGTGGGAGCGTCTGCGTGGTGCGATCATGATTTCGTTGTTCTCTGACACCTTAACGGCGCTGGTTAACCAGACGCAGAGTAATAACATTCAGTACAACAGCACAGAAAACAGCGGTGAGCAGCTGGCGTCTGAAGCACTTCGCTCTTACATGTCTATCCCCCCTACCCTCTACGATCAGCAGGGTGATGCGGTGAGCATTTTTGTTGCCCGCGACCTCGATTTCAGCGGCGTTTATACGCTCGCAGACAACTAAAAAAGTGGGCGCTTAGCGCCCGCTTTTCTTCAGGAGTAATCATGACTGATGCAGCTTTCTATCAACTTGGCCCACTGCGCGAGTATTTAGAAGATCCTACTGTTTTTGAAATTCGCATTAACTGCTTTCAGGAAGTTATCTGTGATACGTTCAGCGGCCGCAGGGTTGTGCAGAACGCGGCAATTACGGCAGATTTTATTAGGAACCTTGCTAAATCGTTGGTGAGCAGCAACAAGCTGACCATGCAGGCCATTAATGACGTGATCCTGCCTGGCGGGATCAGGGGCGTTATCTGTCTGCCCCCTGCGGTGATTGACGGTACAACGGCCGTAGCGTTTCGTAAGGATTTGGCGGCCGATAAAAATCTGGAGCAGCTGACCAGCGAGGGGATTTTCAGTGACTGCCGGAAGATTACCGGCAGCAAGCAAAGCCTAACGGATGATGATTTTTTCCTTAAAGAGCTGCACAGCAGCGAAAAATGGCCCGCATTCCTGCAAACCGCCGTTGAGAAGAAACGCACTATCGTGATCTGCGGTGAAACCGGGTCGGGGAAAACGGTACTCACGCGCGCGCTGTTAAAATCGCTACATAAAGACGAGCGTGTAATTATTTTAGAGGACGTTCACGAAGTCACGGTCGATCACGTTGTAGAAGCCGTTTATATGATGTACGGCGATGCAGGAAAGATCGGCCGCGTCAGCGCCACTGATGCCCTGCGAGCCTGTATGCGTCTGACACCGGGCCGTATCATCATGACTGAGCTTAGGGATGATGCTGCGTGGGATTATCTTAAAGCACTTAATACCGGCCATCCAGGCGGTGTTATGTCAACGCACGCTAACTCTGCGCGCGATGCCTTTAACCGTATTGGGCTGCTTATCAAGGCGACCCCTATCGGCCGTATGCTCGATATGAGCGATATTATGCGAATGCTCTACTCCACCATTGACGTTGTGGTGCATATGGAAAAGCGGAAAATCAAAGAAATTTATTTTGACCCTGAATATAAAATGCAGTGTGTGAACGGGAGCCTGTAATGAAAAACTTAGCAACCTGGCTTCTGGCCGCAGCATTTACGACAGCCGCCCTGCCCGCCTTTGCGGTGGAACCATCCGTTCAGGTTGGCTACTCGCCTGAAGGAAGCGCCCGCGTTCTCGTCCTGAGCGCCATTGACTCCGCAAAAACCTCGATACGGATGATGGCTTATTCTTTTACCGCCCCGGATATTATGAAGGCACTGGTAGCAGCCAAAAAACGGGGAGTTGATGTGAAAATCGTAATTGATGAAAGGGGCAATACGGGGCGCGCCAGCATTGCGGCCATGAACTACATAGCGAACAGCGGCATCCCTTTGCGTACTGACAGTGATTTCCCTATCCAGCATGACAAGGTGATCATCGTGGATAATGTGACCGTTGAAACTGGCAGCTTTAATTTCACCAAAGCGGCCGAAACGAAAAACTCGGAGAATGCGGTGGTGATCTGGAACATGCCTAAGCTCGCTGAATCATTCCTCGAACACTGGCAAGACCGCTGGAATCGGGGGAGAGACTACCGTTCCAGCTACTGAATACTGACCGCCGAAAGGCGGTTTTTTTTGTTCAAAGAAACTGATCTCAGTATCGCGCACGGGGCAGCTGGCCAACGTCGCCGGCATCGCGCCGGCAAAAATCGAAAAACAGAAATATCAGCAAGATAGCTTAAACAGGTGTCGGGAAATTTCGTTGAGATATTTTGAAGGAATCACAGTGTAAGCAGGCGGCCTATTTCAAAAAAGGCGGCTGTACGGTAGTCACTGACTCTCTCGCAGATCTTCCCGCTCATGTACCAGTAATACCCGTCAGTGCTGACAATATCGAGCAAATACCGCATATCATAAACCGTATCGGGTATTACCTCACCCTCACCGGCCAGAACGCCGCTGGCAATAGAATGGTTCCCTCCTCGTACAAAGCCTATCCGCCAGGGCAACCACAAAGTAACGCGGTGGTTAATATCCTGTACCCACGGATTGCCCTTAGCGCTGCCTATATGGGGTCTGAGGTCCAACCATGCGAAAAACCACGTTAAGAAAGCAACCTTCTGAAAAGGCGACGTTTATCAGTTTTTTTTCCGGCCATAAAGGGGGCGGAAATTATTCCCTGCACGGGTATTCGCAAGGATTTCGGTAGTGCTCTGGCTCTGCCCCCCATAACCTGGCGGACAGAGCATGATTGGGAAAGCGGTACCCTCACGGCAGAAACGATTGACGCAGGCTATATTTCTATTATTCTGGAAATATAGATAAAGGAGGTATTATGGATTTAAACACTGCTGCAAACGCACTTCGAGAACTGGGCCACCCGACACGTCTCAGCATATACCGGGAGCTGGTCAGGGCGGGTCATGAAGGCCTGCCGGTTGGCGAACTGCAGAAGCACCTTGAGATTCCTGCCTCCACGCTCAGCCATCATCTTTCAGCGCTGATATCCGCTGGACGGCACTGTTGCAAATAGTCGGTGGTGATAAACTTATCATCCCCTTTTGCTGATGGAGCTGCACATGAACCCATTCAAAGGCCGGCATTTTCAGCGTGACATCATT
>NZ_JBMKHJ010000053.1:0-19608 GCF_049237265.1 Enterobacter cloacae complex sp. IR5384 | reverse complement strand
TCAGACACCGTCTGAATTTGCAGCGGGCTGGAGAAAGGGTCATTCTGAGAATGAAGATTCCGACGTTACTAACTGAGTGTTGTATCTAATCGTGGGGGCAGGTCAATGAATCACTGCATACATTTGTTTTGCTAACGTGTCATAGATGCTGTGATTAGGATTTGTTTTTTTATCCTTAATACGTAAAGTGTAATGGAAAGGTTTTTCTCTTTTATCTAATTCCGTAATAAGTTCTTTAAAAAAACTTACAATAACACTAAGATTTTGAACCGGTTCGGTATCCCAGCTATTCGCAACACCATTGACTTTATGTAACTCATTAGACTTTTCGGATATACTTCTTAAGGTTCTATTCATTACAAATGAATGACGTGGAACCCCGTCTTTGATGTAAGCCTTAACAAAAACCGAGAAAGCTCTTATGTAGGCTTGTAATTCTTTTGTGGTCCATTTTTTTTTCGAAATTCCAACCAACATCAAATGTGACCTCAAGTTTTTCAACCATCCTAGAGTTTCCGAACATAGCTCTGCTGAGCGGCCTATATGAACCTAAAAATCCTGATTCGTAGAAATCAGACTCATGATATAAAAAAGAATCTTCATATTTTATAGCTTCGATAAGAAGGTTCTTAGAAAAAACACCAAGAAGAATACCATACTTATTTGATCTTTCGACCTCTGTAAATAATATCAAAGCTAAATTCTGTGAGGACTCTATTACCGCCTTACAAAACCTCTTGTCCGATATGAGAGAAAGCATATCATTTGCAATAGCTTCTACATCAGGGAGACTGTCTAAATGTTCATCAGTAACTTCACCTTTGAAATCTGTGGCGTAAAAGACTAATTTTTTAGAGGATCTAGCCAGCTCATCTGCAAGAATAGCGAGTTCAGTTTTTGAGCCCCGCAATATACATTGATAAACTACCGCTATGTATCTTTTGCTTGTTAGCTTTCCATATTTTGACGGTTTAATGAATGCAAACCAAACCCACCCAATGAAAGTAATAAAAAACACTCCTGCTAAAGATGCTTGCCATCCAGCTGGGCTTATTAAATTACCTCTTATGACAGGAAGACCATTAGCCCTCCAAAGATCTGTTAGAATTGTCATGAATCCTACTACCAAAACCACCCAAAAGGTAATTTTCTCAAGGGGTATTGGCGCAGTTTTAATTCTAAAGCGATACCGAAAATCAGCAATAGTCCACGCTAAAACCATCAGTGCTAATCCGGCTAAAAACTCAGAAAAGCCGAAAATTTTAGGTCCATTAGGATCTAAATTAACTAAGCAGAAAAAATCGTCGCAAGCATTTGTCATAATCGATTGGTATAAAAGGATTTTGAGTATTTTAACCGATAAGGTACATTCTTCAAGCTAAGTAGCTCACATCGCAGTGCATACCCCCAACAGAATACCCAGCTAGCCGAATGACTCATCCCAATAAAAAGCCTGTTCGGACGAACAGGCCTCCTTAAGGAGTTAAGGGAAGTAACGAGTATGATGTCGGGTGCCTCCCGATGAGAATCTGGTCAGCCACCAGCCCCGCGCGTCTCTTTATCACTTTCAGAATTTGCTGTTTTCGCCCCTCCGCTAGGGAGATTCATCACTCAAAAGGCATTCCATCCAGTGGATGCCTTTTAAAGTTAGCTTACATATTATTAAGCGCAACCAGTCACGGCACAGTTACGCATGGTGGTCACTTGCGGCTGGGGCAAACCCTTCGTTCATCGCCAGCCAGCTCGGGCACGAAGACGCTGAGATGGTGTGGATGTATTCAGCCTGGATCAATGAGTTTGACGGTGAGCAGGTTGAGCTGTTAAACGAGCGGTTAGGGTTTGCTTCCAATATGCCCCTGAAAACAAAATTAAACCAATAATATCAATAAGTTAAATGAACACACCGCTACTAGGGGGGTATGGCATCCTTTAAAGCAACATTATGTAAACAACAGCTTTCATAGGGTTATCAGGCTCTTGAAGCGCATTATCATACATAAGTAATTCTGAATAATTTCTCTTTGAAAGGCTGGCCTCTACATTCAAATTCAGCCATTTTCTACGGCTAAGCCAAAAAAAAGCGCCATCAACACCCTTTATTCGGTGGAATCGATAAGCAGCGTTGATAATAATTCAAAAAAACCTCTAAACCTTATACCTGGTAACAGGTTGAAATGAAATGGTTTCCGCCATGATTAAATTTTCCTTAATAATAAAGGTTTCTACGGAATCTTATTTTTTGCGTTCAGAACCTGTAAACGGTCAAAATCAAACCACTCCTCTTTGATGTAAGATATATAATTCAAAATAATTATCTAAACCATATTGCGCAAGCCATTGTTATATATAGAAAAAAAAATCAACCAACTTTAAAATAACGATCAATATCAATGAGTTACAACATTGATTGATGTCTGATCACGTGCTAAACCTAAATCCAGGTAAAAATATCTTATGGAGAAGAGTATGATGTCGTGGCGAGTATTAAGTTCTGTCATTTGCCCTAACACAGGAATCGTTTATTCGCACATTGTTGGTTTGAAATTATTAAGATTAATAATTTGGTACGAGAGTGACATCTATCTTTTGCCCGGAGACAGAATACATACAACAAAAAATGGAATTTTTGTAAATGGCGTGTTCAACCACATATCCCTTTATAACGTCTCGCCATACAATGAGAACCTGTGGGATGAAATAAAAAACAAAATGGCCTGTCCTTTTAATAAAAACCTGGATTCTGAAGACTGCTCATACGCTGAGCATTGCAATGCGCGCAAATGCCCGCACGGATTTGAGACAACCCCGTTGATAATAAGAGTGCCCCGCGATAGCTAATCATTTAATAAGTTAGCTTTTGGATCCGCTGCCCCCTGTTACAGGGACCGCATGCTTAACATATATTAGACTGAGATACCAACTGAAACCCTATCAGTTACGGCCCCCGCGCGCCTGCCGATGACTTGCGGCAGGCGCGAGGCCATATCTCAGATAACATACGTTATTAATCATTTGGTTTGGTATTATTTATACTTTTATTCATCCTGGTGGCAGAGGTCTTCTACCACATCTTTTAACTAAACTTTAAATGTTACGCGCGGAGATCTCTGCTTTAGTTAAGCTGTATAGCTCATCTTGTAACCTATTAAGCGCGTTGTTCTCTTCTCGCAGCATTTTGCCGTTATTTTGCAGTATTAAGTCGTTAAAGGACCCTGCCCCTGCGAAAATAGACCTGATACCTAACAAGGCCTGCTCATAATCAGAGCCCAGCTGTTCGCGAAAATAGATGAGTTTCTTTGACCAAACACTTTCATTACATGAAACAAGCAAGTCAATGATTTTATTTAGTAAAAAACCAACATCTGATTTCATTTCAGTCTCCTGATGATACCGGTCATTGCAGTCGCGCAACGACATGCCCCTTTCTGCCGACTGGCGCTGCGCTTAACCGGCTTTCACTTCTATTGCTAATTTTTGCAACTCTTCTTTCAGCCAGCGGGTTGCGCCCCGCTGACCGCTGCGTTTATGGGAGTAAATTTTCACGTCGAATTTTTGAATGGCGAACGGTAAGGTAAAAATGTTGATATTCACTGCCGCCTTCAGCTTTTCGGCTGCATACCGGGGAATGGCCATCAGCAGATCGCTTTGCGCAACGATAAACGGCGCGCTGAGCATTGACGGGGTTTTGATTGCAATGTGCCGGGTATAGCCCAACTCCTCCAGCCGTAAATCCAGCACGCCCTGCTTCTCATTCCAGGGGGTGACCACCAGATGGCGGGCCGCGAGATAATCCTCCAGCGTCAGACGCGTCCGGCTTGCGTTGCTAATGACCACATACTCATCTTCAAACCAGCTTATCTCCTCCAGTTCAGGATGGCGGATCTCCTCGGCCGTGCTGAAACCGAGCGCCAGATCCACTTCGCCTGCCAGCAGCTCAGTCAGCGCGGGGCTGTGTGGCAGATAGCGCAGTTCAAAACGCAAACCCGGCGCGGCATCCTGCAACGTGTGCATCAGGGCCGGGAATATACAAAGCGCGGTAAAATCCGTAATCGCAATGTGCAGGCTCTCGCTACTTTTGGCCGCTTCAAACTCCGGCTGCGGGGTAAGCTCATGATTAAGAAACGACAAAGCAGATGCAATGGACGGCGCGAGCTGTGTGGCATACACGCTGGGTGACATGCGATGCCCTTCCCGGAAAAATAGCGGATCATTCAGCGTCGTTCGCAAACGTGACAGCGCATGGCTCAGTGCCGATGTGCTCATCGCTAACTCATCGGCGGCCAGGCGAACCGAACGGTGACGGTAAATGGCGTCGAAAACGGGCAGCAGGTTTAAATCAAGGCGTCTCAGGGCCGGATGCATAATATTCATCATTTGTTGATTTCATTGCACTTAATTCTTCGGACAATACTCCGTATGCTTAGCGCCATCAATCGCAAAACATGCAGGAAATAACATGAGCATTACCATTCGTCAGGCCCGCCCCGAGGATGCGGCGGCTATTTACGCCATGATTTATGAGCTGGCGGTCTATGAAAAAGCGCCGGAAGAAGTGATCACCACGCCGGACGAGATCCGCGAAACCCTCTTTGGCGCAGACAGTAAAACCGAAGCGCTGATCGCGGAGTATGAAGGTAAGATCGCTGGCTATGCCGTGTTCTTCACCAGCTATTCAACCTGGCTTGGCCGCAACGGTATCTATATGGAAGACCTGTATGTATCCCCGGATTATCGCGGTAAAGGCGCGGGAAGAGCCTTGCTGAAACATATCGCGCAGCTCGCCGTAAAACGCCAGTGTGGTCGTCTGGAATGGAGCGTACTGGACTGGAACCAGCCGGCAATCGACTTCTATCTGAGCATTGGCGCGCTCCCGCAGTCCGAGTGGGTGCGCTATCGCCTGGATGGAGAAGCGCTGCTGAAATTTGCCGGGTAAACGGCGCGCGCTGTGCAGAGATCCCGGCTGTGCGGGATCTATGCTACAATTCCATAAATTTCATTAACATATTGTTGAATACCATGAGCACAGCCCCCTTCATTCGTCCTCAACTTACCCTGCCAAACGGCGCTGACAAACTGCTGCTGCACTCCTGCTGCGCGCCCTGCTCCGGCGAGGTAATGGAGGCCATTCAGGCCTCAGGCATTGATTACACCATCTTCTTCTATAACCCCAATATCCACCCGCAAAAGGAGTATCTCATCCGTAAGGAAGAGAATATTCGTTTTGCGGAAAAACACGGCGTGCCCTTTGTTGATGCGGATTACGATACGGACAACTGGTTTGAACGCGCAAAAGGGATGGAATGGGAGCCTGAACGTGGGATCCGCTGCACCATGTGTTTCGATATGCGTTTCGAACGCACGGCGTTATACGCGGCGGAAAATGGTTTCAGTGTGATCAGTAGCTCCCTTGGCATCTCGCGCTGGAAGAATATGCAGCAGATTAACGACTGTGGTCAGCGCGCGGCAGCCCACTATCCGGGCATGGTCTACTGGGATTATAACTGGCGCAAGCAAGGCGGATCGTCGCGGATGATTGAGATCAGCAAGCGCGAACAGTTTTATCAGCAGGAGTACTGCGGATGCGTATATTCCCTGCGTGACAGCAACCTTCACCGTAAGTCGCAGGGGCGTCCTCTCATCAAAATTGGCAAACTGTTTTACGGCAAAGACGAGTCTGAAGAGTAAGGCGGCGCGAAGGGAGACATATCCTAAAACGCGCCTGAATCCGCATTACGGCTCTCAGATGTTGAAATAGCGGCTATCCTTTAATTATCCACAAAAGGAGGTAACAATGTCTGATTTCGACGCTGATAAAAACGCACAGTATGCTGGTGATAAAGCCAAAAATAAACTCGACGAACTGACGGGCTCTGCTCAGCAGCAGTTTGGTGAATTCGTTGACTCCCCTAAACATCAGGTGAAAGGGGCAGCACGAAAATATGCTGCGCAGGCCAGTGATGCCGTTTCTGATGTCACTGAGGCAGTCAGAAATAACCCGTTAACCGGCCTGATTGCGGCTGGTGCAGTGGGTATTGTTCTGGGCCTGTTACTCGGCCGTAAATAATCTCAGGCCCCACGGGGCCTTATTTTATTAGCTAAACAATCTTACCATGCGATCTAACTCCTCCTCTTTCACGGCGCGGGAAAGATAATATCCCTGGAAACTTTTTACGCCTAACGCCACCAGCTTTTCAAATTTCTCTTCGCTATCCACCCCCTCTGCAATACATTCGCTGCCGGTCATGTCACTGTATATCTGAATCGCTTTGATAAGTTTGTAATCATTGTCATTAGCGACAAACTTTCCGACAATATCCCGGTCAAGCTTTAAACCATCAAAATGAACCTGCCTCACCGGAAACATGGTTTGATGGCTGGAGAAGCAATCATCCAGGAATAACCGACACCCCGTACTGCGCAGGCGACGCATGGTTTCTGGGATGGTTTTATCTTTGGTCACATCAATATCTTCAGCAAATTCAAAGACCAGGTTCCCGGCCCACTGGGGTTTGAGCAGCATCTTGATGGCTTTTTTGGCCATCTCGGGCAAGGCATTTCCGGCCGCGAGTTCCGGCGGTATATTCACCGAAAAATAATATTTCCCGTTATATTTGTTGATGCCAGAAACAGCGGCATGCAGCACCAGCGCCGTGATATTCAACCATAGCTCACGATTTTTCACCCCGGTAAGAAAATGGGCAGGCTTGATAATTTTACCGTTCTTGTTCCAGCGTAATAAAATCTCAAACCCAACACCTTTTTTATTTTCATCGGTGATGATTTGATACGCAGGAAATATCTCCCTTTTAAGCAGCGCATTAAAGACATCCACCTCAGTACTGGACAGTGATTCTATTTTGCCCTGCCGTTCCCCAATCCCTGACGCAGAAAAACCCTGAGAATTTTTATACCACAACTGGATTAATTGCAGCTTTCTTAAACCGGCCTTGCGATGTGTATATACCGTTTTATTCGTCAGCCCAAATTTTTTGCACTGTTTATTTACCGACATGCCCCGGTAGAAATTTAATAAGACATCAAGTTCTCTGTTTGTGAGCCCTTTTTGACGGTCTTTAAAGCTACAGTCCGCATGATGATCCTGCAATGAGCGAGATCTGTCCCTGCATGCGTCATTTTTTTTCTGAACACGCGCAATAATATCGCCGCTGTTGGCGATGCGGATCAGAGATAATTTTTGATTGTTATTCAATAAACTACGCAAGGTCCCGTACAGCCAACTGTCAGGTATATTGCCATACAGAGTGACCGGGCGGATGACGGGAAGTGTGTTAAGAAGATCGGCAAGGTGCCTGAGGCTCTGCAAAAGATCCACGATCTCTTCCCCGAGAAAGACCGTAATTTTAGCGTCCTGATTTTTGATAATAGTGTAGACATCTTCCCGATTTGCGACGTCATCCTCAAAACGCACCTGTGACGCCAACCCTCCCTGCTCTTTCAGTAACAGACGGTACCCCTGGAACGTAAAACTGCAGGCTGAAATAACAAATTCCTGTGCATGACAATCATGATTATTGTGAGAATTGTTTTGAATCATAATGCGCTCCTGGGTACAAAAACACCGTTGCCCTGGTCAATAATGACCAGCACATCGAGACTAAAAACATGCGGAAATGTCACAAGCCTGAATATAACCTGCGTAACAGGTTAATTTTATCTTACCACCGTAGGTTAATAAACCGTTATCAACGTCTCGCCCTGCAACATCTTTGCGTTAATCACCGCCTGGATCCATATGCTGTGCAAATATAACAATCTTTGCAAATAACGACGGAAAATGTTTTCCCTGCAAGGTATAATGAAAATTCCGAAAAAGAAGTCTGGACACTTCATTACGTCGGCTTGCTCAAAAAGAGAAAATGCTATGGATAATCATATCTCATCCAGGGCCTTGCTACATCGAAGGGATGTTATTAAGAACAACCCGCGGTTTAGCGAGGCAATAATAGAACACTACAAAATCAATGACAGCATCTATAAAAAACAACCCTTGTTCTACAAAACAATGCTCCAGGAATCACGGTTCAATATTATTCTTGCCATGTGTTGTTTTATATTCGGCAATCAGGCCGAATCTGTTTCAGAGATAAAAGCATTATGTTCGCGATACAAAATCGCCAGTCCCAACAGCGTTATTGCTATCATCACCTTACTGAGAACTACCGGGCGGATTAAGACCTGGCGCTGTATGGAGGATCGCCGAAAGACGCGCATCGCCCCCACGCAAAAAGGACTGGATGAACTAAAACGTTACATGAGCGGCGCATTTATACCCGTCAGTATTCTTTACCCGACATTTAACATCGACCTTAACCTGTTAGATAACGATATTCTGAGAAATAACTTTTTCCGCCGGGCGGCTGAGTATCTGTTTCGCGGATTAACCTTCAAAGCCGTGTTACCGGAAGTGGGGTTATTTATTGATAAAGATGGAGGGCGAATGATTATGCTGTATTTATATTTGCAGGCTATTAAAAACAAAACTGCACATGGCGCGATAATTGATTATTCGCCCGGCACGCTGGCGAAAGCGTTTTTTGTCTCACGTATCCACGTGGCGCGCATAATTAAATCCGCGCAAGAGGCAGGTTATCTTAAAGACAGAGGGGATGGCCGAATGACCATTTATCCTGCATTTATGCAGCTCGTCGAAAATTATGCCGGGTTATATTTTGCCTATGTCACGCATTACATCAACGTGGTTCCGAAGGAGCGACGCCAGGGGGGTGACGTAACCTCCCCGGTATAATCCTGGGGCGTTCGGTTTCCCGAGCGCCCTTTTCTGTTCGTCAGCGTTCCCGCAACGCCTCTTTCGCCTTGTTCAGCGGTTTCAGCAGATAATCCAGAATGGATTTACTGCCCGTTTTAATATCCACCGTCGCAATCATCCCCGGGAATACCGGAAATTCCTTGCCCTGTTTATTGGTCAGGTGGTTACTGTCAGTACGGATATAGACGCGGTAGTAGTACACGTCTCTTTTGACCTCATCCTGAAGGGTATCGGGTGAAATCATGGTCACCTCGCCCGTCAGTCCACCATAAATCGAGTAGTCATAGGCGGTGATTTTCACCAGCGCTTTTTGTCCGGGGTGGATAAACGCCACATCACGCGGTGAAATTTTCGCTTCAACCACCATCTGATCGTCAAGAGGCACCAGGCTCATCAGTTTCCCATTGGGCGGGATAACCCCGCCGACGGTGGTGACGTCGATGTCCTTCACAATCCCGCGCACCGGCGCGTTGAAGGTCAAACGGGTCAGGGAATCCTCGCGTCCTTTCATGACCGAGCGCTGGGCTTCGATCTCCGCATTCGCTTTCGCCAGCTCTTCACGGGCGCGCACGTAATACTGGTTTTTCATTTCGGTGATTTTGTTCTCTAGCTCGTTTTTTTGCCGCTCCAGACGTAACACCTCCACCTTGCTCGCCGCCCCCTGAGTGACCAGCGGACGGGTTAACGACAGCTCGCGCTGGACCAGTTCAGCCCCCTGACGCAAACCGGCCAGCCCTTTTTCCAGGCTTTCGCGACGGGACTGGAAGAGCGCCGTTTCCTGTTTGACCAGTTCAACGTCGTCATCCAGCTCTTGCGGAAACGTCAGTTCCGTGTCGTTCACTTCCGCTTTCAGGCGCGCAGCCGTGGCCAGCGCGGCATTCAGACGAGACTCACTTTCCAGCACGCTGGATTCTGTTTTGGTGCGGTCAAGCTGAGCCAGCCGCTGCCCACGTTCAACGATGTCACCTTCGCGCACCAGCAGGCTATGGATAATGCCCCCCTCCAGCGACTGAATGACCTGCTCGTGAGAAGACGGGATCACTTTGCCGTTGCCGGTGGTGACTTCATCAAGCTGGAACAGACTCGCCCAGGCGATAAACGCCGCAAGCAGCGCGAACAGCGACCAGGCCACCCACGTTGAGCGCGGCAGGCGCGGCTCTTTCAGGCGGCTGTTATAGCGGGATAGATCATTCATGCCATTCCCTCCTCGGCCACGGCCGCCGGTTTCATGGTCACGGTACGCTGCGCTGCCTTTTGCGGCGCCATACCGTGCTGACGCAGGATCGCGTCGCGCGGGCCATCCATCACCACTTTGCCGTTTTCCAGCACGATGATGCGGTCAACCAGATCCAGAATCGGCAGCCGGTGTGTTGCCACCACCAGCGTCCGGCGCTTGCCCAGCCATTGCTGTAAGTGCTGAATGAACTGCTTTTCGCTCATCTCATCCAGCCAGGCGGTAGGCTCGTCCAGCAGAAGAATATTGGGCGACGTGATCAGGGCGCGCGCCAGCAACAGCGCCTGTCGCTGGCCGCCGGATAACCCGGCCCCCCCTTCATTGATGAGGTAGTTCAGCCCCATTTTCTGCTTACGCACGAACTCCAGCGCACCGCTGTTGACCAGCGCCTGATGGATCTCCTCGTCGGTAGCAAGCGGGTTGCCCATCAGGATATTGTCGCGCACAGAGCCAAAGAACAGCCGCGCCTGCTGGGTGAGCAGCTGCATATCCCGGCGCACATCGGCGGTGTCGAGATGATTTAAGGCAATGTCATCCAGCAGAATGCTTCCCTGCTGCGGTTCCTGCATCCCGGCCAGAAGCTGCAGCAAGGTACTTTTGCCGGAGCCGTTGCGCCCCAGCACCGCCACCCGTTCGCCGGCGCGGATCTGCAATTTGCTGATGTGCAGCACGGTCAGTTTTTCCTCGTCGTCGTACCAGAATCCCACGTCGTCGAGGGTATAGTTCCCGCGCAGATGGGCTTTATGCACCTTTTTACCCTGCTGAGGATCGTCAATCGGGCGCTGCATCAGGTCGTCCAGACCCTTTCTCGCCACCTTCGCCGACTGCCAGCGGGACAGCACGCCCGAAATCTGTGAGAGCGGCGCGATGGTGCGCGAGGCCAGAATCGAGGTTCCCACCAGCGCACCGGTGGTCATGTCGCCGCTGATGACCAGATAGCACCCCACCAGCAACACTACCGCGTAAACAATCGACTGCACCTCCTGGGTCCAGGTCAGGAGCAGCCCGGTCAGCCAGCGCTGTTTCATCCCGACGGTGGCCGCCACATCGTTGGTGTTGTTCCACTGATTCTGAAAACGCTGTTCGGCGCGCATCAGCTTGATGTCCTCAATGCCCTGTACCGCCTCCACCAGGGTGGCGTTACGAATGGCGGATTCGCGCATCCCTTCGCTGGAGAGTTTTCCCAGCGGGCGCTGTACCAGCAGGCCCGGGATCAGCAGCAGCGGCACGGCAAGCAGAACCACCAGCACCAGCGGACCGCCAATCATCCACAGAATGAACACAAACAGCAGGAAGAACGGCAGATCGGAAATCGCCGCAATGGTGGTGGAGGTAATCAGCTCGCGCACCGACTCCAGCTCGCGGATCTGGGCGATAAACGACCCGGTCGATTTAGAGCGGGCGCCGTTTTTGATCCGCAGCGCGTGAGCAAACACCCGCTCGGAGATCCGCAGATCCGCTCGCTTACCTACCACATCCGAAATATGCACGCGCAGCATGCGCATAATGAATTCGAACACGATGGCGAGCATGACGCCGCCAAACAGCACCCACAGCGTGGCTTCAGACTGCGAGGGCACCACCCTGTCGTACACCTGCATGGAGAAGACCATGCCGGAGAGCGCCAGCACGTTCGCGACCAGCGCCACCAGCATGATGTCGCTGTAGCGTCGCCAGTCTTTCAGCGCCAGCTGCCAGAACCAGTTTTTCTCATAGGGTTTGATGTAATCATCCACGCGGGCATCCGGCGTGGATTCGAGCGGGCGCAACACCAGCAGTGTTTTCAGCCGTGCGCCGAGCGCTTCCCGCGTTAATGTTGTCTCCAGCCCGCCATCGCCGCTGAACTGCAGGCTGACGTTGCCGTCGTTGTCCATGCGGTTAATAACCGCGATCTGTCCGCCAGTGAACTCCGCCAGCAGCGGTAAACGCCACGGGTCGAGGGAGACGGCGTCTGCTTCCACCTTACGCATCCCAAGCCCAAGCTGGCGCGCCATCTCCTCCAGCACCAGCTGGCGCGGGGACTGGCTTTCATGGTTAATCGTGACCCGAACATGCTCCGCCGAAAAATCCAGCCGATAGTGCTTCGCGATGGTGAGCATGCCCTGCAACCAGGGTTCGTACTGTGGATGTGTCTTCATAATCTCCGGGTTAACGCAAGTCGTCTAAAGAAACGCAAAAGGCCGCGGGGATCGCTCCCCGCGGCAGGGTTTTACGCAATTAACAGTTGATGATTGGCCAGCAGCGTCGCCAGATCCGTCTGGACGCCGTTCAGGGTCACCAGCGTGGTAGGCGAGAACTGACCGCCCGTACCGTCGAGGTCAACCTGGATTTCGGTATTGCTGCCGTTTTGCACCACGCGGATGTAATCGGTGATGTTCCCCGCGCTGCTGTCCAGCGTTGCCACCCCGTTCACATAGCTCGCCGAGCCCGTGCCGGTATAGCCGCTGTCGGAGAGCAGATCGCGCAGGTCGATACGGTCCGTATCCGCCGTGCCTTCCCAGGTGCCGACGGTAAAGCCGTTCACCACATCGTGACCGTTACCGCCCGTGGCATCCGACGCGTTGATGAGCTTATAGAGCAACGTGTCGTGGCCGCCGCTGCCGATATTGAAGGTGTCGTTTCCGCCCCGGCCCTCAAACTGGTTATCACCGCTGTTGCCGGTAATGACATCGTCGAAGTCCGAGCCGTTGATCCCTTCAATGTTCAACAACCGCGTGGTGCCAAACCCGGTGTCCTGCGCCGTGGAGAGGCGTAAATCAACGGTAATGCCGGACGTTGCGTTACGGTAATCCACCACGTCCATCCCACCGGTGTTGCTCCAGGTGTCATAGTCGGAATGGGTATTCCAGCCGCCGGAACCGTTATAGGTATAGGTGCCATCCTCTGCGATAAAGGTGTCGTTATACCCGGTGCCGGTAATCGTTCCGCTGTGGCCGCCGGTGGCCGCTTCGGCAGTGAGCACGTAGCCCTCCTTACCGTTGCCCGCCTCCAGACCGCTCCAGGTGACGTTATCCGACACGCCGTTAGTGATCTTGACGATCTCGGCCGAGTAGGTCTCATTCGGATCCAGCCCGTAGAAACTCACCAGCGCAGAGGTATCGTTCGAGCCGATACCGGACTGGGCGTTAATGATCTGCGAGGCCACCAGCACACCCGCGGCGTTATACAAATTGACCGTGTTGCCGTAGTAAGCGTTGATACCCTCACTGTCGACAATGTGCAGGTGCATCGCGGTGCCGTCGGCAATGGTTTTGCTGTTTTGCACCAGCACCACCTTGCCGTTTTGCTGCGACACCAGCAGATCCTGTGTGCCGTCCCAGTTGTAATCCACCGCAGCCACGCCGGTGACGTTGGCAAGCCCAGACGCCAGCTGGCTCGAGGTCCAGGTGGAACCGTAACCGTTGTTGGTGAACAGGGTTGCGGTTTGTGACGCGCCGTAGGTGCTGAGCTTGATGATGTCCATCTGCCCGTCACCGTTCCAGTCCACCGCCACCGACAGATACCCCGCCGTGGCGTTAGAAGCTTCTACCGCGCTCTTGGTCGTGGACAGCTGTCCTGCACCGTTGTTGTAGTAGATCACCCCGCCGGTGTTGTTGTAGCTGCTGCCCAGGTACAGATCCATGTAGCCATCGCCGTTGAAGTCCGCCCACGTCATGGAGGCTGCCGTGGTGGTATTCGAGGCGTTCGCGACAAACACGTTGGTCAGGTTCTGGCCGATGGAGAGCGTGCCGTTGCCGTTGTTATTAATCACCGTTAACGAGTACGCACTGCTGCGGTTGGTATGCTGCACAATGTCTACGGTACCGTCGTTGTTCAGGTCGACGCCGGAGATTTCACGCATGGTGGTGAATTGTCCCCAGAAGCCTGCCCCGCCGTTGGTACCGTCTGGTGTCAGCACGCCATTGTTGTTAATCAGATAGGTTATGGAGTCCGCACCCGCATCGCCGTATGCCAGATCCAGATAACCATCCCCGTTTTTGTCGTACGCCACCACGCCGCCGTACCAGATGGTGGTCCCCATCGCCAGCTGGCTGGCGTTATAGGTGCTGCCATCGTAGGTCCACATCACCTGCGTAGAACCCGCGTAGGTGTTCTCCGTCGCAAAGATATCCTGCGTGCCGTTACGGTCAAAGTCAGCGGCGGTCTGGCTCACAACGTAATAGCCACGGGTGTTGCTCAGCGTATTGCCGGCATAGGTCGAGCTATCGCTGCTGGAGTAAGACTGGCCGTTAGCAATGATATTCCACAGGCCGCTGCTGTTCGTGCCGACGGTCATGGTCGAGTTATTCAGGTTACCCGCCGTGGTCGCCCAGTCGGTATTCACGGTGGTGGTATCAATCACCAGGCTGCCGTTGGCAATACCGGTGGTATTACCGTTGCCCGCACTGCTCTTCACCTGAGCGGTGACGTTATAGCTCGCCACGCCCAGCGCATCGCTGTCCGGGATCTGCAGATACCAGGTGTTGTGTTCCGGGTCGACCACGACCGCACCGCCGGTCTGGGAGGTGTAGGTTTTCCCGTTCACCGTCACCACCAGATATTCACCGTTCACCAGGTCTGCGGATACCGTACCGTTGACAATCGGCGTGGTATCGGAGGTGGTCTGGGCGGTAATTGCCGCCGTGGTGGTCGGCACGCTGGTATCGACGTTCAGCACAAACCCGTCCGATTCCGTGTAGTTACCGGCTTTGTCGGTGACGCGCACAATGTAGGTGTGGTTGCCATCGCTCAGGCCGTTGTCCTGGAAGGACCAGCTGGCGCTGCCGTTCATGGTTACCTGACCAAGCAGAATGCCGTCGCGATAGAGCTGCACAATTTCGCCGTCGTCCGGGGCGCGGTTCAGCGTGCCGTTGATCAGCGGTGAGGTATCATCCGTCGCCACCGACGTACCGTAAGTGCCCTGACGCTCGCCTTCACCGTCGGTGTAGCTCACCACGGTACCTACGGTGGTTGGCGGCGTAGTATCGACCGTCACCACCTGCGACGCGGTGGAGCCAACGTTACCCGCCTGGTCGATAATCCGCACCTGGTAAGTGTAATCCCCGTCATCCAGATCGCGGGTATCGGTGTAGCTCCAGCGCTGGTTGGTGACCGTGGTGTCAACCCACGTATTTCCGCCGTCGAGGCTGATCTGCACGCGCTCGTCGCCTGCCAGCGCGCTACCGAGCGAACCGTTAATGGTCAGCGTGGTGTCCATGGTGATGAAATCACTGCCGGACTGTCCGGTATCGTCGCTGATGCTGTCGATAGTGACGCCGTACTGCGGCGCCTGCGTATCCACCGTTACCACCTGCGACGTGGTAGCCCCGACGTTCCCCGCCTGGTCGACAACACGTACCTGGTAACTGTAGCTATCGTCGGTCAGCGTGCGGGTGTCGTTATAGCTCCACTGCGTGCCGCTCACGGTGGCGTAGACCCAGGTGGTGCCGCCATCCATGCTCACCTGAACGTACTCACCCGCCCCCAGTTCAGCACCGAGCGTGCCGTGCAGGGTGTAGGATGTCGAGCTGGTCAGGAAGTCGTTATTGTCGAAGCCGGTATCCACGGTGATGTTATCCACGCTCACCGTAATCGCCGCATCCGGGGCCACCGTGTCAACGGTAACCTGCTGATGGGCACTGGCACCCACGTTACCCGCGGCATCCACCACGCGAACGTAGTAGTCGTAGGTCTGGTTAGCCAGCGTGCGGCCATCCACGTAGTACCAGTTGTTGCCAGTGACAATCACGTTCTGCCAGGTTACGCCGCCGTCGATACTGATCTGGGCATATTCCCCGTCGGCCAGCGTCGCGCCGAGCGAGCCGTGCAGCGTCAGCGAGGTATCGCTGGTGATAAAGTCGCTGCTGCTCAGGCCGGTGTCATCGCTGATGCTGTCGATGGCGATCGTTTTGCTGGCGTCCGGCACAACGGTATCGATGGTCACTACCTGGCTTACGGTAGCGCTGATATTCCCCGCATCATCAATGACGCGCAGCTGGTAGTTGTAATCCCCGTCGGCCAGCGTACGGCCATCCACATAGGTCCAGCTCAAACCGCTGACACTGACGTCGGTCCAGTTCTGGCCGCCGTCGAGGCTGATCTGGACGTGGTCACCGCTGCCCAGCGCCGCGCCCAGCGTTCCTTTCAGGCTGATCTGCGTATCGCTGGTAATAAAGTCGCTGTCGGACAGACCGGTATCCTGGGAGATGGAGTCAACCGTAATGCTCGTTGCCACAGGCGCGGTCAGATCAATCACCACGTCCTGGCTGTCCGTTGCCCCCACGTTGCCCGCGTTATCGATCACCCGCACCTGGTACTGGTACGTATCGTCCGTCAGAGTGCGGCTATCGGTGTAGCGCCAGGTCGTGCCGGTGACGCTCAGATCACTCCACGTGGCCCCGCCGTCCAGGCTGATCTGCGCCTTCTCGTTGTTGCCGAGCTGCGCGGTCAGGGAACCGTTGATGATAATCTGGCTGTCGTTGGTGATGAAATCACTCGCGCTCAGACCGGTGTCGTTTTGCAGGGAATCAATGCTGATCCCCATCGACGGCGCAGTCAGATCCACGGTAACGGTGTGGTTGTCGCTGGCGCTGTTGCCGATGGTGTTGCTCACCTGCGCGTTAATGACATACGCGCCGCCGTCTGCCAGCGCGGAAACATCTGCGCTGCCGAGCGTATAGCTCCAGCTGCCGTCATTCTGCACGGTGGTCGTATAGGACTTGCCGTTCAGGGTCACCGTCACCGTCTGGCCCGCTGGCGCGTCGGTAGTACCGCTGATCACCAGCGGCGTACCGTGTTCGGCGGCGCTGACGATGTCGTCCTGGGCAAAAGTGTTAATAACGATCGTCGGTACATCGCCGTTCAGCGTCACGTCGTGCGTGGCGCTGCCCGGGTTGCCCGCCTTATCGCTCACCGAGGCGGTAATGGTGTAATCCCCGTCGCTCAGGCCAAGGAAATCTCGGCCCGGTACGAAGACCGACCACGTACCGTCTGCCGCGACGGTTGCCTGATAGCTGTGGCCGTTAAAGGAGACGGTCACTGTCTGGCCCTGTTCAGCCGTGGTGGTGCCGCGGATGGTCTGGCCGGCCAGCTGCTCGGCGTTGTTGACAATATCGTCATCGGCCACGGTGCTGATGGTGACGGTCGGCGCAACGGTGTCCACCGTTAAGGTGTGCGTGGTCTGGCCGTGATTACCGGCGTTGTCATTGACCGACGCGGTCACCGTCAGCGCGCCCTGGCTGAGTGCAGCCAGGTCAGTAGCCGGAATATCCAGCGTCCAGGTGCCGTCATTCGCCACGGTGGCAGTGTAGGTTTTGCCGCCCAGGGTTACGGTGATGGTCTGGCCCGCCTCTGCACTGGAGGAGCCGTGCACGGTCAGCGGCTGCTGCGCTTCCGCTGCGTTCAGCACGTCATCGCCCGACAGCGTTGCAATGCTCACCACCGGCGCAGTGGTGTCCACGCTGATGCTGTGCGTTGCCGAAGCGCTGTTGCCCGCGCTGTCCTGCGCCGAAACCGCTACCTGATAGTTCGCGCCATCGGCCAGCGCACCCACATCGGCAGCCGGTACGGTGGTGCTCCAGCTGCCGTCGCTCTGAATGGTGGCCGTATAGCTCTTGCCGTTCAGGGTCACGGTCACCACCGTGCCGCTGGCAAACTGAGCACTGGAGCCGTTAATCACCAGAGACGTAGCCGCTTCTGCTGCGTTGATTACGTCATCGCCACTGAGGGTATTAACCGTCAGCGCCACGGAGGCGGTATTGACCACCACGTCGTGGGTCTGGGTGCTGCTGTTGCCCGCGCTGTCGGTGATGGTTGCGCTGAGGGTCACGGTGCCGTCATTGAGCGCAGAAATCACGCTCGCCGGTACGCCCACGCTCCAGTTACCGCTGGCATCAACGGTGGTGGTGTACTGGTTTGAACCCAAGGTGATGACGACCTTATCGCCTACGTTGGCGCCGGTGGACGTGCCGCTGACGATCTGCGCCTGCGCATGTTCCACGCTGTTGATGACATCATCGCCCGCCACCACGTTAAAGCTGACGGTCGGCGGTGTGGTATCCAGCGTAATCGCCTTGCTCGCGCTGCCCGGGTTACCCGCCGTATCGCTAACGCTCACCTGCACCGTATAGCCATCATCAGCCAGTGCGGACAGATCGGCGGAAGGTACGTTGACGCTCCAGGTGCCATCCGGTTGTACCTGGGCGGTATAGCTGTTGCCGCCCAGCGTCACGGTAACCGTCTGCCCGGCTTCTGCCGTGGTCGTGCCGGAGACAGTCACACCAGCGGATGCTTCGCTGCCGTTAATAACGTTATCGCCAGCAACCGTATCAATGGTGACGCCTGGCGCGGTGGCATCTACGCTGTACTCACGCCCTGCGGACGCACTGTTGCCGTGCGCGTTGGTGACGCTCACCTGCACGCTGGCATCGCCGTCTTTCAGGCCCGCGAGATCCGCGGACGGTACGGTGGCGGTCCAGTTGCCGTCGGCATCGACGGTGGCGGTATAAGAGTTGCCGCCAAAGGTGACGGTAACGGTCTGGTTTTCTTCCACGTTGCTGGTGCTACCGGAGAGCACCAGATCCGCTCCTTTCTCCGCCGCGTTAATCACGTCGTCGGTGGCGATGGTGTCAATGCTGATGGCGACCGCGGTCAGATCGACCGTGACGTCATGGCTGATGGTCACCGGGTTGCCTGCTGCGCTCTGGCCTGCAACGGTGACGGTGACCGTACCAGCAGCCAGCGCCCCGACGTCTGCAGCCGGGATCGCCGCGCTCCAGGTACCATCTGCCAGCACGGAAGCCGCATAGGTTTTGCCATTCAGGGTCACGGTGAGCGTTGTGCCCGCCGCCAGCCCGTCGCTGGAGCCGGTGACAATCAGGTTCTGACCATGTTCGATGCTATTGATCACATCGTCGCCCGCCACGGTGTCCACACGCAGACCCGGCAGGTTGGCGTCGATGGTGATGTCACGTTCGCCCGTACCGGTGTTGCCGTGGCCGTTGGTGACGGTCGCTGATACCGTTAAATCGCCGTTGCCCAGCGCGGTCAGGACCGACTCCGGCACGCTCACGGACCAGCTCAGATCGCTCTGCACCGTCGCGGTGTAGCTGTTGCCGCCAATCATCACGGTTACCGTATTGCCCGCTTCGGCATTCGCCACGCTGCCGCTGATGGTCTGGCCTGCCGCCACTTCCGCCGCGTTAATCACGTTGTCGCCCGCCACGGTATTAATGGTGACGGTTGGCAGCGCGGTGTCGACCAGCAGGTTCGCCGTATTGCTTACGCTGTTGCCCACGCCGTTGGTGGCGGTCGCGTTCAGGGTGTAATTCGCCTGACCCAGACCCGCCAGATCGGCGGCCGGAACCGTCAGGCTCCAGGTACCGTCTGCCGCCGTGGTGGCCGTGTAGTTTTTACCGTTCAGGGTCACGGTCACCACGGTGCCTTCTGCCAGGTTGGCGCTGGTGCCGCTGACGTTCAGATCCTGGCCTTTCTCCACCGCATTCAGGACGTTGTCATCGCTGATGGCGTTGAAATTAACCGATGGCAGACCGGTATCCACGGTCACACTATGGGTGCCGGTGCCGGTATTGCCCGCCGCGTCAGTGAC